>NZ_JBILYB010000033.1:0-47878 GCF_044378005.1 Prosthecobacter sp.
AAGGACCTCGAAAACATCCACTTCGACGAGTTCCGCTACTACCTCAGCGACGGCCAGAAGCCGAAGCGCTCCTGGGACGACGTGCCCGAGGACGTGAAGAAGACCTTCGACCGCCTCGGCATCCCTGAGCAGGAACGCAAATTCCTCGCCGGCGTCGAGGCGCAGTACGACAGCGAGGCCGCCTACTCGAACATCAAAGCCGCCGTCGCCGAGCAGGGCGTCATCTTTGTGAACAGCAGTGAGGGCCTCAAAGAGCACCCCGAGATTTTCAAAAAATGGTTCGGCAAAGTCATCCCCACCGGCGACAACAAATTCTCCGCGCTCAACAGCGCCGTGTTCAGCGGCGGCTCGTTCATCTACGTCCCGCCCGGCGTGAAGGTGAAGCACCCGCTCCAGGCTTACTTCCGCATCAACAGCGAGCAGTTCGGCCAGTTCGAGCGCACGCTCATCATCTGCGATGAAGGCAGCGAGGTCATGTACATGGAAGGCTGCACCGCGCCGAAGTTTGAGACCGCCACGTTGCACAGCGCCGTCGTCGAACTCGTCGCCCTCAAAGGTGCCAAGATCCAATACGTCACCGTGCAGAACTGGAGCAGCAACGTCTTCAACCTCGTCACCAAGCGCGGCATCGCCATGGAAGACGCCGAAGTGCGCTGGATCGACTGCAACATCGGCAGCCGCCTCACCATGAAGTACCCAGGCGTCATCATGAAAGGCAAACGCGCCCGTGGTGAAGTCATCAGCATCGCTTTGGCGAACAGCGGCCAGCATCAGGACACCGGCGCGAAGATGGTCCACGCCGCCGATGACACGACCAGCAACGTCATCAGCAAATCCATCTCCATTGGTGAAGGTCGCAGCACCTATCGCGGCCTCGTCCACATCCCGAAGCACCTCAAAGGCTGCAAAAACAACACCGAGTGCGACGCCCTGCTCATCAACAGCAACAGCCACACCGACACCTACCCCGCCATCAGCGTCCGTGGCAATCAGCACAGCACCCAGCACGAAGCCAGCGTCAGCCAGGTCAGCGCCGACCAAATCTTCTACCTCATGCAACGCGGCCTCACCGAAGCCGAAGCCATGAGTTTGAGCGTCAACGGCTTCATCAATGACTTGGTGAAGGAATTCCCGATGGAATACAGCGTCGAGCTGAAGCGCCTCATCGACCTCGAAATGGAAGGCAGCGTCGGCTGATCAAGAGCAGCCGCACACTTTGTTCGCCATGTCCGCCGCACTTGTTCCTATTTCCAAACACACACCTGTCACTGTGTCTCAAACTCCCGAATCTCCTGCTCCTTCCGGCCTCGAAATCATCGCTTCAACACGCGACGAATCCTCCGCTCCCGGCTGGTTCCATGCCCGCAGCGAAGCTGCGTGGACCGAATTTAAGTCTCTGCCTCTTCCAGGCCTCAAAGACGAAAACTGGCGCTACTCCAGCGCGAAGAAGATCGAACTCGCCGATCACTCGCCTGCCGTCTCACCGACTGCTGCGAACATCCAGGCTGCTCTCGCTGCCACCGAAGGTCTCAAAGAACGCGCGGCACGTTTTGTGTTCGTGAACGACACGCTCGTCGAGTCCGATACCGTCGGCCTTTCTGCCGGTGTCGTCTGCGTGAGCTTCGAGGAAGCGCTCAAAACACACGCTGACGTGCTTCAGCAGCACTTCATGAAAGGCGAGCAGGCGCTTGGTTCCGGCAAATTCGCCGCGCTGCATTTGGCGCATGTCAAAGCGGGCACCGTCATCATCGTGCCAAAGAGCGTCGTCATCGAAAAGCCGGTCGAAATCTTCCACTGGGTCGTCGGCGACCACGCGGCCATCTTTCCGCATACGCTGATCGTCACGGGCGATCACGCCGAGGTCAGCGTCGTCGATCATTACCGCAGTCTCGAAGGGGAAGGCGGACTCAGCATCGCCATCGCCGATCTCGTCGGCGGCAGCGGCAGCAAGATCACCTACGCCGCCTGCCAGGAACTGGCCGATGACGCCCAGGCGCTGCATCTTTCCAGCATCACCGCCGGACGCGATGCCAGTGTGAAAAGCTTCCAGGTGCAGCTCGGTGCCGCCTTCAGCCGCAGCGAGAGCGTGAGCGACCTCGTCGGCCAAGGTGCCCGCAGCGACATGCTCAGCGTCAGTTTGCCCATCGGCGAGCAGATCGTCGATCAGCGCACGCTTCAGCGTCACAAGGCCCCGCACGCCACCAGCGACCTGCTTTACAAAAACGCCCTCTACGGCCAATCCCGCAGCATTTTCAGCGGCCTCATCATCGTCGATGAAGGAGCCCACTACACCGACGCCTACCAGACCTGCCGCAACCTTCTCAACAGCAACGAAGCCGAAGCCACCAGCCTCCCCGGCCTCGAAATCAACGCCGACCAAGTCAAATGCAGCCATGGTGCGACGAGCGGCCCGATCAGCGACGAAGAACTCTTCTACCTCAAAGCCCGCGGCATCAGCGACAGCGAAAGTCGCAAGCTCATCATCGAAGGCTTCCTCGCCGGCGTCGTCGAGCGCTTTGGCAACAGCGAACTCCTCGACACCCTCGTCGCCCGCATCGACGAGAAGCTGGAGCGGGCGGTGTAAAGAGCTGGATCATCACAGCCAGCGTAACTGACTCGGGCACCAAAATATGCTGGAACTGTGACGCTCAAAGTTCTCAGGAGACATCGGGCGGAGATTTTGATAACAACTCCGCCATGCCCCTCCTCACCGACCGCAAAACCCAGCCGCAATATGATGTCATCGTCGTCGGATCAGGCGCGGGAGGCGGCATGGCGGCGCTCATTCTGGCGCTGCATGGCGTGAAGGTACTGATGGTCGAAGCGGGCCGGAACTACGAGCCCGCGACGGAGACGGCCATGTTTAACACGCCCGAGATGGCCCCGCTGCGTGCGGAGCGGAACCCGGACAAGCCTTTCGGCTTCTACGATGCCAATGTCGGCGGCTGGCAGGTGCCTGGGGAGCCTTACACGAACAAAGATGGCACCGAGGGAGCCTTCTGGTGGTGGCGCGCGAGGATGCTCGGCGGGCGCACGAATCACTGGGGCCGCATCTCCCTGCGCTTCGGCGAGTTCGACTTCAAACCGAAGTCGCGCGACGGGCTCGGCGTCGATTGGCCGATCAATTATGAAGACATCTCGCCGTGGTATGATCGCGTGGAGCAACTCATCGGCGTCTATGGCGAAAACGATGGCATCCCCAACGCGCCGAACTCCTCCCCCGGTGTGCTTTTGCCAGCACCGAAGCCGCGCCTCGGCGAACTCATGGCGAAGAAGTCGGGCAAGAAGAGCGGCGTGCCCATCGTGGCTGCGCATCGCGCTGTGCTCAGCCAACCGCTGGACTGGAAAAACCTGCCGAAGCAGCTCTTCCCGAACAACCCGAAGGCCCAGGAGATCATCGGCAAAGACATGATGATGCGCGCGCCCTGCTTCTGGGCCACCGACTGCCTCCGCGGGTGCAGCATCCGGGCGAATTTCCAAAGCACGACCGTCCTCCTGCCCGCCGCACTCGCCACGGGGAATCTCGACATCATCACCGATGCCATGGTGCGTGAGATCGTGATGAAGGACGGCAAGGCCAGCGGCGTGCATTACATCGACAAAAAGACGCGTCGTGATGCCGTGGTAAAGGCCCGCGTGGTCATCGTGGCCGCCAGCGCCTGTGAAACCGCCCGCATCCTGCTGAACTCAAAATCCCAGGACAGCGCCGGCCTAGCCAACAGCAGCGGCCAAGTCGGCAAGAACCTCATGGACAGCGTCGGCACGAAGCTCGGTGCGCACATCCCCGCTCTGGAAGATGCCCCTTTGCTGAATGAAGACGGAGCCGGTGGGCTGCACGTCTATTCGCCCTGGTGGCTCGTGAACGAGCACTCAAAACTCGGCTTTGCGCGTGGTTATCACATCGAAATGGGTGGTGGCCGGAAGATGCCCAGCGTCAGCGGTTTCAGCCTGCTGGATCAGACCAGCCCCGGCACCTACGGCAGCAAGCTGAAGGAAGACGCCCGCCGCTACTACGGCGCGAGTTTTAGCTTCAGCGGACGCGGCGAGATGGTGCCGAACGACGACTGCTACTGCGAGCTCGATCCCAAAGTCGTCGATCAATGGGGCATCCCCGTCCTGCGCTTTCACTGGAAGTGGAGCGACCACGAGATCAAGCAGGCCGAGCACATGCAGCAGACTTTTGCCGAGCTGATCGAAGGCATGGGAGGCAAAGCCAAGCCACAGAGCGGACGCGATGCCATCCAGCGCCCCGGAGAAATCATCCACGAAGTCGGCTGCGCCCGCATGGGCTCAAAGGCCGCCGACTCCGTGACGAATCAATACTGCCAGACCTGGGACGTGAAGAATCTCTTCCTCATGGACGGAGCCGTCATGCCCAGCAACCCCGACAAAAACCCCACCCTCACCATCATGGCCCTCGCCTGGCGCTCCTGTGAATGGCTGATGGGGGAGATGAAGGCGGGAGGGGTATGAGAAAAGAGGTCAAACGAGGTTGTCTGATCGTCTTCCTCCTCCTGGCGGCGGTAGTGGCCTATCCTGTTTACTTCGTTTTTTCATTCCAATACTACTACGGAGAAGCGGAACCGCTGGGAGGCCTGGTGCATGGGATGGCGGGTGTGTTGTATCTCCTGGAGGAAGAGGGTAAACCGCTTCCTCAAACCCTGTCCGAATTCTTGGCCTTGATGCCCGAAGAGGATCGGAAGCGTTTTGAGGGGTATCAGATGTCCTGGAACCCGGGGGCCGACCCACTTTTCAAGATGCGGGTGAACCGCAAATATGGGTTCACCCTGAGCCGTGACCGGTTTCTCTGGATCACCAAGCCCGAGGAACTCGACGCCTTGTTTCCGACTTCCTGAGGAATCAAGCCGAGCGCCTTCGCCTCATCCCAAACAACCCCGCCAGCAGCACCAGCACCGCACTCCCCGGCTCTGGCACGGCGGTGAGATTGAAGTTGAAGTCGTCGAAGAAATTCTTGAAGCCGTCCACGTCCGTCGCGGACCACTGGATCTCGGTAACGTTCGCTGTGTCGAAGCCGAAGAGTTCATCCGTCAGCACGGTGGTGGAGGTATTCAGGATCGAATTGTTGTCATCAAAGCCTCGGGCGGACAGGCTGACGCTGTTGGCAAAGGTGTTGAGACTGAGCGTGATCTCCGACCAGCCCTGCGTGCCGAGACTGATGCTGGTCGTCTGCCAGGTTGACGAGCCCCCCGCCCGATACTGAAGCAAATTGTCGCCCGTGTACCCTACATCGACCAGGATCTGGCCGATCGAGTCACGGAAACTCATGGCGACTGTGTTTGCTCCGATGGCAATGCCGTCATCAGCATCTGTCGGGCAAGTCCAGAAGCTGAGGTCGATGCGCATGTCGCTCGTGCTCAGCGGGTTGGTTCCATCAAAGTCGCGGGAATCGAGACTGTAGGCGTAGCTCATGTTCTGATCGTAGGCCAGAAGGTTGAGCACCTGGGAGCCGCTGTGAGCTCCTGTGTAGCCATAGGCAGCTACATAATCACGCTGGAACTGCCCCCCCTGATACACGGGCGCGCCGATGTCTTCATTGAGCCTGCCACCTGCGAGCGCCCGCCACAGGCCAGTGTTGTCCGCGATGTCCGCTGCTGATCCTCCCGGTCCTCCGCCTCCGGTGCCATACTGGCCAGCATTGTAGCGGCTCAGGTCCTGACCGTGATTGTTGTCACCCAGGGTGTTTGGGTAGGTCCCCGGAGCCACGATTCCCGTCAGCCCGTTGGTCGAGAGGTTGTTCAGGTAAAACTGCGCATCTCCGGCAAAGTTCAGGGAAGTGATGTTCCCAACACCGCCGATGCCGGGGATGCGATACCCGTCGCTCTCCTCAAAACTACCCAGGTAGGCCAGCGTCGGCAGCGCTACCCCCGAGAGGAGAAGCGTGATTGCCCAAAGGCCGATGAATGGTCTGGATGTCATTATTATTATGGTGAGTATATAATATCCACTATACGACTCAAGTCCTATTAACCAAACCTTGACAGGCTTCGGCAAACCCTTAGCCCGGCGAAGTAGAGGGACTTTTTCGCGTGAAACCAGTGCTGGTATGAGGCAGATCGGAGTCTCCCCCTCCCATGTCCGCCGCCTCCTCCATCCGCTGGTTCCGCCGCACCGCACTCGCTGAAGCCATCTCCTACCTTCTGCTCCTCGGTGTGGCCATGCCGCTGAAGTATGTCTGGGGTCAGCCGCTCGCCGTGAAGATCGTCGGTGGCATCCACGGCGGTCTGTTTGTGGTCTTCTGCCTCACGCTCGCACTCGCGATGCGCGCAGGGAAATGGTCGATCTGGAGAGCGGCAGGGCTGTTTCTCGCGTCGCTTGTGCCGCTGCTTCCCTTCTGGCTCGATGCCCGGCTTCGTGCCTGGGAACGCAGCAGCGGAGAATAATCTGGAAACATGACGAGCGAGTTTGTAGAAAGCGGCTCCGCCATGAAGCCCACCCTTTTTCTCGCCCTTCTCGTCACGCTTAGCAGCGCCTCCGCAGCCGTGAAGCTGCCCTCCATCTTCACCGACCACATGGTCCTCCAGCGCGACAAAGCCGTGCCGGTTTGGGGCAAGGCCGCACCGGGAGAGGAAGTCGTCGTCGAGTTCGCCGGGCAAAAGAAGTCCGCAAAGGCCGATGCGAGTGGCAAGTGGATGGTGAAGCTCGATCCCATGCCCGCGAATGCCGAGCCCCAGGTGCTGAAAGCGGGCAATGTCAGCGTGCAGGACGTGCTCGTTGGCGAAGTATGGCTCGCCTCCGGCCAGTCCAACATGGAGTGGGAGATGCAGATGAAGCCCGACTCGAAGGCCGACATCCCAAACACCACACATCCGAACCTGCGCCTCATCGAAGTGCCGAAGACAACCGCACTCACGCCACAGGACGATGTCCCCGCCGCATGGGCTCGCAGCTCTCCCGAAAGTGCAGCCACCTTCTCCGCCATCGGCTACTACTTCGGGCTGAAGCTTCATGAAGAGCTGAAGGTGCCCGTCGGCATCATCCTCAGTGCCTGGGGCGGCACGCGCATCGAGCCCTGGACGAGCATCGAAGGTTTCGACGCTGTGCCTGAACTCAAAGCCTTCACCGCCGACACCCGAGCCAAGCTTCCCGATAGCGACTCCTACTGCGCCGCGAACGAAAAACACCTCGCGGCCGTGGAGAAGTGGTCGCAGGCGGTTCGTGACGCCTTGGCGAAGAAACAGGCTGTCCCGGCGATGCCCGCTCAACCTCAAACACTCACCGCCGGGGCAGGCACGCCCACCGCTCTTTACAATGCCATGATCCACCCGCTCGTGCCCTTCGCCATCCGTGGAGCCATCTGGTATCAGGGCGAGTCGAATCACGGCGAAGGCTTCGTCTATACCGACAAAAAGAAAGCCCTGCTCGCCTCCTGGCGCAGCGTCTTCCAGCAGCCAGATCTGCCCTTCTACTTCGTGCAGATCGCCCCTTATCAATATGGCACCGAGGATGTCGAGATCCTCGCGCAGTTCTGGCAGGCCCAGCGTGAGTGCCTCAAAATTCCGCACACCGGCATGGCCACCATCTCTGACATCGGCGAGGTGCCGGACATCCATCCGGCGAAGAAAAAGGAAGTCGCCCGCCGCCTCTCCCTCTGGGCGCTCGCAAAGGATTATGGCCAGAGCGACATCGACCCCAACGGCCCGCTTTACGCCAGCCACAGCATCGAAGGTTCGGGCATCCGTGTGAAGTTCGACCACGCCGCCAGCGGCCTCGCCTCCCGCGATGGCAAACCGCTCACGCACTTCGAGATCGCGGGTCGCGATGGCATGTTCCACCCTGCGGAAGCGAAGATCGACGGTGACAGCGTCGTGATCACCTCCGCCAAAGTACCCGAGCCACGCCGCGCGCGCTTCGCGTGGAGCAAACTCGCCATCGCCAACCTCATGGACAAAGACGGCCTGCCCGCCACCGCCTTCCACACCCACTGGCCCGTCGATCCCGATCTCGGCAGCAATTTCGCCCGCGATTGCAAATGGGAGAGCAGCGACAAAAACACCTACGGCTGGGACACCGGACTCACGGACGGCTCATGGGCCAGCTTCAATCCGAACAGCTACGCCACCGGCAACTCAGACACCTTTCCCAAGCACGTCACCATCGATCTCAAGCAACCGCAAACGATCAATCTCATCCGCCTTGGTGCCCCGGAGTTCGGCTCCACCAAAACCGTCGCCGTCTCCCTCAGCACCGATGGCAAAACCTTCCGCGAGGTCGGCAAACACGCCTTCCCGCTCGCCAAGGCCGAGCGCGCCGCACTCTCATTCCCTGATGCCGAGGCCCGCTACATCCGCCTCACCTACCTCGATCACCACGCCCAGCAGGCGGGCAACTTCCCCAACACCTTCGCCTTCACCACCGAGGTGGAGGCGTATCGGGTGAGGTGAAACTGCGCGTTTGTTCAATTCAATCTCATCCGCGCCGTTGAGGAAGGTGCACGAAACTTAGCAACGACGGCGCATGCGACTCTCGCGCGGATGAGATCGATTCCCTTGTTCAGTTGGATTCTCACCGGCTGACTTCCACTGAGAACCGAGGATGTCCATCATGCCGAAGTCTGAGAACTCCAGGCCATCCCACAACATTCTATTCTTCGCAGCAGCAAGCGCCGGAGGGCCATGCCTGCCCATTCCGATAATGAGTGTGCGGAATACGTCAGTTTACTTCTTCTTCACCGGTGTGCTCGGGAGCGAGGAGACATTCAGCGTGAAGGGCTGCGCGGGCTGTTTGCCGAGGAGTTGGAGATCAAACCACTCGACCATGCGCTCGGTGTCCTGCGGCATCTCCTGCCAGCCGCCGTGGCCTGCGCCTTGGCGAATGACGAGTTCGCACACGGTGCCGACTTCATGGCAGCGTTTCAGAAAGCGCTCGGATTGCGTGATGGATACCTGCGGGTCGGCGTCGCCATGCACGATGAAGATGGGCGGCTGTTCCTTATGCACCCAGTAGATCGACGACAGCTCGCGCCCAAGTGCCTCGCGGCCTTCCGGCGTGGCGGCTTTGGGTCCAAAAGCAGCCGCGTAGGCTTCGAGCTTGCCGATGCCGACGGCGTTGTCTCCAGGCTCGAACCAGTTCAGGTAATCGGTGGGCGGATAGAAGCACGCCACGGCATTCACCGCGCTGCTTTCGCGATCAATCGGGTCGGCCGCCTTCGCATCGCCCGGTCCGCCGCGAGTCGCGAGCATCAGGCTGAGGTGACCACCCGCGCTGCTGCCCGTGACGCCGAGCTTTTGCGGGTCCACGCCATAGGACGCGGCATTCGCACGAACAAAACGCACCGCACGATTCAGATCCGCCACGATCTCCTCCACCTGAAACCTCGGCTGCGTGCCATGCACGACGACGAAGGTTGTGTAGCCCGCCTTGGGCCATCCGCCGTCACTGATGCCATTGTGGTTCGATTTCCACCCGCCACTCACGATCTTGATGATGCCCGCACCGTTTGGCTGCGCCGGTTTGAAGACATCCATCGTCAGCGCCACGCCATCGTGCTTCGTGTAGATGACATCGCGGATGCGCTCCGGCTCTTGGGAGAGCAGCGACGTGGTGAAGAGAGCAAGGAAGAGAAGATGTTTCATGGTTGGGTTATCGTTGCGACTTGGAGTCGAATGGAGCAATCGCTTTCAGCATCACTCGGAGAGTGAACCCGTTTGGCTTGTCGTGTGCACTTGTTCCTCTCGTTTGCGTTCAAGCCATCTCCAGCCCGCGCATGGTGCTGGTGCCGCTGCTGAAACTGCTGGCCTCAATGCCGAGGCGCTGGAGGAGGGTGAGATAAAGATTGGAGAGCGGGTAGTTCTTCTTTTTGTCGAAGGCGAGGTGCCCGACGTGCTTGAAGCTGCCGCCGACGAGCAGCGTGGGCAGGTTGTCGTTGGAGTGGGCGTTGGCGCTGCCCATGTTGGTGCCGTAGAGGCAGGCGGTGTGGTCTAGCAGGGGCTTGTCCTGCTCCTGGGTCGCGCTGAGGCCGTCGAAGAATGCGGCGAGTGACTGGAAGTGCGCTTCCTCGATGCGGCGGAGTTCGGCGATCTTCTCCGGCTGCCTACCGTGATGCGTGAGCGGGTGTGTGCCGCTGCTGACTCCGGCGATGCCTTTGGGGGTGAGATTGCCGGTGGAAAGGCAAACGGTGACGATGCGGGTCGAGTCGGTCTCGAGCGCGAGGCGCACGAGGTCGAGCATGGCGCGGGCGTTGGCCTTGAAGTCGTTCACGTCGGCGGTGTCCTTCGGTGGCGCGGTGGTCGTCTTCGGCTTTGGGCGGTTCACCCAGCTCTCGCTGGCGGCCAGGCTGGATTCGAGATCGCGGATGGCGGTGGCGAACTGGTCGAGGCGATCGCGGTCATTCGCGCCGACGCGTTGTTGCAGCGCTTTGAATTGATCTCTCATGCTATCGAGCAGGCTGCGGTCGCGCTGGAGGCGGCGCAGGGACTCCGCGCGGCCCTCGGCGGTGTCTTCGACAAAAAGCTGCTGATACAGCGCGACGGGGCTGGTGATGGGCGGAATCATGGAGCCGCTGCGTGTCCATGAGAGGCTCAGATTGCCCGTGCCGATCATCACGGGCAGCGATGGAAAGCGCGTGGCGCTGCCAGTCTTCTCCGCCATGACCTGGTCCAGCGAGACGCTGTTGCGGAAGGAGCCGCGGCTCGCGCCGGGTGCGCCGGTGAGGAAACATTTCTCCGCCTCGTGTCCGCCGTCCACGCCGGGTAGCGACACGCCGGAGAGGACGGTCGTGCGCTCGCGATGCGCCTTCAGGATGTCGAGATACGGCGTGGTCTCGTAGTCGCGCCCGGACTGCGTGGGGAAGAAAAACTCCGGCAGGATGCCCATGTTAGTCATCATGCCGACAAAGCGTCGCGGCGGCTGCGGCGCTGCGGCATGACCGAGGCGCGGCATCATGCATTCGAGGAAGGGCAGCGCCAGCGTGGTTCCGGCGCCGCGCAGCAGCGTGCGGCGGTTCAGCGGGCTGCGGAGGGAGATGTTCATGGTTTGGCAAAGAGCTGGCTGAGGATGACTTCCATCAAAAGGGTGCGCACGCCGTAATGTGCGGCTTCGGAGCGGTCGAGGATGCGCTCGACTTCGCGACGATCAGCAAAGCTCACCGGCGCACCCGTCGCATACACGATGAGGTGCTGCACAAAGGCACGCGCGAGTCCGCGTTCATCCGCAGCGAGCATGTCGCGCAGCGCGGCGTAGTCGTGGAAGGCGCGGCCATCCGCGAGTTCGCCGCTGGCATCCACCGGCTTGTCGTAGTGATACCACACGCCGCGACCATTCACGATGCGGCTGAAGTCCTCGCGTGCATGACTGGCGCGATATTGATCCCGCCAAGCGCCGGTGACATCGAAGCGCTCCAGCGCAAAGCCATACGGATCGAGCTGCGCATGGCAGCCCGCGCAGGTGGCGAGCGTTTTGTGCTTCGCGAGCTGCTCACGCACGGTCGTGGTGCCACGCGTGTCTGGCTCAATGCTGCCAGCGCCCGGTGGCGGCGGCTTCGGCACGATGCCGAGGATTTGCTCCAGCACGAAAGCCCCGCGCCGCACCGGCGAGGTGGTGGTGCCGTTCGCGGTGATTTTGTGAATGCTGGCCTGCGCGAGAAATGGTCCGCGCAGCGCATCCGACGGCAGGCTCACACGCCGCAGCTCATGCCCCGTCACGCCGGCGATGCCGTAGTGCCGTGCGAGCGTTTGATTCAGCATGGCGAAGTCCGACTTCACGAAATGCACCGCGCCGAGGTCCTTGCTCAGCAACTCGGTGAAAAACGCCCGCGTCTCCGCCACCATCGACTCCTGCAGCAGCCCGGTGAATTCCGGGTAAAGCGTCTTGTCCGGCTGCGTGGCATCGATCTCGCGCAGACGCAGCCATTGACCCGTGAAGTTCTCGATGAAGCGCCGCGCCTTGGCATCGCGCAGCATTCTTTCGGCTTGCGCACGCAGCACCTCGGGCTTGCGCAGTTCATCACTCTCGGCCAGCGCGATGAGTTCCTCATCCGGCGGCCCCGCCCACAAAAAATAGCTCAGCCGCGATGCGAGGTCGCTCCCCAGCAGCATGAACTCCGGCGACGTGAGTGCCACGCGATACGCCTCCTTCAGCGCATCCTGAAATGAATCGCCCGCAGTCAGCCGCATGGTGAAAACCTCCAGGTGCCTCGCCACCTCCGCATCCTTCACCGGACGACGAAACGCACGCCGCAGAAAGCTCGTGAGCAGCCGCCGCGCATCGTCGTGCGGAGCCGTGCTCACGACTTGCACCACGGGGCGCTTTTCGTTGCGCGTGCCGTAGGTGTTGTCCTTCGGCTGCGAACCGCTCGCGCGACCGCGAGGCCAGATTTGCTGCACCGGTTTCGGCAGGCCGCTCTCCGCCATCCACACGCTCACCGGCAGCTCGCCAAAGAGCGCCCGCTGGCTCGCAGGCGGCCATGTTTCATGCAGCGGCCCCTCGATTTCGATCCACTCGACCGCCACGCCCGGTGCCGGATGTGGCGGGCCGTGCATGTCCTCGCGGATGCCTTGTTTTGTCTGCGCATAGTGCGGCAGACGCTCGCAGGTCTCCGGCGTGAACATCAGCTCATCAGGCACGCCCGGCGTCATGCCGCCGCCGCGCTCCAGCCACGCGGTCAACTCCACAGCACCCGCCTTGTTCGGCGGCAGATCCACCGTGCCGTAGTTCAGCCCCTTGGCCAAAATACCGAAACTCACCGCACCATGCGCCTGCGTCGGGACCACCTGTTTTCCATCCCACGCGAAGCTATAGCCGCTCACGCGGATGCGATGCACGCCATCGAGCACCGGCGTGAACGGACTCACGCGATACCGCGCCGATTCATCTCCCAGTCGGAACAGCCCGATCGCCGTCGCCTTTGGCTCATCATCCGTGATGCGCGATGACTTCGCGTAGAACGTCTCATCCCGCGTCATGCCGATCAAACCGATGGCCTCCTTGAACCCCGTGAGCGTGCCGATGACCGTCGTGCTCCACGGATACCAGCGAAAGGTGAACACCGGCGGCTTCTCCACAAAGGCCGGCGTCGCCGCATTCAGCGCCGCATCCACCGCCGCCAAATGCTTTGCCAGATGCACGAATGAAAAGTCCAGCGCGGCAGGCGAACGATCAAACCCGTGCGCCTTCCCATCCGCCGGCAGTTCATGAGCCACCCGCAGCGCCGGCAGCGCGAGCACATCGCGCAGCGTATTCTCAAACTCCACCCGGCTCAGCCTGCGCATGCCCGTGCGCCCATCGCGAAGCTCACGCGCAGTGTCCATCGCCACGAGTTGCTGCGACAGAGATGCCATCGCTGCATCCAATTCCTTCGCCTCCGGCCGTGGTTTTGTCTCCGGCGGCATGTCGCCCGCTCGCACACGATCATGCACCTGCACCCATGCATCAAAGCCCGCCGAATCGAGCTTCAGCGACGTGAGATCGAGACCGCCTTTCTTCGTCTCGCTGTCGTGGCACTCGACGCAATGCGCTTCGACAAAAGAATGCAACGCCGCACTCGCTTGATCCTGCGTCGCGCTGTGCAGGATCGAAAGCGGGAGCAAAGCGAGCAGGCTGGCAGTCTTCATGGCCACAAGCGTGTGATTCCACCAACCACGAAGCCTGCGGAAGGCGCATCGAGCTTCACCGTGAGCTTGCCGAGGTTTCCCTGCATCTTCGCGGCGGCGATGACGCCGTTGACTGCTGGAGATGTTGCTTTCCGATCCGCGCCAGCGGGTGCCACACGCACTTTTTGGCCAGCTTTCAGGCTGCGGGCGACTTCATTGCTCTCCCAGAAAAGCGTCAGCTCGAGCGTCGATCCATCGACCACGTCCGCATAGCCAGGAGCGCCTTCTTCGGCCAGTCGCTTGGCATTGAGAGCCTTTTGAGCGTCCTGGAACTTGAGCAGGCTCGCGTCATCGAGGAAGACGTTCCAGCACATCTGCGTTTTGCCCTTGCCGATGCCGTGCGTCTCGGTGCGTATCTTATCGCCGATCTTGATGTCGGCGAAGGTCGCTGGCTGGCCGTCTTTCCAAACCTTCGTTTCGGCGTCCGTGGAAATGAGGATGCCCTTTTCACGAACGAAACTCTTGTCCGCGTTCGCCTGCGTCACCGTGAGGGTGCCGGCGCTGGAGTCGATGCTGTCCACGTAGAAGTATTCTTTGTGGCCGTTCATCATGTTCATCTGGTCCTGGATGTAAGTCAGCCAGGTCCACTGACCATCCGCAGCCTCGTGCATGCGAAAGATGCCGCGCATCCCGATGCGGTAGTCCTGCAAATCGCCGAACGCCGCATGGTGATACAACTCGGCATACGGCAGCACGGTGAAAGGCATGATCTCATCCGTGCCTTCTTTGCGAAATGTGCCGCTGCGAGTTTTGAGATCGATGCTGACCAGCTCGCCCCAGATGCGCCGCATGGCATCCGTCGGCACGATGACCTTGCCCGGCTGGATCTTCAAAACAGGCTTCACCGGCGCATCGGCAGCCTGGGGTGAAGTGAAGGCGATGAGGCAGAGAAGTAGGAGAGGCGTTCTCATTTCGTAGCAGGCTGTGGCTTCAAGACGGAGGCAGGAGCGCTGTTGATGCCGATGTTGAGTGTCGGAGCACTCGCTTTGCCTTTGACGCCATAGGCAGCGGTCGCAGCTTTTTGGAAGGTGGGCAGGATGCTTTTGCCATCGCCGGACCAACCGGCGTGCTGCACGAGGAAGACGGTGACGAGCTTGTTCTCGCGGTCGTAGCGCGAGTTCGTGCCGTAAGCACCGCCGTGCGTGAAGGACTTGCCATCGGTGCCGAAGCCGAAGCCATAGTTCGATTTTGCTTCGCCGGATTGATCGCTGGTCGCCGTCTGCACGGCTTTTTCGGAGAGGATTCGCACGCCATTGAAGGTGCCCCCGTTCGCCATCATGCGGTAGAAGAGCGACAGGTCATTCGCCGTCGAAAACAGGCCGCCTGCGGGCATCGGGTAGCGCTCGCGGCTGTCGAGCGGGTAGAGAAGTTGGCCGACGGGCAGTTCTTCGAGGCCGTCCTTGGCTGCGTTCGGCTTGTAGGACTTCGCGAGGCGTGCTTGCTGCTCTTGGTTCGGCCAAAAGGTCGTGTCATTCATGCCCAGGGGCTTGAAGAGCCGTTCGGCGAGGAAGGTTTCATACTTCATGCCGCTGACCACTTCGATGATGCGACCAGCGGTGTTGATGCCCGCGTTGGAGTATTTGGATTTGCTGCCGGGCTGGAAAAGCAGCGCCATCTTCGCGTAGCTGCTCACACGCTCAGCGAGCGGCTTCAAATCGAGCGTTGGGGCTTCCATCGGCGATTTGAAATCAAGCCCGCTCGTGTGACTGAGCACCTCACGCACGAGGATCGGATGACGCGGAGCCACGAGTTCGGGTTTCTTCGGATCGGTGCTGAGGTTCACCCTCTGCCCTTTGAACTCCGGCAAATACCTCTCCACGGGATCATCGACGCTCACCTTGCCTTCATCGACCAAGATCATGAACGCCGCCGCCGTGATCGGCTTCGACTGCGAAGCGATCCAGAACATCGAGTTCGTCTGCATCGGCTTCTTCGCCGCCACATCCTCAAAACCCACCGTCTCGACATCCAGCACCTTGTCAGGATCAGCCACCAGCACCACCGCCCCCGCAAGCGTCTTGCTATCGACATACGGCTGCAAGACAGGCGCGAGTTTCTTGGTCGCCACCTCGGCATGCAGTGTCGCAGTGGTGATCAGGAGAAGGAAGGAGAAGTGACGGCGGATGGTTTGTTTCATGTGGAAAGGGAGACGAAGATGAGGGTAATGGCGGACGACTTAATTCGGCGTGGCTTCGCCGTGAGGATAGCGGTAGTCGGCCTTGGCTTCGGTGGAGACCTGCTTCGTCGAGCCATCGGCGAGCGTGTAGAGGAAGAGTTTGCCACCAGCATGATAGACGATGGACGTTTCGCCCTTTGTGAAGCGCGGGTAGGCGAACCACACCTTCTTCCCCTCCGCGTTCGCGAAGGGTTTGAGGTTGGTGATCGTGCGTTTGGTCACATCGAAGTCCGCGACGTAGAGCGTGCGGCCCGAGTTCTCGTATTTGAAGCCGGTTTGATAATCGAAGCAGATCTTCGTCTCGCTCGGCGACACACTGATGCGGTCGAGGATGCCTTTGGGCGCGAGTTCGCAGGTCACGCGCTCGAACTTTGGCTCGCTGCCCGGATTTCGCGTCATGAGGTAGTAGCCGCGACCGAGGTTTGTCGGCGTGGCGGACACAAAGAGTCGGCCATCGCGCACGGCGGAGTGAACCCACGCATGGTAGCTCGGATTGGTGAGCTGGATCTCTTCTCCGGGCTTGCCGCCGATCTTGCTCGCCATGATGTGATAGCTGAGCTTGCCGGGCAGTTTGCGATTCCACACGGGTGTGTTCTTGCCGTCGCGTGTCCAGGTGGGATTGAAGTCGGTGAACGTGCCGTCGCTGAGCTGGTGAAAGCCGGAACCATCGGTGTTGATGATGCACATCGTCGTGATCCACTTGTTCACGTCCGGATCGTCCTTCAAGCGGCGGAAGAACACGAGATGATCGCCCGTGATCGACCACGACGGCTTGAAGTCCCAATGCCCGCTAGTGATCGCTTTCGTCTCCGGCTGGCCGAGCACGGTGATGTGAATCTCGCCGTTCTTGTAGTAGGACGCACGCGGCAAGGGTTCCGCTGCCTGAGACAGCGTGACGATCAACAGGAGAGGTAGTAGGGCTTTCATGGTCATAGCGAGTTTGGTGAACGTGCTTGAACCACGAAAGTCGCGGTCATTTTCAGCTCCAATGCTGTGCGATCTTCTTCTTCAAGAACTCCACGCTCCTCGCGAGCTGCTCCATGCCATCGACACCGTCTTCGATGCTGATCCAGCCGTTGAAGCCCTTGCTCTTCAGCTCGGTGAAGATGGCGTCGTAGTCGTTGAGGCCTTTGCCGATCTCGCCGTGGCGGAGGCGTTTGGCGTAGCCTTGCGCGCCGCCTTCTTCCTTGCGCAGGTCTTCGATGGTGCCCTCAGCGAGGTAGCGGTCGCTGGCGTGCATGGTGACGACACGGTGAGAGACGCGCTTTAGCAGCTCGATGGGATCCTCACCAGCGAGGTAGGTGTTCGAGGGGTCGTAGTTCACGCCGAAGTTTGGGTGGTTCACGGCATCGACCAGTTTGCAGAAGACATCCATCTTCTGCGCGAACTCGGGATAATCCCAGAAGTCGTCCTTGTAGTGGTTTTCGATGATCAGCGTGATGCCGCGCTCCTGCGCATACGGCAGACAGGCATAAATCGAGTCCGCAGCAAGCTTCACACCTTCATCCAGCGTCAATTCCGGCCGACGTTGGCCACTTAGCACGCGGCAGTAGCTGCCACCGAGCGTGTGCGTCATGTCGATCCAGCGCTTCTGCTTCGCGATCTCCTTGTCGCGGAAAGCCGCATCAGGATGCGTGAAGTCGGGCGAGCAGCACATCATCGGGATGACCTTGCCGGTGTCCTCGACTTCCTGGCGAAAGCGCGGCCAGTTTTTCTCATCCGCCATTTCGAGAAAGCCCGCATACCATTCCAGACCCTGCACATCGAGCGTGGCGGCGAGCTTGATCCATTCGGAGACGGTCATCGTCCCTTCTTTGCAAAGGGCGACCATGAAGGCTTTCGGGAAGGCGGCGAGTTTGGGCATGGGATTGATGCGCCCTGGTTGGGGCTCGGGTCATGCTAGACGAGCACGATCATCCTTTGCCACGACAAAAACTGTGTGAAATGCGCGTTGGACGCCATGGAGTGTTCACCTACTTCGCCGCATATCTCCGCCTTTGACCGGATGGCGACACCAGACGTAACTCTCCGTCATGAAATGGTCCTTCAAACTCGGCACCGTCGCAGGCACGGAAGTCCGCATCCACCTTACGTTCTTCATTCTCCTCGCCTTCGTGGCCTTCCAGGGCATGGGCGGAGGGCAGGGGACGGCGGGTGCGATCAATGCCGTGCTCTTCGTGTCCGCCGCCTTTCTTTGCGTGCTGCTTCATGAGTTCGGGCACGTCTTTGCGGCCAGAGCGTATGGCATCCGTACGCCGGACATCACCCTGCTGCCCATTGGCGGTATCGCTCGTCTGGAAAGAATGCCCGAAAAGCCCATGCACGAACTCGTCGTCGCGATCTGCGGGCCGCTGGTGAATGTCGTGATCGCGGTGATCATCTCCACCTTTCTCGGGCTGGGCATGGTCATGAATCCCGATCTGCACTTCGAGCAGGGCGGACGCTTCTGGGAGCAGCTCATGGTGTGGAACCTCATGATGGTCGCCTTTAATCTCATCCCCGCCTTCCCCATGGATGGAGGTCGTGTCTTCCGGGCGCTGCTCGGGTTCTTCGTCGATTTCGAACGTGCCACCCGTTGGGCGGCCAGCCTCGGGCAGGCTATCGCGGTCGTTGCGGGTTTGTGGATGCTGATGTCCGGCCATGCGAGTCCGGTGCTGATCCTCATCGCCTTCTTCGTCTTCATGGCTGCCGGGCAGGAGGCGAATGCAGTATCGCAGCGCCAGGCCTTCCAAGGCATGCGCGTCGAGGACGCCATGATCACGGACTTCCGCTCCATTCCTCCCGCAGCCTCACTGAGAGATGTCGTGGACCTGCTGCTCGCGGGCAACCAGCATGACTTCCCCATGGTCAATGCTCACGGCGACCTCCTCGGCATGGTCACGCGGCAGCGGCTCATCAGCGCCTTGTCCGAACACGGTCCGCTGCACCCCGCCGATCTCATTTTGGAGCGCTGTGAACTCCAGGTGCCGGGCCGCATGGAGCTCGCTGAAGCGCTTTCGGCGCTCGATGGTTCAAACTGCCCTGCCTTGCCAGTCATCGACCCCATCACCGGCCGCCTCATCGGCCTGCTCACGGCGGAAAACGTGGGGGAGCTGCTCATGGTGCGCACGGCGCTGAAGCGAGTGTGAATTTGGCTGCTCAATCTCGCGCCTTTGGATGAGATCAATTCATCCATAAATGTCTGGTGGCAGGAAAGGCTCATCTGATAAGCACTCCGGCTCCAACCAGCCAACCATGCTCCAACTCCCGTACTTCCGCACGAGCCGCCCTCGCTTTTCCCTGCCCACAGTCGCTGCACTGCTCGCCATCACGACGACAGCCTCCGCCGCCGACTCCACGATCAACTCCGGCGACACCGCCTGGCTGCTCACCTCCACGGCGCTGGTGCTCTTCATGATGATCCCCGGTCTCGCGCTCTTTTACGCAGGCCTCGTGCGGGCTCGGAACGTGCTCTCCATCTTCATGCAGTGCTTCGCCCTCACCGCCGTACTCAGCCTCGTTTGGCTCGTCTGTGGCTACACACTGTCCTTCAGCGATGGCGGTTCATTCATCGGCAGCTTTGATAAAATGTTCCTCCATGGTGTGACCACCACCTCCGTCCGCAGTGACTGCCCCACCATCCCCGAGCTGCTGCACTTCGCCTACCAGATGATGTTCTTCCTCATCACGCCGGGGCTGTTCATCGGTGCCTTTGCCGAGCGCATGAAATTCAGTGCCATCATGCTCTTCTCCGTTCTCTGGAGCCTCGTCGTCTATGTGCCCTGCTGCTACGGCGTCTGGCATAAGGCGGGCTCTTTCCTCGGCCTCACCGGCGTTATCGACCTCGCGGGCGGTATCGTCGTCCACATCACCGCAGGCGTCGCCGCGCTCGTGCTTTGCATCGTCGTTGGGCCACGTCGTGGATTCCCGCAGGCGCAGTTCCTGCCGCACAATCTCCCGCAGACCATGGTCGGTGCCGGGATGCTCTGGGTCGGCTGGTTTGGCTTCAATGCCGGCAGCCAGCTCGCCGCGAATGGCAGCGCCGCCATGACCCTCATCGTCACTCATCTCTCTGCCTGCACCGCCGCCGTCGTCTGGATGGGCATCGAGTGGCTCGTCATTCGGAAATCCAGCGCCCTCGGCATCGCCACAGGCTCCATCGCCGGACTCGCCGCCATTACCCCGGCTTCTGGGAAAGTCGGCCCCATCGGTGCCCTCTGCATCGGAGCCACCTCCGCCATCATCTGCTGGATCGCCTGCGCCAAGCTGAAGAAAACCTTCCGCTACGATGACTCCCTCGACGTCTTCGGCGTCCACGGTGTCGGCGGATTCGTCGGCACCCTGCTCGTCGCCGTCTTTGGCTCCAAGCACTTCGCCGGTGGTCTCGGAGATTTCGAGATCATCCCCCAGCTCACCACCCAGGCCCTTGCCGCCCTCTACACCATCATCCTCTCCGGCGTCGCCAGCTTCGTGATCATCAAGATCGTCGGCCTCATCTGCGGACTTCGCGTCACTGCTGAAGAGGAAAACCAGGGCATCGACCAGGCCGAGCACGGCGAAGCCGCCTACAACGACTGAGCCTCCTCAGCGCCGCCTCTGCCGCCACCACCAGGAAAGAAAGTGCCCCAGCCCGCTGAACTTGTGGGCTGGGTCCACCCAGTGCTCGATCACATAAAAAGCGAAGTAGTAAGCCCGGCAGAAGCCCCACACGCACAGCGTCAGCAGCAGCGCCGTGCGCCAGCTCCAGTGCTCCACCAGCAGGATTGCGGCAGAGAGCAGGCCGATGAAAAGAAAAAGCCAGGCTTTCAGCCACATGGCCTTGGTGGAGTGGAGGTCGCGCATTGGTCACTTCCTCTCCAGCCGCACATAATCCAGCCCCACCATGTTCCCCGGCGCTGCCGCAGGATTCGGCGGAGCGAGGGTGAAAGTGAGCTGGTGGTCGCCAGCCGTCAGGTCGTGGGTGCCCCAGTCGAGTTCGTCGGTGAGGATGACTTTGTCGGCATGGTAGCCATCGAAGGTGGAGGTGACGGGTTTGCCGTCGAGGGTGATGCTCATCATGCCGTAGTCGCGGGCCATCGTGAGCACGGCTTTGAGGGTGTACTTGCCGGGTTCCTTGACGGGGAGGGCGAGCGTGAGTTTCTGATTCGGCTGACCACCGACCCACCAGAGCTGGGAGCCACCGCTCCAACGGTTGCCAAAGCCACCCATGCCTTGGATGCGTGTGTTGCCACCTGTTTTGGCGATGACCTTGAGCGTCTCGCCTTCGAGCGCTCCTTCGACCGTTCGTAGTTCGGCCTTTAGGCCGTCCGGACGGGCTGAAGCCCGAACTACGGAACTCTGAAGATACTTCACCAAGTCCACCACCATCTCCGGCGGCAGCGCATCAAAGAGCCCCTCCGGCATCGTCGAGAGCTTCGACACCTCCCGCTTCGCGATGTCCGCCACCGGCAGCGTGAACTCCACCCCGCCCATCATGGCGATCTTCACCGCCGCCGCGCTTTCCCCTTTGATGACACCGCTCATCACCCGGCCGTCCTTCATGGTGAAAAGGTTGAGCTGGTAGTCCTTCCCGATCACCGCATTCGGATCGAGCACGTTTTCCAGCAGGTACCCGAGGTCAGCGCGATTGCTCCCCGTGATGTCCGGCCCCACGTTCTGGCCTTCGCCGAAGAGCTTGTGGCAGGCCCCGCAGGTGGCCATGAACATCGTCTTGCCCTTCGCCGCATCGCCCTTCGCCAAAGCGGCGGGCGTGAGCAGGTCGCGATACTTCTTCACCCGCTCCGCCATGTCGGCCTTCGGTGCATTCACATCGCCCCAGGCGGATTTGATCAAAGCGGCGATCTCCGCGTCATCGAAGGCCGTGAGCTGGCGCACCAAAAAGGGCGAAAGAGCGGTGCTCGGCAACGTCTTCGCCTCCACCGCTTTCAGCAGCGCCTTTGCGCCTTCCTTGGTCGAGGCGAGGGTGTTGATGGCATCGGGCAGTTCATTCGCAGGGAGCTTCGGCAGCAGCGCTCCGAGGATTTTGGGCGTCTCGGCGTCTTTCAGGGAGGCCAGCGCCTGGAGGGCCTGTCGGCGCAGTCCGCCGGGGGTGGTCGTGTCCGCCAGCATCCCCTGGAGCACCTTCGCCGTCCCGGCATCGCCCGCCTGGATCAGGAGGGAAAGCGCGGCCTGTCGCTCGCCTGCGGCCCGTTTGGCATCCGCCAAAGTGGCGCGGAACTCGCCCAGCGCGGTCGTGTCGCCAAAGAGGGCGGCCAGCTCCTGGACGAGTTCCAGGGTGCGCGGCGTGGCCCCGGCGCGCAGCCCGGCGGCGATGGCGGGCCAGTCGGCAGGCGGAGCGAGCTTCCCGGCAGCCTTGGCGGCCCCCACCACGGAGGCGAGGATGGATTCCTTCTCCTCCGGGCTGAAAGCCGGAGAATCAGCCTTCACCGCGGCAAAGGAGGCGTTCACCACGAGAAGTTGGGCTCCCACCATGAGAAAGTGGACTCCCACCTTTGGAATATGGCCGCCCACCTTTGGAATATGGCCGCCCACCTTTAAAAAGTGGGTCCCCACCTTGGCAATATGGCCGCCCACCTTTGAAAAGTGGGTGCCCACCTTTGGAATATCCCCGCCCACCTTGGGAAGGTGGGTGCCCACCTTTGGAACATTCCCGCCCACCTTTGGAAAGTGGGTGCCCCCTTTTTCAGGGTCGGAGCCCCCTTTGGCGGAGTCGGCACCCTTTTTCCCGGGCTCGGGGAGCACTTTTTGGGGTTTGGCAGGCCCTTTTTTGGGGTTCTCTCGCCCAGTGGCCGGCTGGCTACTGCCCTTTTCAGGCTGGGCGGTGGTGGCGCTCTCCAACCCCGCCAAGGCCCGGAGCAGCGCGTTCCGCCCCTCCGGCTCGGCCGACAGGCGGCGATAGATGAAGCCCGTGACCTTTTCGAGCTTCGACACCTTCGCGAGCTGCATCCCCACCACCGGGTCCGCCGCGACGAGCGGCTCGATGCCATACCAGATGAGCAGCGGGATCATCGGATCGTCCTTGTCCTCGCCGTGCTTGAGGAGGGCGGTGGCGAGGTCTTTGCGCTGATCGATGGGAAGACGCTGGAGCGCGGAGGCGAGCTCGCGGCGGACGATGGGGGATGACTCTTGGGGCACGCTAGGCAAAAGATTTTGTGGAGGCGATGCAAGATTCAGGTTCCCTCTCTTTGCTCTTTCCTTCCATTGCTCGGTCATGAATCGAATATTCCATTTCCTAGTGTGTTCGTTTGGGTCAGCATGAAAATCACCAGGAACGCTGGCTTCCACGCCCAGCGCCCCTAATGTCCATAGAGCGCGCAGCTTGATGGCTTGGTCCCTGGGATTGGAGGAATACCAGACGCCACCTTGAATAGTTTGGATCGCAGTGGCTAAAGGAGTGCCATTTGGGCCTGAGAGTAAGTTCCTTTTAACTCCGTGCTCCATCAGCACCCTTCTCGCCATCCGCGATTCCCACTCGTTCTCCGTCTGCACGGCGAGTTCCGCGAGTGCTACATCGCTTTCCTTGGCGAGATCACCCTTCCACGGCCTCCAGCCGTCGTAGCTGATGCGGTAGATCCGCCCGTTGCTGCGATCCCAGTTTTCGACGGCGTTGCTGCCTCGGTGGCAGATTTGCTGGTCGCTCCAGTCGCTGACATAGAGCGCGCCGTCGGGGCCGACTTTCTGCGTGACGGGGATGAAGTGCATGTCGTTCGACCGCAGGAAATCGGCGGCGTGTTTGCCGATGTAGCTGCTGCCTTTCACGTCGGTGTAGTTCGCGACGAGGCGATGGCCGTGGAGGTTGCCGAAGAGGAGCTGGTTGCGATAGGTCGGCGGGAAGAGGCTGCTCTGATAAATGGCGAGGCCGCAGTGCGCATGGCCGCCGCCGAGGGCGTTGGTGTCGTTGTTGGCAAAGCCCGCGCCGGTGGTTTTGTCGAAGTTGATATCGGGCCGCAGGCTGCCAGCGTAGTGCGCGTGGTCGGCGATGGTCTTGATGTCCTCGTAGGTGTGCGCATTGAAGTGCTGCCCCGCCTGCCGCTGATACCGCCCGCCAGGGACGATGTGGTAGAGATGCGGGATGACGCAGGCGGTGACGAAGAACTCGCCATGCTGGTCGTAATCGAGCCCCCAGGGATTGCTGGTGCCGTGCGCGAAGATTTCAAACTCATGCCGCACGGGATGGTAACGCCAGATGCCGGCATTGATGGGAATGCGCTGGTCGTCTGGCGTGCCGGGCTTGCCGACCTTTGAGTGTGTGAAGACGCCGTGGCAGCCGTAAAGCCAGCCGTCGGGGCCCCAGATGAAGCTGTTGAGCGTTTCGTGCGTGTCCTGGCTGCCCCAGCCGTCGAGGAGGATTTTGGCTGTAAAGTTCAGGCCAGGAACTTGGTTCGCCATTTCGCCTTCAATGGGGTCTGGTCTGTCATCATAATCATTGTCCGGGATGAACATCAAATAGGGTGCCGCCCCGACCCACACGCCGCCGAAGCCGAGTTCGATGCCGCTGACGAGGTTCAGGCCTTCGCAGAAGATCTTTTTTGTCTCGAAGGTGCCGTCGCCGTCTTTGTCTTCGAGGATTTTGATGCGGTCCTGGCCTTGGCCGACTTCGCGGGGCTTCGGGTAGCTATTCCCCTCCACGACCCAGATCCGCCCGCGCTCGTCGAAGGTGAAGGCCATCGGCTGCACGAGGTCCGGCTCGGCGGCGATGAGCTCGGCTTTGAAGCCACCGGGGAGCTGTATCGACTTCAACGCATCGGCGGGCGACTGGCCTTTGGCGTATTCGGCCTGCGGTTTGAGTGCGGGGCCGTAGAGCTTCTTCGGCGTGAGTTCGGCAGTGGTGTCCTTCCGCTCCTGCGTGAGGATGAAGACGCCGGCTTTGTTGCCAACGACGATGTCGGGCAGTTTGTCGCCATTCACATCGCCGACCTGCACATCGACGCCGACGCCGGTGTTCGCGTCGATGAGGTGCGGGACGAAATCGACACCGCCTTTGCCGTCGCGCTTCGTTTGATACCAGTAGATGACGCGGTGGCCACGCTCGTCGGGATCATGGCCGTTGTGCGCCCAGTAGCGCTTGCCGGTGACGATGTCCTGGATGCCGTCGCCGTCGATGTCCGCGAGATACGCGGCGTGCGGCTGGGAGAAGACGATGCCGTAGTCGTTGTCCTGCGGCTGCTCGGACGCCAGCATTCGCCGCGTCCAGTTCCCGGTTCCCGGTTCTCGGTTCTTGGTTTGCAGGAAGACGGCGACTCCATAGCGATGCGCGGCCAATGAGGTAAAGACATCGTTCGTGCCGTTGCCATCGAAGTCATACGCGAACATCTGCGCCCCACCGCCGACTCCGGCGGCGAAGTTGTGCTGCGTCCAAGGAGCCGGACTTGCCAAGTCCGGACGGGAGTTGGCAACTCCCGCTCCTTGATTCTCCCACCACCGCCGTGCTTCGAGGAGGTCGAGCTTTCCATCCCCATTTACATCGCCAACGCCGAGGCCGTGGGTGAATTTGGCGACCTTCAAATCATCCGTGACGGCGACGAAGGGCCATTTCTCGGTGGGTTTGGCCCAGTTCGGGGCGAACCAGCCGAATTTTCCACCGGTGCTGCACACGATCTCCGGTTTGCCATCACCAGTGATGTCAGTGAAGACGGGCGATTCGTTGTCCACCACGTCGGCGACGATGTGCATGGGCCAGGGTTTGTCGTCGTGCGTGCCGGGATTCAGATACAGCCGCGCTTCCTTGCCGGGGAAGCCGAGGATGAGGATGTCGTTCTTCTGGTCCGCGTTGAAGTCATGGACGTAGGCGAAGAAGTTGTCGGAGTAGCCATTGATGCTGAAAATCTTCGGCTCGTAGTAGGCGTGCTTCTTCTCAAACGCCGGGCCTTCCCACCAGAAGGGGCCGGAGACCACGTCGGGTTTGCCGTCGCCATTGATGTCGCCGATGGCCGCGCCTTCGGAATAGAAATCGCCGTGGAGCTGCTGGCGTTTCCAGGTGATTTGCGTGGCGGCCTGGAGGGTGACCGCAGAGACGCAGAGGAGCGCGAGGATGGTTTTCATGGTGGACGGAAACCAACGATATCAGACTTCGGCCTCATCGGACAAGGATTGGTTTGAATCGGACGCAGGCACGAAAAAGGCCGCCGGGCGATGAACCGCGGCGGCCTCGGAATCGGGGAAGGGGAATTACTTCGTGCCAGCGGCCTTGAGGTCGTTGTACATCTGGAAGCCCTGCTCAGGTGTGAGGCCTTCATGCACCACGCCACGCACCGCCTGCATCATGCTGATCGGCGCATCGCTCTGGAAGATGTTGCGGCCCATGTCCACACCGTTCGCACCCTGCTGGATCGCGTTGTAGCACATCGTCAGCGCATCGAGCTCGGGCAGCTTCTTGCCACCGGCGATCACGATCGGCACGGGACAGCAGGAGGTCACGGTGTCGAACTCCGTGTCGGTGTAGTAGCACTTCACCACGTTCGCGCCGAGCTCCGCCATGATGCGGGTGGCGAGGCGGAAATACTGCGCATTGCGGGCCATCGCACGACCCACGGCGGTCACGCCCATGACGGCGATACCATAACGTGATGCGGCATCCACGAGGTCGGTCAGATTCTTCAGCGACTGACGCTCGTAAGCGCTGCCGATGAACACCTGCACGGCGAGCACGCTGGCATTCAGGCGGATGGCTTCTTCGATGTTCAGCGCGGTGCTTTCATTGGAGAGCGGCTCGAATCCTGGGCGGCCAAACTTAGCTTTCTTGCCGTCGATCTCGCCTTCCCATTCTTCGAAGGGGCTGACCATCGAGGTGCCGCCGGATGCACGAAGCGCGATGGCTTTTGTGGTGCTGGCTGGGATGACGCTGCGCTGGATGCCACGCGTGAGCATAAGGCAGTCGGCATACGGTTCGAGCGGCATGATGGTCTGGTCCACGCGCTCCAGGCCGGAGGTCGGGCCCTGGAAGTAGCCGTGGTCAAAGGCGAGCATGACGGTGCGGCCATCCTTCGGATTGAAGACCTTGCTGAGGCGATTCTTGAGACCCCAGTCATACTGGTGACAGCCCTTGAGGAAGAAGCCTGGGGCGGCCTGGGGCACGTTGGTGAAATATTCCTTTTCCTTCTTGTCTGCTGCGCTGGTGGAGATGTCGGCCATGGTGAGTGTGCGGTTAAGTTTGAGGGGGCCGCGACTTTGGGCGCGAATCGGCACGGTGCAAGCGTGGAAGCGGCGGGGTGGATTTCGCTGAAAGGCTGGCTTTGTCACACGGGTATCTCACTGCGGCATTGCAAACCCCAACGGGATTCGCTTTCTCTGCACTCTCACCATGAAAAAATACAACGTCGGCGTCATCGGATACGGCTGGGCAGCAACCGCCCACATCGAGGCTATCAATAAAACCAAACAGGCCCAGGTCACGGCCATCTACTCGTCACGCCCGCTGGATGAAGCGGAACTGAGCGCGAAGCATGGCGGCAAGATCAAGGCCTACCAGGACATCGACGCGATGCTGGCGGACCCGGACATCGACGTGGTGGACATCACCAGCTACCCGAGCCAGCACCGCAATCAGGCCGTGGCAGCCGCGAACGCGAAGAAGCATATCATTTTAGAAAAGCCGATGGCCAACTCGCTGCAGGAAGTGCGGGAGATCGTGGCCGCCGCCAAGGCGAATGGCGTGAAGGGCTGCGTGTGCTTCGAGTGCCGCTACTCCGGCCAGTTCCAGTCTACGAAGGCGATCATTGATGAAGGACTGCTCGGTGAGATTCACTACGGCGAAGTGGATTACTACCACGGCATCGGCCCGTGGTATGGTCAGTTCCGCTGGAACATCGGCAAGAAAGACGGCGGCAGCGCCCTGCTCACGGCTGGCTGCCACGCTTTGGACGCCCTGCTCATGGTCATGCCGGGCGAGGTGGAGAGCGTCACGAGCTACAGCACGAAGTCGAAGAGCGAGATCTTCGCCCCCTATGAATATGACACGACGAGCGTGACGCTGGTGAAGTTCAAAAACGGAGCCGTGGGCAAAACCGCCGCCGTGGTGGACTGCCTCCAGCCCTATTACTTCCACACCCACCTCGTCGGCAGCGAGGGCAGCCTGCTCGACAACAAGATCCACTCGAACAAGCTGAAGACCGACAAAAAAGCCTGGGGCCAACTCTCCATGCACATGCTCGACAGCGGCGACGTGAGCGATCATCCCTACCAGTCGCAATTCCAGGCCTTCTTCGATGCGCTGGATGAAGGCAAAGACATGCCGCTCACCAGCTTCCAGGAGTCCCTGCGCAGCTTCGAGGTTATCTTTGCCTCCGACAAGAGCGCCGAGCTCGGCGGCAAGCCGGTGGCGATCAGCGATCTGGGTTAATAGCCTCGTCCTGTGAGACTTAGGGGCACTGATGTGATCTGCGTCAGTGCCCTTTTTCATGGCGGCTCAGCCTTTGAAGATCACGAACTTCCGGCAAAGGAAGTTCACCAGTACCGAGGTAAAGATGAACCCGAGCTGCGAAACGGTGGAGGAGAACCCGAGCCCCTCCGCCAGCCAATGCACGACAAAGGCACCTGGGAAGAAGCCAATGGCACTGATGATCCAGAAGAGGACCATCTCCACCCACTTGCTGTGCCTTCCCGGAGTGAAGACAAAGGCGATGTTCAGAAAGTAGGCGACCACCGTCCCAAAGGGCCAGGCGATGGCGTTGTTGAGCACGAGATTGTGACTGCGGAGTGCCTCGGAAATGACTTGGCCATCCACGAGCATCCCTTTTCCAGCAGGGTAGAGCGTGAGTGAGAGCGCCAGCATGATGCCATTGTGTGTGATCGCCGCTGCCACCCCACAGAGGCCGTATTTCACAAACTGGAGCAACGGATGAGCATCGCGGCTGATGAGGGCGCGCCAGATTGTGGGGAGGTCGTTTTGGCAAATGAACCGCCAGGCGGCGGTGATGAGTGCGAGCATGGCGGGCTGTGACACAAAGGGACGAAGGCGCAAGCGTCTTTCCCGCCATCTGGATGAGGCCTTCCTTAGGAATGGGCGAGGAGGTCGTCCTTTCTGAGGTGGGTTCGGGGGAAAGTTTTTTTTGGGGGTCAAAAAAGCCAAACTTTTGCCCTAATACATTCCGCCTTGACCCGTTTTCGACGCCGGAGTCACATCAATCCACCTCCCACCCTACCTCATGAACACCAAAACCACACTGCTCGCAGGCCTCGTCGCCGCCGGTCTGTGCATGTCCGCCACAGCCGCGGAAGTGCGCACTTGGACCGACGTCCAAGGCCGCCAAGTCAGCGCTTCCTTCGTCAAAATCGAAGGTGAAGACATCGTCCTCCAGACGGCGGACGGAGCCCTGCACAAATTCGCCCTGACTCGCCTCTCGGCAGAAGATCAGTCCATCGCCAAGGCTGCCACGCCTGCTGAGGCACCTGCCGCTGATGGGGCCTCTCCCAGCTTCATGGCCAACGCCACTGTCGCTCAGGCAGCCGCCAAGGTGGACACGCTCGTCGCCAATGGTCTCAAGCGTGCCAATCCAGACCGCATCAAGGCTGGCAAGCCCCCCATCACTGGCTGGAACCCACCCGCCTCTGACGAAACATTCGTCCGCCGCGTGTATCTCGATATCGCTGGCCGTATTCCGAACCACGACGAAGCTGTCGCCTTCATTAAGGCCGGTGGTGCTGACAAGCGCGCCAAGCTGATCGACCAGCTTCTCGACTCGGATGGCTACAAGGCACATCTTTACAACTACTTCGCCGAGATGCTTCGTGTGAAGGACAACTTCGAGCAGGACAATGTCCGTGGCACCCCTTACATCGGCTGGCTTAAAGAGCAGATCGCCAAAAACCGTCCTTGGAATGAGATGGTTTATGACATGATGACTGCCACCGGCAAGATGTGGGACAAGAAGCCCGACGGCACCTACAATGGCGCTGCTGGTTATCTCCTCCGCGATGCCGGCATGCCTCTGGACAATCTGGCCAACACTCTGACCGTTTTCCTCGGAACAGACGTGGCCTGCGCCCAATGCCATGACCATCCCTTCGCTGATTGGACGCAGAAGCAGTTCTACGAAATGGCCGCCTTCTTCGGTGCCACCACCACCCGCCTCGGTGGCAAAGACTTTGCCAACGGTGACCGTGCCAAGACACTGATGGACGATATCGAAAAGATGATCGCCGCTAACCCTTCGCTCGACATCCGCCGCCTGCGCAACGGCCTTCAGAACTACATTGGAGCCAACCGTGTCGCCATCAAAGATCGTGACATGAACGGCACCAAGTTGCCTCACGACTACAAATACAAAGACGCCAAGCCTGGTGACCCAGTGGAGCCGAAGTTCGTCACTTGGTCTCCTGCTGATAAGAGCAACCCAGCCTATAAGCAGAGCAAAAAGAACGAAGAAAAGCTGCGCGAGTCCTTCGCGAACTGGATGACTCATCCCCAGAACCCACGTTTCGGCATGGCGATCGCCAATCGTATGTGGAAACGCGCTTTCGGCATCGGCATCGTCGATCCAGTGACCAATCTCGACACCCCTGAGGAGTCCTCCAACCCAGAACTCATCAAGCATCTCGCCTCCGAGATGGTTCGTGTGAAGTTCGACCTCAAGCAGTTCATGCGCATCGTTTATAACACACGCGCCTACCAGTCTGAGGCCACCAGCGAAAACATCCCCATGGGTGACAAATACTACTTCCAGGGACCCATGCTTCGCCGCATGACTGCTGAGCAGGCTTGGGACAGCTACATGACCCTCGTGCTCGGCCAGCCTGACCAGTTCAAGGCTCCCCTCCAGGATCTGTACGCCAAGTCCATCGACCTCAACCTCGACACCGTCGATGCACAGACCGTCCTGATCAAATATGACGCCTATCGCAAGATCCAGCAGAAGGAAAACGCCCTCATGGGTGGTGGCCTCGATATGGCTGGTGAAGACATGATGATGGACAGCAAGAAGGGCGCTAAAGACGCAGCTCCTGCCACCGACGGCCCAGGCAAAATTCTCAGCTACGAAGGCATGCGCCTCATGCGCTCCGCCGAGCTGCCGCAGCCTGCGCCAAACGGCCACTTCCTCATCGACTTCGGCCAATCCCCCCGCGCTCTCATCGACGGCAGTTCGAAGGTCGGCAACGTCCCCCAGGTTCTTATGATGATGAACGGCAAGGCGCAGAAGATGCTCACCAGCCCGGATTCCCTCATCTTCCGCAACATGGAAAAGGTTCGTGACCCATCTGAGAAGGTGGAAGCCATGTTCCTCTCCATCATGAACCGCAAGCCAACCATGAACGAGAAGGACATCGCCAAGCGCAATCTCGCCCAAGGTGAAGATGGCTATGCCAACATGATCTGGGCATTGATCAACACCCGCGAATTCATGTTCATCCAGTAAACGACCAACAGACCGAACCGAAATCTCAGCTTAATTTACCTATGAAAACCGAACTCCTCCGCCTGAACGACGCCAGCCGTCGCCAATTCATGCTCAACGCCGCCAAGACGTCTCTTGGCGTCAGCGTCCTCTCCGGCCTTGGTGCCAAAATGGCGGCTGCTGAAGCAGTCTCCAAGTCCGGCCCGGGCACCCCCGGCTTCGGCAAAGCCAAACGTGTCATCTATCTCTGGATGGGCGGTGGCATGACCCACATCGACACCTTTGACCCGAAAGAAGGCGCCACCAAAGGCTTCGGCACAGCAGCCAAAGCCAAGGGTGACAACATCGTCGCTCTCGGCGGTTACCTGCCAAAGCTGGCGGAAAATGCCGACAAGCTCGCCATCATCCGCTCCATGTCCTCCAAGACTGGCGTGCATGAGTCCGGTACCTACATTATGAAGACCGGCTATGAGCCCCGTGGCACCATCGTTCACCCAGCCATGGGTGTCTGGGCTTCCCACTTCCTGGGCCGTATCAAGGACAAGACCCTTCCAGACAGCGTCGTCGTGAACAGCGGCAGCGCCTATCCTGGTGCCGGCTTCTTCCCACCCGCCATGTCCCCCATTCCGATCTCCAATCCAGAGAGCGGTCTGCAAAACATCCAGCCCACTGCGAGCGACGTGCAGTTCAACAAGCGCGTCTCCCTCATGAATGAGTTCGACACCGCCTTCCAGAAGAAGTTCCAGACGGAAGACGTGAAGGCTTACTCCGAGTTCTACGACGAGACCCTCAAGCTCATGAAGAGCGAAGACCTCAAAGCCTTCGATCTCTCCAGTGAGACCACCGAGACCCGTGAAAAGTATGGTCGCAACAACTTCGGTCAGGGCTGTCTCCTTGCCCGTCGCCTCGTCGAAAGCGGCGTCCGCTTCGTCGAAGTGCAGATGGGTGGCTGGGACATGCACAACACCATCGACACCGCGATGACGAACAATGGCAACACCTTGGATACAGCGTTCTCCGCTCTGATCCTGGACCTCCAGTCCAAAGGCCTGCTTGAGTCCACTCTCATCGTCCTCGGTTCTGAGTTCGGCCGCACGCCTGACGTCAATGAAAACGATGGTCGCGACCACTACCCGCTGGCCTACTCCACCGTCTTCGCCGGCGCTGGTGTCAAAGGCGGCTTTGCCTACGGCTCCACCGACAAGGAAGGTCGTCGCCCTGCCGACAAGCAGACCAGCCCGCAGGACTTCCTTGCCACCATCGGCCACGCCATGGGTCTTCCTGTGGACGAAGTCGTCATGTCCCCCTCCAACCGTCCGTTCACGGTCGGTGACAAGGGCATGCCAGTTACCGATATCTTCGCCTGATCCGACCTGCTCGTTTCAGACCGACTCCATCATCAGCACCCGGCTCACAAGGCCGGGTGCTTTTTATTTAGGCTTGATGATTCCTGGCGAATGACATCCAAATCACTTCACGCCGCTGCCAGGATCGCCGCGTCCCAGTCTTTCCACACAGCATCAAGCCCCTGGCGTGAGAGCATCGCAGCCACCTCCAGGGGTGAGCGTTCATCAGCGATGCCAAACTGACCCTCGGCGCGGGCTTTCTCGTCTTTTTCTACCAACTCAACACGACGGCCTTTCACCGTCTGGTGCAGGTCATCGCTGCCAGCGCCTGTGTAGCCTCCGGGTTCCGTGTGGCTGCCGGCACTCATGCTGGTAATGCCCATTGGAGCGAGTGCATCACGCAGATGGGCAGGCTCCCGAGTGCTCAGCACGATGCCCACTTCAGAAAAGATCAGCCTGAAAGCGCAGATCGTCTGCACCAGCGCCCAGTCAGGGAAGCCTGTCAGCGGATGAAAACCACCCGCTGCCGGACGCAAACGCGGAAAGGCCACCGTGAAGGTGGACTTCCAGCAGTGCTTATAAAGATGTTCCAGATGCGCAGCGAGGCGCAGCGCCTCCAGCCGCCAGTCACTCAGGCCAAACAGCGCCCCGATGCCCATGCGTCGGAAGCCGCCCTCATAGCCGCGTTCCGGGCAGGCGATGCGCCAGTCGAAGTCCTTCTTCGGCCCCGCCGTATGCATGTCTGCATAGATAGCACGGTCATAAGTCTCCTGATAGACCACCAGTCCCTCGCAGCCTGCTTTCACCATTCGTTCATACTCAGGAGCCTCCATAGGACCGACTTCGATCCCGATCGTCGGCACGAACTCACGGATCGCACGGATGCATTCCTCCAGGTAGCCATCGCTCACGAACTTGGGGTGCTCACCGGCCACGAGCAGGATGTTGCGGAAGCCCTGGCCCACCAGATGCCGCGCCTCCTTCACCACCTGATCGATGGTCAAAGTCACCCGCATGATGCTCGCATTGTCGCGGGAGAAACCGCAGTAGGAGCAGTTGTTCACGCACTCGTTCGAGACGTAGAGCGGCGCAAACATCCGCATCGTTCGGCCAAAATTTCGCCGCGTGATCTGCCGGGCCTCGCGCGCCATGGCTTCGAGTTGTGCGGGCGTCTTCACCTCCAGCAACGACCCAAACCTCTCCATGAGCGGCGACTTGCGCGCCGGTAGGGCATCAAGGATGGGCAGAAAAGCAGAAGGCATGGCGGGTCAGGGCGTCTTTGATACGCCTGTCAGAGCGGGGTGCAACGAATGGAACACATCACGCCAGACGCACGCTGCGCTTCTTGTCGAGTTTCAGCACGGCACCACTTTGCCAGGCGGGCTCGGCTTTCGGGTCGCTGAGCTTCTCGCCATTGAGCTGGATGCTGCCGCCCTGGATGAGGCGACGCACATCGCCACCGGACATGGTTTGATCAAACACAGACAGGTAAGCATGCTGCACCACGCCGAGCACGTCCTTGCGGTCACTGAGAGTCAAAATGGGCAGCTCCACACTGGCGAGATCGCGTTTGCTGAAGCGCAGATCCCAGTCTTCGCGGCATTCGCGGGCGGCATCCTCGCTGTGGTAGGTGGCCACGCATTTCGCGGCGAGCTGCTTCTTGGCCTCCATCGGATGCATCGTGGTGTCCAGTACCTCGCCGAGCACGAGCAGGTAATACTTCGCCATCAGCTCGTCCGGGATGCTCATGAGTTTCCCGAACATCTCCTTCGGCGCATCCGTGAGGCCGACGTAGTTGCCGAGGCTCTTCGACATCTTCTTCACGCCGTCCAGACCTTCCAGCAGCGGCAAGGTCATGCAGACCTGCGCCTCCATGCCTTCCTCTTTTTGAAGGTCACGGCCCACGAGAATGTTGAAGAGCTGATCGCTGCCACCGATCTCGACATCTGAGCGCACCACCACGCTGTCCCAGCCCTGCATGATCGGATACTGAAGCTCGTGAAGGCGCACCTCGGTACCATTCGCCACGCGGTTCTTGAAGTCCTCGCGCTGCAGCATCTGCTGGAGGGTCACGCGGGCGTTGAGTCTGATCACCTCCATGAAGGGCATCTCTTTGAACCACGAGCCGTTGAACACGACCTCCGTTTTGTCCTTATCGAGCACCAGGAAGGCCTGCTCCGTGTAAGTCTTCGCGTTTGCGAGCACCTCGTCATAAGTCAAAGCCGGGCGCGTCGAGCTGCGGCCGCTTGGGTCGCCGATCATAGCGGTGAAATCACCGATGATGAGCACGATGTGGTGTCCCAGTTCCTGAAACTGCTTCAGCTTCCGCAAGCCCACCGCATGGCCGAGATGGATGTCCGGCGAGGTCGGATCGACGCCCAGCTTGATGCGCAGCGGCTTTCCACGCGCCAGTTTCTCGGCGAGTTCTTTCTCGCTGTGAATGGTGACAGTGCCGCGCTTGAGGATTTCGAGTTGTTCGGGGACGGGGAGCATGGGAATCGGGGCGCGACAGTGTGTCGCGAGGCATGTCAGGTCAAATGGGCAAACGGTGTCCCGCAAACTCATCTGGCCCCCCTTACGCCAGCAGCGCCCGTACCACATCGCCACTCACATCCGTCAGCCGGTAATCACGCCCGGTGAAACGGTAGGTGAGTTGCTCGTGGTCGAGACCGAGTTGATGCAGGATCGTGGCGTGCAGATCTGGCACGGAGACTTTGTTCTCCACCGCAGCATAGCCAAACTCATCCGTCGCGCCGTGGATCATGCCGCCTTTGATGCCGCCGCCTGCCATCCACATGGTAAAACCTTTCGGGTGGTGATCGCGGCCCTTGCCGTTCTCCGCCACGGGTGAGCGACCAAACTCGCCGCCCCACACGACAAGCGTCGTGTCCAGCAGCCCGCTGATCTTGAGATCATCCAAAAGGGCTGCGATGGGACCATCCGTCTCCGCGCAGTGCAGATCGTGATTCTTCTTCAAGTCATCGTGCGCATCCCAGGCTTTTGGGCCTTCATTGCCGCCGCTGTACACCTGCACGAAGCGCACACCGCGCTCCACGAGCCGACGCGCGAGCAGGCAGTTTTTGCCGAAGTGCGCCGTCGTCGGATGATCCAGCCCATACATCTGGCGCACGGCTGCGGATTCACCTTTCAGGTCGGTGCATTCCGTGGCGCTCATCTGCATCCGGTAAGCCAGCTCATACGCATTTAGCCGCGCGGCCAGCGCTGTCTCTGCCGGGTTCGCTCCGGCATATTCAGAGTTCCATTGCTTGAGCAAATCCAGCCGCGCTCTCTGCTGCGTCGCGCTCACGTTCTTCGGCGGCGTGAGGTAGGCTATCGGCTCTCCGCTGCTGCGAAAGGGCACGCCTTGATACGAGGCGGGCATGAAGCCGTTCGACCAATTCATCGCACCATTCACGGGTGCGCCGAGCTTGTCCAGCAGCACGACAAAGGCGGGCAGGTTCTCGCTTTCGGAGCCGAGCCCATACGTCACCCACGAGCCCATGCTCGGCCTGCCAGCCTGGGTAAAGCCCGAGTTCATTTGGAAGAGTGCAGGCGCGTGATTGTTACTCTCCGCATGCATGGAACGGATCATGCACAGGCTGTCCGCATGACGCGCGAGGTTCGGATACACCTCCGCCATGTCGATCCCCGCCTGCCCATGCTTCGCAAAGCGATACGGGCTCTGCATCGCCACGTTCTTCGTCTTACCGCCCATGAAGGCATCCTCCTTCTTCCACACCGGGATCGCCTTTCCATGCCACTTCGCTAGCTCAGGCTTCGGGTCGAAGAGATCCACATGCGACGGCCCGCCATACATGAAAAGGAAGATCACCGACTTCGCCTTCGGCGCGAAGTGCGGCGCGCGAGGTGCCAACGGATTTGTATTCGTCAGCAGCCCATCTGCACCCATCAACGACTGCAAAGCCAGTCCGCCAAACCCGGCTCCGGCTTGCTGCAAAATGTGGCGACGTGTGAGTGGAGGCATCATTCGATATAAACAAACTCGCTGCTGTTAAGCAAGACATGCGCGAGATCCTTGAGCGCTGTCTCTTTGTCGCTGGCTTGCTCGCGCGACTGCAAAAACTCCAGTGACTGCTGCAAGCGAAGGTCCGTCGGCCTGCGCGCCAGTGTGAGCAGGAAGAGTCGCTCGACGATCTGCGGCAGCGTCTCGCCTGCCTCGGCTTTGGCTCGGCGAGCCAGATAGCCTGCTTGCTCCTCGATGAACTCATCATTCATCATCACGAGCGACTGCGTCGGCACGGTGCTTTGCGTGCGCAGGGCACAACTGTCCGTCGTTGTCGGAGCATCGAAAAGCTCCAAGCTCGGCATCAGCAGTTGCCGCTTCACATAGATGTAAACACTGCGCCGCCAATGCTCGGCTCCTTCGGTGGCGAGCACCGGCCATTTGTTCCGCTGGCTCGCGTCCAGCAGCTCCGCCCGGATGCGTGGCTTGATGCCAGAGCCGCCGGGTTTGCGATTCAACTTTCCACTCACCGCGAGCACTGCATCCCGGATGACCTCCGCCTCCATGCGCTGCTTGTTCATGTGCGTGAGGAGCGTGTTGGACGGGTCAGTTTGTAGTTCGGGCTTTAGCCCGCTCTGGGACCCCGAATCACGAGCTGAAGCCCGAACTACGAGCCTGGACTGTTGGCGATACGTCGCGGACATCAGCATCAGCTTGTGCAGCGGCTTCAGCTTCCCACCGCTCGCGATGAACTGCCCCGCGAGCCAGTCGAGCAACTCAGGATGACTCGGCTTCGCGCCGGAGAAGCCGAAGTTGCTCGGCGTGATCACCAGCCCGGCCCCGAAGTGGTGCTGCCACACGCGGTTCACCATCACGCGCCAGGTCAGCGGATTCTCTGGTGCTCCGACCCACTCCGCCAAAGTCCGGCGACGTAGCGATGTCTTGTTCGGCTTTGGAAAAGGCAAAGGTTGTCGTGTCAACACGACGGGCACTGCGGCAGAGACTTCCTCGCCCTTGTTCGCTGCGAGTCCGCGCAGCATCACATGGGTCGGCGGCACCTCGGGCTTCGTCTCGATCAGCGCCATCAGCTTCGCCGGGTCTGCGATCTTTTTGTCCTTCGCATCCGTCGCGCCACTCGGCAGGCCGAGCCGCTCCGTGCCGGCAAAGATCGCCATCAGGCTGTAGTAATCCTTTGCCAGCAGAGGCTCTGTTTTGTGATCATGACAGCGAGCACATCCGAGCGTCAGGCCGAGAAAAACGGACGACGTGGTGGAGATGACATCATCCATCTGATCCGCGCGATATTGCGCGATGATCTCCGGCGTCTTGCCCATGTTATCATCATTGCTCGGCCCGTTTCGGCAAAAGCCCGTGGCGATCAGCGTCTGCTCATCCGCACCCTCCACCTCATCACCCGCGATCTGCTCGGCGATGAATCGCGCATAGGGTTTGTCGTCGTTGAAGCTGCGGATGACATAGTCGCGATACTTCCACGCATAGGGTCGGTCGAGATCATTGTGAAAGCCGCTCGTGTCCGCATAGCGTGCCAGATCCAGCCAATGCCTGCCCCAGCGCTCGCCATAGCGCGGGCTCGCCAGCAGTCGATCAATTAGCGCTTCATAAGCTCGCGGCGACTCATCGTGAATGAAAGCCCCGACCTCTTCCGGCGTCGGTGGCAGGCCGATCAGATCCAGCGTCACTCTGCGAATCAAAGTCGCCCGATCTGCCTCGGCGGATGGCTGCAATCCTGCTGTTTCGAGCTTCGCGAGGATGAAGCGGTCGATGTCATTTCTCGGCCATGCCTTCATTTTCACTTCAGGCACCGGAGTCTTCGCCAAAGCCTGGAATGCCCAGTGCGCGCGACCTTTCTCAATGCTCGGTGCCGCAGCCTGGCAGATCGAAAAAGCGATCAGCCCGGTGATTGGCAGCGATGGAAAAACGCGGAACATGAGTTGGAGACCCCATTAACGCCGTATTCTGCTCCCTCTTCATGCGCTCACTTCTTTTACCCTTCATCTTTTTGCCGTTTCTGGCGGCTGCCGAGGTCATTGAGACCGACCTACTCATCGTCGGCGGCGATGAATCTGGCTGTGCCGCAGCGGTCCAGGCCGCTCGGCTGGGGGTGAAGCGCATCGTGCTGGTGAATGACATCGACTGGCTCGGCGGCCAGTTTTGTACGCAGGGCATCGGCCCCATCGACGAATGGACCATCGTGAATGGCAAACGCGCCGAATACCCGGCCAGCGGTGCCTTCGCGGAAATCCTGGAGCGCATCCATCAGCATAACCGCAAGACTTACGGCCTCGCGAAACCCGGCAACGGCTGGTGCGGCAGCAACACCATTGAGCCGAAGGCGGCGGCGCAGATTTTTGAAGAATGGCTGGCTCCGTATGACGGGCAGATCACCATCTTGAAAGGCTGGGAGCCTTCGAAAGTGCTCGTGGATGACGGAAGAGTAGTTGGTGTGGAGTTTGGCCGGACCCGTCAGACGGGGCCGACGAGTCTGATGGTCAAAGCGAAGCTCACCGCCGACTCCACGGACTGGGGAGACATCATCCGACTCAGCGGTGCGGCTTACATGGCAGGGCCGGATTTGAAAAGCCGCTTCAATGAACCCAGTGCTCCCGAGTCACTCGATCCCGGTGGTGATCTGGAAATGAATCCGATCTCCTGGTGCCCACTGCTTCGTGAAGCTGGCAAGGACAGCACGATCCCGAAGCCCGCTCGCTACGATGACTTCTCGTTTGCCGACTGGCAGAAAGCTCCGCCGTGGGTGGAGTGGGACGGCAGCGGCGGCATTTATAACATGGCGGGCTGGTGCATTTACACGCATCGGCGCATGATCGACCGCTATCACAACGGCCTCGCGCCGGGCACCGAAGCCGTCGTCCTGAACTGGCCCGCGCAGGACTACCCGCTCAGCACGCTGCCGAAGCATGTCGTCGAGGCTTTGGAGCAAAACGAACCGGGAGCGTCGAAGAAAAACATCGTCGCCATGTCGCCTGCGCAGCGGCGCATCGTGTTTGAAGACGCAAAGCAGCGGGCGCTGGAGTTTGTGTATTGGCTGCAAACCTCCGCGCATGATCGCGTGGGCGACTTCCCGCAATCCTTCCGCTACATGAAGCTGGCGGACGATTACGGCACTGCGGATCACTTGCCACCGAAGCCCTACATCCGCGAAGGTCTGCGGCTGGAGGCGCTCTACATCCTGCGTGAGCAAGATGTGCGCACCGAGGTGGAAAAGCCGCTGTGGGCAAAGTCGATGCCGTTCGATGGTGTCTTCGGCTACCAGTTCAACATGGACTTCCACCCCACTCGCCGGAAGTATCGCGAGGATGATCCAGCGCAGCCCTGGCAGCCGAAATTCTTCGGCACACGCAACTGGAACGCGCACAGCGACCGCACGATGTTCCCGCTGCGCGGGCTCGTGCCGGTGAAGATGAACGGGCTGCTCGGCTGCTCGAAAAACATCGGCGTCACTAGCATGGTTCAGTCGTCGCTGCGTCTGCACGGCCAGATGATGCACGTCGGGAGCGCGGTCGGCACCGTGGCCGCGATGTCGCTCAAAGATGGCCTCCAGCCGCGCGAGATCGCCGCTTCGCCGAAACGCATCCGCGAAGTGCAGCGCACTCTGCTGCGCCATGGCACGCTCATCTGGCCCTGGCATGATGTGAAGGCGGACGAGCCCCACTTCGAAGCTGCAAATCACCTCACACTCTCCGGCATCTGGCGCGCGGACCCAGACAACGTCTTTTTCAGGCCCGACCAGGTGGTCACACGTCGCGAGTTGGCTGGCGCTTTGTCGCGATTGATCCGCTCCCTGCCTGAAAGCAAGGACTGGACTGAGTTTCCCGCGCAGCCGCGCTTCATTGATGTGCCTGCGGATGCCGAGGACCGTGCCTTCATCGAAGCGATGATCTCCTGGGGCGATTTCGGTCCTCAACAGCCGACTTTTCAGCCAAATGAGACGGTGACTTGGGGCACGCTCAATCGCTGGCTCGCTGCGTTGAAGCTGCCCACCTTCAAAACGCTCGCTCATGCCAAAGTGAATGCCTATCCGCTTACCCGTGCTGAGTGTGCCGAATATCTTCATCGCGTGCAGAAGCAGCGCGGTGAGCATTTGCCTGATAGCTACGTGATCGATTCCAATGACGCGATGCCCTTCGATGACGACAACGACAAGGTGCCAGATCGGATTCAACCGAGGCGTTGAAGTCGCATTTCACACACACTTTGGCGTGGTGAAAATCCAGCCGACTCTTTATCGTCAAACCATGCGACTCGAAAACAAAGTTATCCTCATCACCGGCAGCGTCACCGGCATCGGTAAAGCCATCGCGAAACGTTGTGTCGCCGAAGGTGCAAAAGTGCTCATTCATGGACTCGAAGCCGATCTTGGCAATGCAACCCTCGCCGAACTCGGAGTGGACAAGGCCGTGCTCGTGCTCAAAGACCTCGCTGATGAAGATGCGCCGCAAGTGCTTGTCGAGAAGGCAGTGAGCGCCTTTGGCAAACTTGACGCCGTGGTGAACAACGCCGCACAGGTTGGCCTCGGTAACATCCACGACACGGACGCGAAATGGTTCCGCCGCATGCTCGAAATCAATTGCGTCGTGCCTTACCTGATCACTCGGGCGGCTCTCCCGCATCTGCGTCAGACACACGGCAGCGTCATCAATATCGGCAGCGTCAACGCCTGGAGTGGCGAGCCAAATCTGATGCCGTATTCGGTCTCGAAAGGCGCTCTCATGACGCTCACCCGCAATCTGGGCGACACGCTCATGCGCGAGGACGGCGTGCGCGTGAATCAGATCAACCCCGGCTGGGTGCTCACCGAGAACGAAGCCAAGCGCAAACGTGAGCACGGCCTCAAGGAGGACTGGTATGCCGATCTGCCGAAAGTCTATGCGCCTGCGGGCCGCATCCTCTGGCCTGAAGAAATCGCCGCCTGTGCCGCGTGGCTGCTGGCGGATGAATGCGGCCCCATCAGCGGCCAGGTCTTCGACTTGGAGCAGCATCCCTTCATCGGGCGGAATCCTCCCAAGGATAGCACGACCATTCCAAACCCGGCCAAATGATCCCCGCTCCGAGAGGAGCGCATTTTTGGAGCACTACACCCATCACATCACACGATGTTGCGCAGTCGTTGGCGTCAAAGTTGTTTATCCAACGTTCACGCCGTCACACGCTTCAACGGATTTGAAAAGAGCGGCATGGATCTCTCCATGCCGCTCGTTCAAAGGGAACTGCTGGTGCCGTGAAAGCTACTCAGTTTTCTTCTTGGCGTCCGGCTTGGTTTCCGTCTTTTTCTTCGGAGCTTTACCGGCCTTCTTGGCGGACTTCTGCTTCACGCCGACATTGAGCTTCAGCACGGTGTCATTGCCGTCGCCTTCCGCCTTTTTTACCGAGCCACCGACCCATAAGCCGACTTTTACTGCTTCGATGGTTGCAGGCTTGTCACCATCCACATACTCCGTGCTGGCGTTGACATTGTATTTGCTCTGCTCCGCTTCAGCCGCCTCGCTGCGAGTGATAGTGAGCGTTCGCGAGGTGATGGCCACAACCTTGCCATAGAGCGGATAGGTGTCTTGTTTGGCCTTGGATTCGCCCTTCTTGGCAGCGGACTTGGGTGTTTCTGCCGCCGCTGCCTTTTTGGGCTCGGCAGCGGGTGCCGTAGTCGATGATGTGACGACGATGAACGCCGCGAGAATGAGGTGCTGGATTTTCATAAACATGTTTGGGCTATGGTTCGGGTCTAGTGTGTCACGGGCACTTTTTTATTTTGGAATAATTCCAGCCTGGAAGGCAAGCCTCGATTTTCAGCCATGCCAAATCTCGAAAAGGCCGCGAAGCGACCGCCCCAGAAAACTGGCTGAAGTCTGCTGATGTCTTTGCCGTGACAGGAATGAAGAGGTGAGAGGAGATGTAAAAAAAGGCGTTCTCATACGCAATGCGGTGAGTTTGTCGGTGAAGCGAATGGCAACCAGGCCTTTCTCCCGACAACTCCCGATACCCAACTCACCCGACCATGACACGCACCATCCAGCAGCTCGTATTCTTCGTGCTTCTCTCGATTTCATTCGTCGCAAACGCGGAGGCCGAAAAGAAGACGCTGAACGTCCTCTTTATCGGCAACAGCTTCACCGCCAGACACAATCTCTCCACTGTGGTGAAAGCGATGGCGGAGGCGGGCAATTCGGGGCTCGCGTTCAACCACACGAAAATCATTTATGGTGGCAGCACGCTCAAGGATCACTGGCGACTGGGCACGCAAAACGTCGTAAAACAGTCCACGCTCACCGAGGCCGAGGAGAAGGCTACGATCTCGGCGCTGGAGAAGGCCGCTGCGGAAAAACCGAAGGACAGGTATGCCGAGTGCTCTCGCACGTCACCGCGCGTTGCTGCCGAAGATCGAAAGCAACCGGCAGCGCTGGGATGTCGTCGTGCTCCAGTCTTACCGCGATGATGTGGAAGGCGATCCCACACCTTATGCCGAGTATGCGCCGAAGTTTACCGAACTGGCCAAAGCACAAGGTGCGCGAGTGATCCTGTATGAAACCACGCCAGCAACGCAGAACGACAAACCGCTGGCCTCCGCGCCCGATTCAGCGCCGATCCTCGCCAAGGAACGCGCCATCGCCGCCGTGGCGAAGAAGATCGATGCGGCGGTCGCTCCAATGGCGCTCGTGGCGCATCGTTGCCAGACCCAGCGGCCCGATCTGACGCTGCGCTTCGTCAATGACGCCCATCTGACCAGACCATGAGCTATCTCACCGCCTGCACGCTTTACGCCGCGATCTTCGGTCAGAGTCCCGTCGGCCTGCCCATTGATTCCGTCACCGACACCCGCCATTTCGAAGGCGAAAGGAACGACAAGACCAAGGACCGCGACGGCAACCCCATCACCCGCAAATTCTCCGACAAAGACCGCGCCGATCTCCAGCGCATCGCCTGGGAAGGTTGGTCGGAGTTTCAGAAGCTGTAGTGATGGTTCTTCCGAATTCCTACCGTACTTGGCTCCATGAGATTCAGCCATATATCGTTGGGAGGAAGGTCATGAAAGTTGCGCGAAGCATTTTCTTCATGGCTTTGTTCGGTGCTGTCACGATGCACGGAGCTGACACGACTCAGCAGTCCCCGCCATCGGACGATGATGGTGCGATCCCTCAGTCTGTGAATGAAGCGAACTTCGAAGCCCTGTTCACAAACTCGCCCTTCACGCGATCTCTGGGTGTTTCGGACTCGATCATTCTCACGGGTGTCGCACATATTCAGGGCGATGTCTTCGCCACCCTGCTCGACACTGAAACCATGCAGTCACAGGTCGTCTCCAAGACCGCCAACATTCAAGGATGGCAGTTGGTAGGTGTCAGTGGCAATCCCGCCGAGTCCCGGACCTGGGCGGCCAAGATCCAGGTCGCGGGCGGGCAGGTCATCTCCGTCCGTTATCAAAAACCGCCCACCAAGCGCACGCCATCAGCGTCGGGCGGCAAAGGCTCCAGCAGCAGCAACTCGAACGAAAGCCTGCCGCCTTTGAGCACCTCCCAGATCGCCGAGGCTAAAAACGCCGCCGTGAACTTCAAAGAAGGTTTCAATGCAGACGGCTATCCCCGCCAGCCTCCGCCGGAGATGGTGGCCAAGCTCTCGCGTCTCAGCGTCTCGCAGCGTGAGGACATCAACAAACAAATGTTCGGCCTGCGCAACAAGGGTCTCGGCCTCGACGAGCGGCGTAAGATCTATGAGAACCTCGTGGATCGTTCGGGTCAGTCACGGCGCTGATCCCATCCTGCGTTACAGAATGTCGTGCAGATTCACGCGGATCGTGTCGCTGATGGAATCAAGCGGCAGGTCATTTGCCTCGCGGCCAAAGGGGTCTTCGATCTCTTCGGCGATGACCTCGATGCTGGCGAAGGCGTAGAAGACGAAAGTCACCACGGGCACGGCCCAGTACTTGTAATCGAGCACGAAGCCGATGGGCATGGTGAAGACATAGATGAAAATGATCTTCTTCAAGAACAGGCTGTATGAATACGGGATGGGTGTGCGCTTGATGCGCTCGCACGCGCCCAGATTATCGGCAAAGGATTGCAACTCCGAGTTCAACACAATGAGGTGATCTCCTGTGATGATCTGGTTCGTGTAGAGGCGGTTGATCTCGGTGAAGAGGGCTTTCAGAATCTGGTTCGGCACATGACTGCCTTGCGCGTAGTAGGCGGCATCATAAGACCCCAGCGGCACCAGCTTTTGCGTCTTTACCCCATCACGGAGATGCTCCTTCGCGGCGAGGATGAAGTTGCAGATCAAGTCGCGGAACAAGGGCTTTTCCCCAGCGGCTTCCACTGGCAAAAAGGCGTGCAGCTTCAGCGCCAGATTGCGCGAGTTGTTCACGAAGCTGCCCCACAACTTCCGTCCCTCCCACCAGCGCTCGTAGGCTGTGTTTGTGCGGAAGATGAGCAGCATCGAGAGCACAAAGCCCACCAGCGAATGCACCTGCGTGGTGTTCTTGAACGAGGCGTGGAAGAGTTCGTTCTCGATGTAGGCCACCACGGCGGTGTAGATGGCCACGGCGAACATGCCGGGCAACAGTACACGGAACGAATCACTGCGATGAAACGCGAAGATGAGCTTCCACCAGTCTTTGGGATTATAGGTGATCATGAACGGCTCTGCCTTTCCGAGAGGAGCGTGGAGGTGTCAAGATTCGGCGGCACTTCGGCTGCGCCGCTTTGCCAAACACTCGCACATGGGAATGATCGGCGCAGTTATTGCTCTCCACTTTTCTCCACCGCACCCTCATGAACAGCCTACTTTCCGGCATTCACCAGTTCCACGCCCAGGTCTTTAAACGTGAAAAAGACTTCTACTCGCAGCTCGTGGCGGGGCAGAGTCCCAGCACGCTCTTCATCGGCTGCTCGGACTCGCGCGTTGATCCATCAATCATCACCCAGTCCGATCTCGGTGCGCTGTTTGCACTTCGCAATGCGGGGAACATTGTGCCCTGCCACGGTGCCTCCAACGGAGGTGAACCGGCAACGATCGAGCACGCCGTGACGGCGCTTGGCGTGAAGGACATCGTCATCTGCGGTCACAGCGGCTGCGGAGCTCTCCAGGCCATGCTCAATCCAGAAACGATGACCAAACTACCGCTCGTCAAAAGCTGGTTGAACCACGCCGAGGCCACCCGCCGCATCATGGAGGGAAACTACTCTCACCTATCCGGCAAAGAACTGTTCGATGTGGCCATCCGCTAGCATGTGCTCATGCAGATCGAGAACCTGCAAACCCAACCCTCCGTCGCCATAAAGCTTCAGCGAGGTGAACTCAATCTTCACGCTTGGATCTATCTCATCGAGTCGGGCGACATCCTCGCCTACTCCACCAAAGACGGCGGCTTCGCCTCTCTCACCGACGAACGTGCGGCAGGCGAAACGGTGATCCACAGGCAGGAGACTTTAGGCCACCTTCGCCAAAGCACCGGCTAAGACCGCGTGGCAATGCTTCGCGGCGGCGATGGGTTCATAGCCGGGTTTGTTGAAGATCTGCCCGCTGACCTCCACCACGACGGGGCCTTGGTAACCATGCTGTTTCAGCGCGGTGAAGTACTTCACATAATCCGTGCGGCCTTCGCCGGGCAGCAAGAACTGGAATTTCCCAGGCTCGCCCACCGAGTCCTTGACGTGAATGAACTTCGTGCGCGGCAGCAGCAGCTTCATGCTTTCCTCCATGTCGATGCCTTGCAGTTCAAAGTGGCTGTAGTCGTAGGCCACTTGAATGGCCGGTGACTTCACCTGCTCCAGCAACCAGAGCAGGCGCTCCGGTGAGTTCACCGCACTGCCGACGTGCGCTTTGATCGTGATCGTCGTCTTCACCTTCTCGGCTGTCTCCGCCCAGGATTGCAGTCGCTCGACCATGCCAGCTTTCTGCTGCTCCCAGGTCGCTGGTTTGCCACCGAGCACCGTCTCGATGATGGCAGGCCGTGCCGGATTCAAATCGAGCGCCATTTGCGCCGCATCGCGGATCGTTTGCAGGGCCTGGGCATGCGCCTTGTCATCGGCCGTGAGACTGAGGTTCACCATCAGGCAGGGGAGGTCCAATTTCAGTGTACTGAGCTGCTGCGCCGCCTCCTTGCGCGCTTCCGCCGTGAAGACCTTCGGCTCCGTGGGATACCCCGCATTCAGGGCAAACTCGACATTCGCATAGCCAATCTCAGCACAGGTTTTCAGCGCCTCGCTCAATGACAGCGTCTTCATGCCATACAAGCTGAAGCCGAGGCTGATTCCGTCAGGAACCGCCGCACGCGTGAACTGTGGCAGGGCGGCAAACCCCAGGGCGGTGTGAAGAAAATGGCGGCGTGTGGGCATGACGGTGGTGCGTGAGTGGGTGAGCTTGATGGATAAACTACCGAGTGCTCGATTCCTTGCATGAAGAAGATGGACGGTGCTGCTACGCCTTCGCTCGACTCATCAGCAGATGCGAGACACAAAACAATCCAGCCAGCGTCATGAGTCCGCCGAGGCCTAGGAGAATTTGGAAGGGCAGTATCTCGAAATCGGTCACGCGGCTGACCTGCGGGTCTTCAGGCAGATAAGTCACTCTGGCTTTGCCGGTTTCTTTGGCCGCCTGGTAGTCGGAGCTGCCGACATCAAACTCTTTCCTGATCGCTGGGTCATCGGCGGGTTTGTACTCCACGACCAAGGCATAATACTGCCCCCCTCTAGAACCCTTTTTCGTGGAACTGCTGATGACTCGCCCCTCTACCACCGCCGAGCTTTGTTCGAGTTTTTGAGCCGTCTGGACCTGGGTCCAGCCGAAACTCAGGAGCCAAATGCCAACCCCGATCAGGAAGGTGATCGTCAGAATTGCTTTGATGTTTTGCTGCCACATGAGGTGCGAAGAGGGAGGCGCTGCGTTGAGCTGTTTCAAATCTTGCCTCAAACGCAGTCGGTGACCAGCAGATTGTCCCGGACGAAGAGTCACGCCTCGACACTTGAGCTTCGCTCTAGCCGTCTTACAAAGGGAAGCAACGCCATGCCACTCATGCTCAACTTCACTCACCGTCTCTCGAAAGGAGTCCGCCCATGACCTCTGGCTGGATCGCACTGCTGGATGATCTTGCCACTCTCACGAAGGTGGCTGCCTCCTCGCTGGATGATGCTGCAGGGCAGGCGGCGAAAGCGGGCAGCAAGGCGGCGGGCATCGTCATTGATGATGCGGCGGTCACACCGCGCTACGTCGTCGGCCTCACCGCAGATCGGGAGTTGCCGATCATTGCCAAGATCGCCGTCGGCTCGCTGAAGAATAAACTACTCCTGCTGCTGCCCGGAGCCCTGCTGCTGAGCTTCTTCGCTCCCTGGGCCATCACACCGCTGCTCATGGCTGGCGGTGCTTTTTTATGCCTGGAAGGCTACCACAAGGTCATGGACCTCGTGCGCCCCGGTCATGGCGATCACGCCGAGGCGACGACAGCCGCGCAGACG
>NZ_JBILYB010000296.1:0-3339 GCF_044378005.1 Prosthecobacter sp.
CGGCCGGTGCCACCGGTGCTCTGAACAATCTGCCTGTGCCGAAGTGATCCATGCCTCGTGCTGACCATGACCTCCCGCACCTTTCTTTCTCTTGTCGCCTCGCTCGCGCTCGCGGGCTGTGGCAAGTCCACGCCTGAGGCCAAACCCGCACGCGGCATCATCGCCGCCTCGTTGCTGACTTTGCAGAATCCCTTCTTCAAAGTCATCGGCGACAACATCACCGCCGAGGCCCAGAAGCAGGGCTACGAAACGCTGATCGTCAGCGCCGACAACGATGTGGCCCGGCAGAGCAATCAGGTGAAGGACTTCATCGTCAAGAAAGCTGCGGCCATCATCCTCAGTCCTGCGGATTCGAAGGCCATCGTGCCCGTGATCCAGGAGGCGAATGCCGCAGGCATCCCCGTCTTCACCGTCGATGTCCCGTGTCAGGAGCCCGGCGTGAAAATCATCACCCAGGTCGCCACGGATAACTTCGATGGCGGCAGACAGGCCGCCCGCGCCATGATCGAAGCGCTGGCAGGGAAGGGGGGCAAGATCGGCGTGCTGGATCTCAAGCAGGTGGAGTCCTGCATCCTCCGCGTGAAAGGCTTCAAAGAAGTCCTCGCCGAGCACAATGCCAGCTCACCGGCCAAGATCGAGATCGTCAGCGAACTCGACGGTGGCGGAGCCAAGGACAAAGGCTACAAAGCCGCCGAAGACATGCTGCAAGCCCACCCGGACATGGTCGGCATCTTTGCCATCAATGATCCCTCCGCCCTCGGCGCACGCGGCGCTTTGGAGAAAGCCGGACGCGCCGATCAGGTCGTCATCATCGGCTTCGATGGCCAGCCCGAAGGCAAACAAGCCATCCGCGATGGCAAGATCTACGCCGATCCCATCCAGTTCCCCGACAAGATGGGCGTCGAAGTCGTCCGTGCCTTCATCCAACATCTAAAAGGCCAGGACGTGCCCCCGCAGATGCTCATCCCCACCGAGCTGTATCGGAAGGCTGATGGTGAAAAGGACAGCTCTTTGAAGTGATGACGGCGAACTGGCCCCTGATCAAAGCCATCGCGCTCCTGACGGCCTCGAATGTCTTCATGACCTTCGCGTGGTATGCGCATTTGAAGGACATGAAGGCCAGACCCTGGTTCATCGCGGCCATGTTCAGTTGGGGCATCGCCTTCTTTGAATACATGCTGCAAGTCCCTGCCAACCGCATCGGCAGCACCACGCTGACGCTTCCGCAGTTAAAGATCCTCCAGGAAGTCATCACCCTCACGGTCTTCGTTCCCTTCCTGCTCTTTTACATGAAGCAGCAGTTCAAATGGGACTTTGTCTGGGCCGGTCTCTGCCTCTGCGGTGCGGTGTACTTTATCTTCCGGAAGTGAACGAGGGGCATGGGCTGGCGTTGCTGGGTGGCGGAGCAGGGCTTGACCGGGCAGCCATCCCCTCTGCGGCATGCACCCAACGACTGACAGTGCAGGGGGAAGCGCCTCTCGGATCAAGTGTCGAGGCAGGAGCTTTGAATGCCGGAAAGTAGGTTTGCGGACATCGGTTGATGCGGTCACTTGCCTGATGGCTCGATGCGCGGATCAGGTGCGCCGAGCAGAACCCAGGTTTCCAGCAACGCGATCTCGATGGGCGGGAGCTTTTTCTTCGGCGGCATGGCGCTGTCTGAGTCGAGATGACGGATGGCCTGGATGAGCGGACTGTTCTTCAAGTCACCAGGTTTCACCGCCGGGCCGTTCTCGCCCCCCGTTTCCCATCCCAGCTTGGAATCCAAGAGCAGCTCGCCCTCGACCTCATGCTCGCGCGAATGGCACTCGTAGCAGCGGGTCTGGAGGATGGGCAGGATCTGGGCGCGGAAGAACTGCTCCGGCTCGTAGGCGGACTTGCTCTCCTCACCGGCAAAGAGGCTTGCCAGTGCCGTCAGGGCGATCAGGAGAAACGCGAAAGGCTTCATGCAGAGGATAACGATGTGAAGTCCGGCGGCACTGCTGCAAATCTTGTCTGATTGAGGCCACCCCTTGCCTCTCCGCCCACTCAATCCGAGGCGGGCTTGGGGATGAGGGTAGCCGCAGTCTGATCAGCGAGTGACTCCGTGCGGTCCTTACTTTCGCGGAGGAGGGAGACTGGCATCCACCTTGTTCGCCGGAATCATGAGCGGCGTGGCGACAAGTGGTTCCGGGTTCGCGGGATCGACTTTCACCTGGATGAGATGCAGGTTCATGCCGCCAAAGGTTTCGATGCGGGTGAAATTTTCCAGCGTGCGTCCCGTGGCGGAGGTCAGCGGCTTGTCGATGCGGAAATAGTGGCTGTCCGAGTGGAAGAGGTACACGGGTTTGGGCAACGCCTGCACCGCTTTTTGCAGCGCGGGCACGACGTTGACAAAGCCTGTGCCGCGAGGCTCGGAGTGCTTCGTTTCCGACAGCGGATTTGCCTGCATGAAGAGCACCAGCGCGCGGCACTCCGGCTTGGAGGCCTCTTCAAAAGCGGACTGCATCCAGGCGAGCACCGCCTTGTCACGCGCGAGGAATTCCGCCATCGCGGCCTCGTTCTTCTCACGCACGTTGTTGTTGCTGCCCACGACATGCAGCGTGGCGAAAAGGATGCCGCCTTTGCTCCAGCGATTGTGCTCGATGTAGGTGGCAAATTCCGGCTGAACCTTGCTCTGGCAGGTCAGCGTCAGGCGCGACTTGCCCAGGCTCTGATGATCGGTGGAAAAGAAGGTGCGCCGCACCACGCCGAGACGGTCCACGGGATCAAACGCGCCTGCCGCCGCCGTGTGGCAGTCAGTCCACTCATTGTCACCGGGCACATAGATGAATGGACTCTCGAACTGGTTGAACCAGCCGAGGATCTTCGGATACACGGCGTCATCACAGGGCATCTGACCGTTCTTTGTATCGCCACAATGCACGCTGAAGGCCGGACGCACCTGATTCGCCGCCGCGATGACGTTTTGAAACCGCTCCTCATCCTGCGGCATGTAGTAAGGCATGCAGCCCATCACGAGAAACTCGAACGGGGCGGTTTCATCCGCCGCGAGGATTTGAGATGAACAAGTGGAGATAAAACTGAGGAGCAGGAGAACGCGGCGCATGAGGACAAGCAGAACGAAGACGCTCGACTCGATGTGTCAGGTGCCTTCTGGATAGTCGCACGAGCATCCGACATGCAATGCGGGCAAACTCGCCGCGTTACTTGCCCATGCTCAAAAAGTTCCTCCTTATGCTCGCGTGCTGCCCTTCGCTTTTCGCGGCGCAGCCAAACTTCATCATGGTCTTCATCGACGACATGGGCTGGGGCGATTTCTCCTGCTTCGGCAACAAAGACGCCCAGACGCCGAACATCGAC
>NZ_JBILYB010000297.1:0-3333 GCF_044378005.1 Prosthecobacter sp.
CCAAGTATGGCCAGCGGTATTGGGCCGTGTGGCTCGACGGCGAACTGCTGGCCGTCACGCTCTACAAGAAGGGCGCTCGGGCCATCACGGCTGCGATTACGACGCTCTCCACGACTCATGGGAAGGAGGTCCATCATGGCATCCAAGCCGCGTGAACGTGTTCACAAACAAGCTCCGTCCTCGCCGATGAACTGGCGACCGCGCACAGCGGAGGACTTGATCGGCCAGGCCAAACGCGTGGCGATGGCGCAGGCGAGCAAAGCCAAGCGGCTTGCCAGTGATCCCTCAGCCACGATGAAGCTCCTGCTCTATGGTCCGCCGGGTGTGGGCAAGACCAGTGTGGTGGAGCTGGTCGCGCTTCAGTTGGCCGGCACGCCGCTGGCCATCGAGGATTACAACGGACGCGAGGTCACGGTGGACCTTGTGCGCGATTGGATGCGGCAGCTTGCCTATGGCAGCCTATTCAGTTCATGGTCGGTCAAGATCGTTAATGAGCTGGATCGCTGTTCCCGTGAAGCGCAGGACTTGCTGCTCACCTACCTCGACCGCCTGCCACCGGGCCGGGCGTTCCTCGGCACGAGCAACCTGCAATTGGACCTGCTCACCGAGCGGTTCCAGACGCGGTTCCAAGCCATCAAGCTGCTGCCACCGAGCACGGAGGAGCTGGCGGCGTTCTTGAGCGCCCATTGGGCCGTGCCCTCCGTCACGGCGAACCAGATCGCCGTGGGCAGTGGAGGCTGTGTGCGGGCCGCGCTCGCTGATCTCGAATCCTATCTCGACCACCAACCCTCATGAGCTTGTTCACCACCACCCAAATCCCCATCCTTCATGACAGCCCCGGCCCATGGATCATGCAGGTGCCCGTGGTGTCCACACGGCACATCCCACCGAGCGAAGCTGAGGCCCTGCTGCGGCTTCGTCCGCTGGAGTGCCGTGCACCGGATGATCCGCCCCTGTTGGCCCACCTACTCGATGGCGTGGGTCATCTGTTCCTCATCGAAGACCTCGATGAGGATGAAATGACGACGTTCCCGCACCTGCGCGGCGTGCTCTTGGCCATCAAGGCCCGTGGCTACGCCTATGCGCGTCTCGACGCCGATGGCGAAACCTTTTCCGACCTGCCGCTCTTCGAGTGGTGCCCCCCAACCCCATAGCAAACGACCATGCAAAACATCCAGACCATGATTGATCAACACGGCGGCTTCGAGGCCGTCCGAACCCGCTACCTGCGCCTTGAGAACCCGCCGTTCATGCGGCTGGTGATTGAGGTGATCGGTGGTCCCTATCCCAACGGCGCGTATGAACTGAGCATCGCGCATTACAGCGAACAGAACGGCGATGCCATGCGTGATCCCGAGATCACGTTCCTCGTGGTGCCTTCGGCAGATGGCACGACATGGACGCCGCTCACCTATGAGAACAGTTATCTCGGAGCCTACCAAGTCGTGGCAGAGGTGAGCCGCGAAGGCTTGGTCAAGGTGAAGCAGTCACCGTGGATGAAAGAGCTGCGCAGCTTCGCCACACAATGGGACATCAATATCAAGCAGCAGGGTTTTATGGAGGTGTTCGAGCGCCAATATGGTGTCGCAAACGGTGCGACAACGGAGGGCACGGTGACGAGGCAAGGAGACGGCCCGCAAGGGCAATGAACCCGAACCCACCTAACTATGAGCAAGAAAGACATGATCGAACAACTGCGCCAACGCCTTGCCAGCAACGACCGCTGGGCACTGCGCGCGCTGATACGCATCTACCAGAACCAGACCGCCGACGAACAATGCCGTGAAACCACCATCGAACGCAACGGCATCGGGTTCACCGGACCTGACGCGGAAATCCTGACCAGCTTCGCTCGTCAGTATCAGCGACGCGGATGCCTCAGCCCCAAGGAGATGATCATCCTGCGTCGCCGCATCCCCGCCTATGCTCGCCAGATCGTGCAAGGCACAGACACCACGCGCATCGAAGCCGCACTTTCCGGCACTGTAAATACGCAAGCTGCGGAGCCTGTAGCCTGAACCTAAACCCAAACACCACCACCACCACCACCACCATACCCACTCGAACTGCCCCTGAAATCGAACTGCCACCCGATTCAGCCACCGCCGATGACCACCGCAACCCGCGCCGCCGCAGGAGGGATCGCGATGAAGAGGAACCGCCCCCTGATGTGGGGATGCTCGTGCAAGCCGAGCCTCGTCATGACCTCGACAAGATGATCCTGCATCCGGAGGTGAAGACCGACATCCATGCAGGCCTGCGAGCACTGGAGATCCGCGCTGATCTCGACCGCATCTGGAACCTGAGTAGCATCCAGCCGCAACAAGGTCGCTGCATCCTCAACTTCTACGGTCCACCCGGAACCGGCAAGACGCGCGCAGCCTTAGGCATTGCGTTGAAGCTGGGCAAGCCGCTCTACCAAGTGGACTACAGCGCGGTCATATCGAAATACCTTGGCGACACCGCCAAGCATATCAAAGCCGCGTTCCAAGCCGCGCGTGACCATGGTGCGGTGCTGTTCTTCGACGAGGCCGACAGCCTGCTTTCCAAGCGCGTCGCCACCGGCGAATCCTGCTCCACCAGCATCAACCAGAACCGCAACTGCCTGATGCAGGAACTCGACCGCTTCGACGGCGTGGTGATCGTGACCACCAACTTGTTTGAAAACTACGACCCCGCCCTGCTTCGCCGCATCAAGCGTCACATCAAGTTCCGCGTTCCAGACGCCTCCATGCGCCGGGAGCTGTTTGCCCTTCATCTCCCCAACCCAGATCGGGTTCAGGCTGATTACGCGGTTCTAGCGGCCCTCTCACGCGGCCTTAGCGGCGGGGACATCCTGAATGTGTGCGTCAACTCGATCTATGCCGGCAGCACGGACCCGAACCCAGAGCGCTGGCTGGTAACGCAGGAGATGGTGGAGCGGGAGGTTGCGAAGGTGAGAAAGGCGAATGCCGAGCACTCGAGGGAGAAGGGCAAGAGTCGGAGGAAGATTGGATTTATACAGGATTGAAATAGGTGGGACCAGGAGCAAAGGACGGCCAGCGGCGAGAGGAGCAAGGCGGCAAGTAAGGTGAAGGTATGTTTCATCATTATGATATGGCAAGCATCACGGCTGGCGCATCAGCTCGCTGGTGGTGATGAGATGGATGAGCTCACGGAGTGCGTAGCCTTTTGCTTTCCAGTCTGCTTGCAGACGGCGATGGGCGGGCTGGTCGGTGAAGCCGAGGGGGCGACCGAGGGCGTAGGTGAGGAGGCGATGGGCGAGGTTTTGCGCGAGGAGGTCAGGGTGCTTGGTGAGGTAGGCGCGGATGTCGGCGGGGCTGTTGACGGGTT
>NZ_JBILYB010000299.1:0-3323 GCF_044378005.1 Prosthecobacter sp.
GAGGGGACCGGCACAGCACGCGTCGCGATCCGCACGGCGAGGGGCAAGCAGATCGAAGGATTCGCGTTCGATGATTGCAAATCGTTTCATGGCGACTCCGTCGGCTGGACGCCCAAGTGGTCCGGCGATCACTCGATGCAGCAACTCGCTGGCCAGGCCATCCGCGTTGAGATCGAAATGAACTCCGCGAAGCTCTACGCATTGCGCGGCGACTTCACGCTCATCCGAAGGGCCGATGTAAAAAAACTGGAGCAAGACAAGACGCCGCCCGTGCGACGTCCCGGCTTCTAGTTCACCGCCTTCATGCGCGCTGATAAACCCGTCCCGGATCAGATCCCCCTGAAAATCCAGTTTCCTGCCCACCACAGGGCACAAACCACGAACCTCACTCTCACCTCAACCACGAAACCCACCTCATCAAGAAACGCCATGAACGAATCCCCACACAAAACGAACCAACAACTACAACCGGGTTCACCGAACTTCGTTAGCCGTCGGCACTTTATTCAATCCGCTGCGGTTCTCAGCAGCTTGGCCGGAGTGACCACGAGTGCGGTGGCGGCGGATGACGCGGGCAAGGACAAATCCCGGACGCCACTGAACCAGTCGCTCGGCCAGGACTATGTGGTGGTCACCCAGGTGCCGGATGAGAATCACTTCATCCACGATCCGGCCATGACCATCCTGCCGAACGGTTGCCTGATCGTGGCTGCGCCTGTCTGGGGGCGGAAAAAGAAAACCCGCGCCATCTATGTCTCGCGCAGCAAGGATGGAGGGAAGACGTGGACCAAGGTCTGCGAGAAGCCGTGGTCCGAAGCCACACTCTACGTCCATGAAGGCCGGCTCTACATGTTCACGCAGATCGAGAGCTTCAAGGGCGTTTGGGTCAGCGCCAGCGATGACGAAGGCACAAGTTGGACCGAACCGGTCGAGGTGATCAAGGCAGATCCCGCGCGCAAGCATTGGAATATTCAGCTTGGCATGGTGGTGAAGGACGGGTGGCTCTACTGGGGCAATGGCCGCGCCTTCGAGGACATGGGAGTGGTGGCCTGCGAACTGAAGAAAGGGCTGCTCAATCCGGAGGCGTGGATCGCGTCCGAGGCGGTGGTGATGCCGATCCCGCAGGAGATTACGTCGGGCACCTTTAGCGATGGATCGCCCATGCGCTGCCTCGAAGGCAATGTCGTCAACGTCGGTGGCAGGCTGCTCGTCATCGCCCGCGCGGTGATCAACCGTTACGCCACGGCGAATATGGCCGCCGTGTTCGATGTGACGAGGGAGGGCCGCACGCTCAAGCTCACCTTCACGCAGCTTTACCCTGTGCCCGGCGGTCAATGCAAGTTCCACATCGTTTGGGATGAACGCTCGCAGCTGTTCTGGATGGCCTCGAACTACCCCACGAACTCATTGGGCCTGTATTCCGATCCTGAACTCAAGCTGCCTCCGGGCAAGCCCGCTTGGCAATCCCTGCGCGAGGATCGACGGCTGCTGATGCTCTCCTACAGCCTTGATGCGTTGAACTGGTTGCCCGCCTGCTCCATCGCGAAGGCCGAGAAGATGACCCAGTCCTTCATGTATCCTTCCATGGTGATCGACGGCGACGACATCGCCCTGCTCTCGCGCACAGGCCGCGATTCAGGCGACTACCACGACGCCGACCTCGCGACGTTCCACCGCGTTCGCAACTTCCGGTCCCTGGCGATGGACATCCGCCCGAAACTGTAACGATCACGAGGAAGACCATCATGAAACCCACCCTCACCTCAACCATGAAACACACACTCCACATCATACTCACCACCCTCCTGCTCGCGCCGCTGGCCGCGCTGCATGCTGCGGATGACGCCGAACTGAAATCTTTGGAAAGGTCGCCGATCAGCAATCGCTGGGGCAAGGTGAAGCCGACCAAAATCCAGGTGGAGCACGTCACTGTGTTCCGAGGCAGAGAGGGGGAGTCTTACAACCACGTGGCAGAACTCAATTCGCACGACGGGAAGCTCTATGCTACGTGGGCGCTCGGACTTCGCGACGAGGAGGCACCCGGCCAGCGAATGGTCATGTCCACCTCCGAGGATCACGGGCGGACTTGGTCGGCACCGACGACAATTGCGCCGTCACGTCATGGGAAGTCTTTCCAGTCGAACGTCTCGTCCTGCGGCCTGCGCATCCTGCCCGACGGTCGTTTCGTCGCCTACTCCGCTGAATGGGAGTGGGAACCGGATGCCTATAATCCCGACGGCTCGCGCCGGGATCATCCGATGTCCGATCCCGCCATGGGGCACGAGCAGCGGATGTGGAAAACGGATCAGGGTCGCACTGAGGCCCGCGTCTCGACAGACAACGGGCGCACGTGGTCGGAGCCGGTCGTCGTTGCCCCGAAGCAGGAAGGTTACTTCAGCCCGGTGAAGGTGCGGAGCGGCAGGCTGATCCTGCCGGGTAACTTTGGCGTCTGCCACTACACCGACGATCCGGCGGGCCTCACCGGCTGGAAACGCGCCAGCATTCCCGGCATCCCCGAGAGCCATTACGACAGTTATTTCCACTCGTTCCAGGCAGCAAAGTTGTTGGGAATCAGGGAGCGCTTCAGCGAGGCGTGCGTCTATCAGACCGACGACGGTGTCATCCGTATGATGTTGCGGACCGAGGGTGCCAGCGGCGGGAACCTGGGCGTCACCGAGAGCCGTGACAATGGGCTTACCTGGTCTGCGCCGATGATCACCGATTTCGCCGATAGCGCTTGCCGGGCTCATTTCGGCAAACTGCCCGACGGTCGCTTCTTCGCGGTGAGTTGCCCGCCGGGAAAACGTGGACAGAGGCGCACCCCACTTGTGTTGGCCATCAGCGAGGACGGTGTGACCTTCGACCAGCACTTCATCCTTGGTGACGAACCGTCGCAGGAACCCCGCATCCCCGGCAAAGCCAAAGGTGGCCGCTACGGCTATCCCTACCTGCACGTCATGGGCGACGAGGCATTCGTCATTTACACGGTAGAGAAGGACGACGTCGCCGTCGGCCGCTTCCCGCTCTCCGCGATTCGCTAGGACGCTTGACGCGGCGACATCACCCAAAAAAACCAAGATAGAAACCACCACAGGACTGAGATCATGAAACCCTCACTCACACTCATCACCACACTCTTGCTCGCATCGCTGGCTGCATTACACGCCGCTGATAAGCCCGAGCCCGTTGCTAGTGTCGACAAGCTGGCCGAGATCCTGTCCCGAAAGCCCTCGGGCATACCCCTGGCACCTATCCTTGATCCGGGACCTGAGTTTGCCGATGGAAAGCGCATCTGGCAGGGGTCCGGGAGCATGACCATCAGC
>NZ_JBILYB010000300.1:0-3318 GCF_044378005.1 Prosthecobacter sp.
TCCGCCGTAAGGCTGCTTGGCCATGGTCAAGTCCACGAGCCCTTCACCCTTCCATTCAAGCTCCAGGAAGTAACGGCCATCGTTATCGCGCATCGTCCAGACTTGAGTCTCGTTCATCACCGGCTTGCCCTCGGCATCAAGCAGTTGATAAACCGTCGTCCACTTCACCACCTCGCCTTTGGGCACGAGCACCGTGCTGGAGACCTTGCGCCAGAAGCCCGCGCCCGGATTGTGAAAATAGTCGCGCCCATTCACCTGCTTCAGCCCCCAATAGAGCCCCGTCTGATGCTTGTGATGCCCAGGGCTATACTCCGTCAGCAAGCCCTTGCCATCCGGTGCCACAATCGGATGAAGGTAAGGCCGGAAATCCGGCCGCGCATTCTGCGTGAGGATCGCGTCCTTGCCGTTCTCGCGATAGACCGAGATCGTGTTCGTCGCATCATCCTGACGCAGCGTGAGCACTGTATAGTGGGCCGAGGCCACCGTGCTGCTGAGAAGGCAAAGAGTGAGGAAGGAGAAGAAATGGCGGTATTTCATGACGGAAGTAAAACGCCTTTCCATTCGGAAATACATGGCCTAGATCTGCCAAAAGTTGTTATCATCCTGCCATGTCACCCAAGTCCATTCAGAGTGCCTTTTTCGCCAGCATGACCGATCCGCAGGCTTTCAGGCTCATGTTTGATCAGCAGCCCAACGTGTTCTTCTTTGTGAAGGATCGTGAGAGCCGCCTCATCGCTGCCAGCGAGCCGATGTGGACCCGACTGGGCCTCGAAGGTGAAGCCGACGTCATTGGCCGACTCGATGAAGACTTCTATCCCGAGCAAGCCGCCAAGGCCTACCGAGCCGATGACGCGCTCGTCTTCCGCACGGGCAAACCGTTGATCAATCGTCTCGAAGTTTGGTATGACGAGCAGCGCACGCTGACTTGGTTTCTTACCACCAAGGTGCCATTGCGAGGCAAGAACGGCAAAATCATCGGCCTCATGGGCCTCACCCGCCGTGACGAAGGCCGCAGCCGTCATCAACCCAGCAGCGAAGTCACGCTCATCGTCAGCCACATCCAGAAGAACACCAGCCGCATCCTCAGCACCGCCGAACTCGCCCGTGAATGCGGCCTCTCCGAGCGCACGCTGTATCGCAAGATCCACCAAGCCCTCGGCGTCACGCCCTATGAACTCATGCTCCGCATCCGCATCGAGTCCGCCGCCGAAGCCCTCATCCAAACCAACGATAAAGTCATCGACATCGCCCAAGCCCACGCCTTCTGCGACCAAAGCGCCTTCACCCAACACTTCCGCAAACGCATCGGCCTAACGCCGAAGCAGTTTCGAATGCGGCATCAGGGGTGAGTTGGTTCATCGTTGATGGTGGGGATTGCGACTGAAGCCGCAGCCACTTTGTTCAGGGCGCATTCCGTATCTCCGCCAGCTTTCCCAACTCCTCCGAGCTCAGCGCCTGGTCAAACACCGCCACGCCGCCTATCCATCCCGTGAAGCCGACACCGCGAGAGCTGTGGATGACACGGCCAATGGTGAAGGGGCCGCCGCTTTGGGCGTCCTTGGGCGTGTAGAGGTCGTGCGGATACCACCAGGGATTCAGGCGTAGCGACACGAGATCGCGGGCGACTTCTTTTCCGCCGCGCAGCGTGACTTCGACCTTAGTGAAGCGATGCTCGCGTAGCTCGACGCGTTCATCGGCGGATTCGCGGAGCACTTTGACGCTCAGCGGCTCGGCTTCGGGTGGATTGTAGTATTGATCCTTCGGGAAGGCCTCGTCCTCGCCGTCCTGCTTGCCCGGCAGCTTGGCGTAGTGGCCCTGCATGTAGGCGTTGTAGGCGGAGGAGATGAGCCTGTCGTTCTTGGGGTTGTCGAGCCAGCGATCGCCGGACACGCCGTTGAGCCAGCCGGTGAGTTCGTCGGTTTGGTGATTGAAGGTCATCGCGAAGCACTGCCAGGACTTGTCGAGCACCTCGGCGGGCGAATCAGCAGACACTTCGGGCGATTGCTCGACGGAGTTGCACTTGTGGAGGGCGTATTTGTTCAGAAACGAGCTCGCGCCGTTCTCCGACACATGGCCGCAGGCGCTGCCCTGCTTGTTCAGACCGGCAAAGAGCGCGTATTGACGCTGCCCGCGCTCCACCTTCGCGATGGTGGTCGTGGTCTTCTCCTTCAAGTCGGTGCCTTCATGCCAGATGCCTGCCAGCGCGTGGTTTCCGCTCTCGCGGATCGCCCACACGACCACCGTGACGGACTTGCCCGCGCCTTTGATGTCAAGCGGCGTGTCGTGCAGCCGCGAGCGAGGCACGAAGAGGAAGGGGCGGAAGTCCGCATCGGTTTCTTTGACAATGCGGATGGCATTCCCGAACGGACCACGACCCAGCAGAGGAAAATCCGCATACGTCGCCTCACGCCCCGCGCCCCAGTAATCCTTGATGTAGTTCGCGGCATCGAGCGGGTAGTCCGTCGTGGCACCCGCAGGCACATGCGCCGTGAAACGCTTGGCTCCATCGGTTTCACGTTTTGAGAAATCCCAAAACGCCACGAGGGCGGGCATGTCAGTAACCGTGGCGACGGGTTCGGCAGCGAGGACAGGCAAGGCGAGGAGGAGTGCGAGATGTTTCATCATATGGATGCTGCTGTAGCTGCATTTGTTGGTCAATGATTCGGCTGAAGCTGAAGCCACTTTATTGGGGCAGTGACAGGATCCACTGCTTGAGCAGGTCCACGGCGCGGGTGTCGGTTTCGCGGGTGCCTACGAGGGGCATGCGGAGGAAGCCTTCGCTGGCGGTCATGCGGGTGAGGATTTGGCTGTGAGCGCTGTCTCCTGGGGCGATGATGCGACGGGCGGTGTTTCCGCCATGATTGATGACGAGACCGTTGATGAGGCCGGTTTGCTCCAGTGCGATTTCGGGGCGGAGATTCCAGGGCGTGGGGGAAAGACCGCCGGGTTGATGACAATTGGCGCAGTTCACGGCGAGGTAGCTGCGGGAACGCTCAGAGATGGGGGCTGATGAGTCGCTGGAGGCGCTGTGCTTGGGTTCGGCGCTGGCAGGTTGTGACAGGCCTGCGAGCAGTCCGTGCTTACTGAAGAGGTCGAGTTGATTGCCGGGGAATCCTTTGAGGATGGCTTCGCGATTGAGTTGCCGCATGTTGAAGGACAGGGCAAAACCAGCATTGGGGTTGTGGCACATCACACACTCTGCTTGACCGGGAAAACGCCAGGTTTGGGTGCGTGACACGCCTTGTTCGCTGACGGTGATCTGCACTTCGGCACCCGATTCGGGGACGAGGGTGGCTTCTGTTCCGGAGTCGTTCCAGC
>NZ_JBILYB010000034.1:0-47467 GCF_044378005.1 Prosthecobacter sp.
CTCACTCATGGCCAGAGCCACTAGAGGAACGAAAGCTGCGCTGGCGACGAGAGCGCTGGCTTTATTTTCAAAAAGTTCCACCCAGTCGAGCGGCTTCTTTAAAATACCCGGCACGGCTGCCCCGAAGAGGTCTTTGCAAAAGCACAGCGCGATGAGGCCAAGACCCGAACCCCAGGCCCAGGGCTGGCAATACCAAGGCAAACGGGCACGGGCGCTAGGCTCCGTGTGCCAGTATTTCCATGCACCGACGGCGCTGATACCAAGCAGAGGGCTGATGGCTACACCGGTCACTTCGGAGATGCCTTCGGCCAAACTCACACCAGGAATAATCGCGCCCGAGGTCGTTGTACCAAGGGCATGGCTGGCTATGGCGGCGACTTTTTCCTCCAGCCCGGAAGCCAGGAGATCAGTCTCAGCAACTGGCTCGGCGGCACTGGCGGCGAGCGAGAAACAAGCAATCATCAGGATGGTGAGATAGCGATTCATGGTCGTGATGGGGAAGGCAGCCCGAATGGGACGAGGTCGGGGTCGAAAATGTGCGAAGATTCGCCTCAGCCAGCTACAATTCTAAACTGTGGTTGTAAGCGGTAAATAATCGAAGTCGCTCTCCATGAGGAATTTTGATTGAAACATTCCCTGCGAAGCGGCTACATTTAAACAGCCACAAAATCTACGGGTAATCAGGCTTGAAAGGGGAGCGAAAGCGCCGTTTTCGCAGTTCTGATATCTCGTTTTGAACTACTTTTTCTAAATTGGGAACAATTCTTGCGATTTTTCTCAATTGCTATAAAAACACACTGACAACTGAAAATCCCGGATGAAGGTCAACAACACAATCGTCATTTCCATCGGCCAAGCAGGCAATCAAATCGCTGCTTCGTTTTGGAAAACCATCTGCCAGGAACACGGCATTGATCCCATGAGTGGTTCCGTCACCACGCAGGGAACACCACCACGCGGCAATTGGAGTTCCTTTTTCTCCCAACTCGGTGAATCCGGATCCAGCTATGTGCCGCGTGCCGTCATGGTCGATCTGGAGCCAAGCGTCATCGATCATGTGAAAGCTACGACAGGCTCGCTTTTCAACCCAGCAAACCTGATCAGCCGAACGGAAGGTGCTGGTGGCAATTTCGCTGTCGGCTACTCCGGCGCCGGGCGCGAGGTGCTGCCCGAAGTGATGAGCCGTGTGAGCTATGAGATCGACAAATGTGACAACGTGGGTGGCATCATCGTCATTCATGCCACGGGAGGCGGTACGGGTTCCGGCTTCGGCGCATTGCTCATCGAGTCCATCAAGGAGAAGTATCCTGAAGCACCCGTGTTGAGCTGTGCAGTATTGCCCTCACCACAGGTTTCCAGTGTGGTTACCGAGCCTTACAACACGGTTTTCTCACTCAACAGCCTGCGCCGCACGGCTGATGCCTGCCTGATTTTCGACAATGAGGCTCTGTTCGAGCTGGCGCACCGGAAGTGGAACATTGAGAGCCCGACTGTGGATGATCTGAACCTGCTCATCACCGAAGCGCTTGCTGGCATCACCGCATCCATGCGCTTCAGCGGCTTCCTGACGGTGGAAATCAGCCTGCGAGAGCTGCTCACCAATCTTGTTCCGCAGCCTTCCCTGCATTTCTTGATGTGCGCCTTCGCGCCACTTACGCCACCGGATCGCAGCAAATTTGAGGAGATGAGCATTGAGGACATGATCAAGTCCCTCTTCGATAATGGCTCCGTCTTTGCCGCCTGCTCGCCGATGGAGGGACGCTTCCTTTCCACCGCCGTGCTTTACCGTGGCATCATGGAGGACAAGCCCTTGGCCGATGCCTCCCTGGCGGCGATGCGCGAGAAGCTCCCGCTCACCTACTGGATCCCCACCGCTTTCAAGATCGGCTATGTCGAACAACCGGGCATCTCGCACCGCAAGAGCATGGTGCTCCTGGCCAACAACACCGAAATCGCCCGCGTCCTGGACCGGATCTGCCACAACTTCGACAAGCTCTGGCAGCGAAAGGCCTTCGCCAACTGGTACCTGAACGAAGGCATGAACGAAGAGCAGATCATCGCCCTTCGTGCCTCCGCCCAGGAACTCATCCAGAGCTACCAGGTGGCCGAAGAGAGCGGTGCCAAAGCCAAAACTCAGGACGAAGGAACCATGACCACCCGCAGTACATCTGCCGGTGAGGATCCACGCAGGACATCGTCTGTCAGCCTTCGCGATCTCGTGGACCGTCGCTGATCCATCCAGACTTTCTTTTTTAAACCTAACTTCAAGCAAACATCCCGGAGGAGAACCAGTGAGAGAGATTCTGAGCATTCATGTCGGCCAGTGTGGCAACCAAATCGCGGATCGCTTCTGGCGTCTGATTTTGCGTGAGCACGGCCTCACCGATCAAGGCACGCCCAAAGATGGCTCATCTGCCGCAAGCAATGCCAACATGGAGGTCTTCTTCCATAAGATTCGTGACGGCAAATACATCCCCCGTGCGGTGCTTGTGGACCTCGAGCCCGGTGTCATTGCACGTATCGAGAGCGGAGACATGTCCCAGCTCTTCGATGAAAGCAGCATCGTGCGCAAAATCCCAGGTGCCGCGAACAACTGGGCACGCGGCTACAACGTCGAAGGTGAGCGCGTCATCGATCAGGTGATGAACGTCATCGACAATGCCGTCGAAAAAACCAAGGGGCTTCAGGGTTTCCTCCTCACTCATTCCATTGGTGGCGGTTCCGGTTCCGGCCTTGGCTCGCTTATTCTTGAGCGTCTGCGTCAAGCCTATCCAAAGAAGCGCATCTTCACCTTCTCGGTCGCGCCTTCGCCAGTCATTTCAGACTCTGCAGTCGAGCCCTACAACGCCATCCTGACCCTCCAGCGCATCCTCGATCATGCCGACGGTGCCGTCATTCTCGACAACGAAGCTCTCTTCCGCATTGCCAAGGCCAAGCTGCATCGCTCGCCGAACTACATGGACCTCAACCACATCGTCGCGCTCATCATGAGCTCGGTGACGGCGTCCCTGCGTTTCCCCGGCAAGCTGAACACCGACCTCAGCGAGTTTGTCACAAATCTCGTGCCCTTCCCTGGCAACCACTTCTTCACCGCCAGCTTCGCTCCGATGCGTGCCCCAGGTCAGGAAGGTCAGGTCCGCAGCAACTTCCCCGACCTCGCCCGCGAGACATTTTCGCAGGACAACTTCACCGCTGCCATCGACTGGCAGCAGGGCGTCTATCTCGCCGCCAGCGCCCTCTTCCGAGGTGATGTGAAGCAGAAGGAGGTCGATGAAAACATGGCCACCATCCGCAAAGGACTGAACTTCGCCAGCTACATGCCATCTGCCGGCGGTCTGAAGATCGGCGTCGCTGAGACTGCGCCTGAAGGTTTCGCCTCCAGCGGTCTCGCACTCGTGAACCACACCGGCATCGCGGCCGTCTTCGAGCGTCTGGTCACCCAGTTTGACATTATGTTTGATAACCACGCCTACACCCACTGGTATGAAGCCGCCGGTGTCTCGCGTGACATGATGGCCAGCGCACGTGACTCTATCGCCAACCTCGCGAGGTCTTACCGCGACGCCAGTTAGTTCCTTTTTTTCCGTGGATCCCAACCTTGAGCGCCAACTGTTGTCGGCCTCCCGCAGTGTCGAGGAGGTCCGCCGACTTGCGTACCGGGATCCCGCCCGCCTTGGGCAGCTCGTCGAGCAGATCAGCGTCCTCGCCGATCTCCGGCAGAAGGAAGGTGACTTCCGCAAAGCCGAATCCCTCTACCGAGAGGCGCTTTTCCGAGCCCAGGAGTTGAAAAAGCCCGACCCCGATCTCCTCTGCGGCATTCATTCCCTCCTCGCCCATCTCTATGATCGCTGGGGTCGGATGGACAAGTCCGCCGAGTATTATGAAAAGGCGCTCAAGATCGCCGACGACGCCGGTTTGCAGGACAATGACAAGGTGGCGACCATCAAGAACAACCTCGCCATGATCTTCAAAGGACTGCGCGACTACAAAAAGGCTGAGCAGTACTATCAAGAGGCGCTCGATACCTTCCGCGCAGCAGATGGTGGGGAAAGCCCGCGTGTAGCCAGCGTGCTGAACAATCTCGGCGTGCTCTACTACACCAACATGGATGTGGAGCGCGCCCAGCAGATGCATGAGCGCGCACTCGGCATCCGCCAAAATCTGGCTCAGGATCAGATGGACCCCGCCGATCTCTCCCAAACCTATATCAATCTGGGAGCCGTCTATAAAGCCACCGGAGACTTTCAAAAAGCCGAAGCCTGCGTGGACCGTGCCAAGCGCATCCGCTCCGGCATGAACGGTTTCCACGCCAATCCCCGCCGCGCCGCAGCGCTGTTGATCGACAAGACTCTGTAACGACCTTTTCTGGGCAGTGCATGTTTTTGTTTGAGTTGGCGGGAGTTTTCAGGCAGCCATGGCGACTGTGATTCTCGTTTTAACCGCTGGCTTTGGTGATGGACATAACACGGCCGCAGCCTCCGTGGCCGAGGCATTGCGTCGCTCTCTACCCGGGGAGCAGGTGCTTGTGTCGGATCTGGTGTCCGAAGTACAGCCGCGCACGGCGGGTGTTTTGAAAAGCTTGTATCAGGTGGCCATCACGCATCTTCCCTGGGCCTGGAGTGCGCTCTACCGGATGCTGGCGAAGTCTGACCTAGACCCGAAGCAGAATGCCTGGATGCGCCCGCTGCTGACGGGATTGAGGCGGCAGATCGAAGAATTGAAACCCCGTGTCATCGTGAGCACCTACCCTCTTTATGCGGGTCTGCTGGCGACCCTGCGGCAGCAGATGGAGGTGCCGCCTTTGGTGACGGTGATCACGGACTCGACGAGCGTCCACCCGATCTGGCTCATGGCACCGAGCGATCTCTACTGCGTGTCGGATGTGGAGACGGATGATGTCATCCTGAAGATGGGCGTGCCTCCGGCGAAAACTCGCATCACTGGCTTTCCTGTGAGTCTGCAATTTTCGGAAGCCCTGCCGGAAGAGCTGCTTTGCCGCAGCGGACAACGCATTCTTTATCTCCCCTCCACACCGGCAAGACACGTTGCCGCCACACTGGAGGCGCTACGTCCGCTGATCGAGCAGGGCGTGAAGCTCACGATCCCGGTGGGAAAGCATCGCTCTCGTCTCTATCATGCACTGCGGCGCTACATCGATTCGATCCCCGAAGGAACCTTGGACATCATCGGCTGGACCTCGCGCATCCCTGAGCTGCTGCGCACGCATGATGTCGTGATCTGCAAGGCGGGCGGAGCCATCCTGCATGAAGTCATGGCGGCACGCACACCTGCGGTGATCGACTACGTCGTCCCAGGGCAGGAGGAAGGAAATGCGGATTACCTGCTGTCACGTCACTGCGCGCTACGCTCTCACTCCGCCGCAGAGACCGGCCTGCAAGTGGCAGCAGCACTGGCAAACAACGGCAAACTTGTGCGGCAGATGCGGGAAAACCTGCTGCCCATCAGCGTGCCCGACGCGGCATTGCGCGTGGCCCATGAAGTGCAGGAAATGATGAAGGCCCGCTAAAGACGTCTGTGACTACTTCTCCTTCTTCTGGAAGAGCTTTTTGAAGAAGTTCGACTTCGGCTTCTCCTCTGTCGGCAACTTGGCAGGGGCTGTCTCCAGTCCACCGCTGCCTTGCACAGGTGCATTGGGAATGGGGACGGGCGCAAAGCGTGAGTCCGGGTTTGTCGCAGGCGCTGGTGCTCCCGCAGGGGCTGTCTGCTTGGTAAAGTCGATCGCCGCAGGTCGGATGCTGGGCGCTGCAGCGGTGTTGATGTTGATTACCTTTGGCGTGAGCGCCTTGCCATCGGCTCCGTATTCGTGGAGGACCTGCTGGAAGGTTTCCCCGTTCAGGTTCATGAGGAGGTCCTCTTTCCGTCGGCCAAGCTCATCGTAGTTGCACTTGACGCGCGCCACCAGGTTGCCACGCCCATCATAGACATTGCCCTGAGTCGGCTCACCCTTCTCGTTCATGAGGAAGACTTTTTTAATCGAGAGGACATTGTCCGCCGTGTAGGTCATCTCCGTCATCTCGCGAGTCTCGGGATTGTTCACCGACTCAGTTCGTGACTTGTCCTTGTGGTAGATCGTGCGGCCGATCACCCGCTGGCCATTCGGGCTCGCGGTGGTGATGGCGACAAACAGAAGCCATGAAAGGCCAAGAAAGGCAGCGCGCATTTTCATAGTTAAAGACAGAGTCTCCGACAGAATAGCGGCGACTTCTCCCGTCTCCAACTCGTTTGTTTAACCGTCATGATCACTGAACTGAATCTTCACCCCTCTGAGGCTGACTGGAACCTCTTCCTCTCCGAAGTGGCAATCGACTTCGGCTGCACCACCGGCACGATTCATCGGCTCGACCCGGCGGACAAGCATCTGAAACTCGTGGCAGCAAAGGCCATCCCGCCTCAGCTCATTCCCATCATCCAGTCCATCCCCGTGGGCAAAGGCATCGCCGGTGCGGCTGCGCAGCGGGAAGCGCCCGTGGAGTTGTGCAATCTGCAAACCGACACCAGCGGCGTGGCCAAACCCGGCGCAAGGCAGACCAATGTTCAGGGCAGCCTCGCTGTGCCGATGATGGATGGCTCCCGCCTCTGCGGCACGCTCGGCATCGGCAAGATGGAGCCCTATGAATTCAGCCCCGAGGAAAAGGAGAAGCTCCTCAGCATCGCCCGCGCTGCAGCAGCCCGGCTTTTGCCTGCGGGCTGAATTGTCTTGGCTACGGAGTGACGAGTCATTATCAATGGCGCGCCATGAAGCGCTCCACGATCCACGTCCTCGCCGCCCTTTCCACTTTCACCACCGCCCACGCTGAAGGCGGCTTTTATGGTGATGCTCCCGATGCCACGCATCCCTGGGCCATCCATGACATGAACCGCCCGCAGCCACCGCGTGTGGAGCCTGGGAAAAATGGTGCCGCTCCTTCCGATGCCATCGTCCTCTTCAGCGGCAAGGCGGAGGAGATCGAGAAGTGGCAGTCCGACAAGCCCACAGGCGAGCCTACCAAATGGGAAGTCAAAGATGGCGTGCTGCAATGCGTGCCCGGCAGCGGCTACATCCGCTCGAAGGAAGAGTTCGCCGACTGCCAACTCCACATCGAATGGAGCGCGCCCAGCAAGGTCGAGGGCAACAGCCAGGGCCGTGGGAACAGCGGTGTCTTCCTCATGGGTCAGGTCGAAGTGCAGGTGCTGGATAACTACAACAACCCCACCTACCCGGACGGCTTCGCCTCCTCCATCTACGGCATCAATCCTCCTATGGCCAACGCGCTGAACGCACCCGGCGAGTGGCAGAGCTACGACATCATCTTCCGCCGCCCCCTTTTCAAAGACGGCCAGGAGATTGACCCCGGCTACATCACCGTCTTCGTCAATGGCGTCTGCACCCAGGACCACACCCAACTCGAAGGCGGCGGCGGTCACATGCGCCGCTCCAGCCCGCGCCCTTTCCCTGAAAAAGGTCCGCTCAAACTCCAGGATCACGGCAATCCCGTCCGCTACCGGAACATCTGGTATCGCCCCCTGCCCAAACGCGCCATCGAAGGCGGCGACACCAGCCGCATGAGCGAAGCCGCCACCGCCGCCAAGCGCGCCGAGATCGCCAAAGGCATCCGCGAAGACGCCGCCAAACTGGAGGGCAACGCCAAGATGTATCGCCTCCTCGAATCTCTCTGCTACGCCGACAACAACGCCGCCCGTGAAACTGGCATCAAGATGACCGCCGACTTCATCCAGGCACTGAAAGACACCCCCGCCGACAAGATCGAATCCAAGAAAGGCGAGGCCCTCCAGTTCCAAAAAGCCCTGAACTACCTCACCAAATTCAAACTCCTCCCCGACGACTTCACCGCGAAACAGCAGATCGCTGAGATCGTGAAGAAGCAGGAGTGGGACAAGAAGAAGTAGCGGCCGCAAGATTTCTCCGGCAACCCACGCTCGTCCTTGAGCGTGACGTGCTGTGGACTTAGACTCCGCCCACATGCACCCCCAAAACCTGCTTCGCCTTGCCACACGCGGCTCTTTGATCATGGCCGCCCTCTGGCTGGCGGCTTGTAAGACCACGCCACCGCCGCCAGAGCCTCCACCTGTCGTGAAGAAGCCCACCGGCCTCTTCGAGTGGAACGGCCTTGGCAAAGACATCACCTCCATCCGCATCAATGTGGACGAACAGAGGGCCTACCTCTACAATGGCGAAGAACAGCTCGGCTGGACCTATGTGGCCACCGGCATCACCAGCTTCCCCACGCCGATTGGCGAGTTCAAGGTGCTGGAAAAGATCTCCGACAAAGTCTCCAACCTCTACGGCAAGGGCTATGACGCGGATGGCAAGCTCGTGAACTCCGACTTCAAGCAGGGCCGCGATCTCCTGCCTCCCGGCGGCCGTTTCGAAGCCGCCAAGATGACCTACTTCATGCGCCTCACCGGCGATGGCGTGGGCATGCACATCGGCCCCATCCCACGTCCTGGAAAACGCGCCTCTCATGGTTGCATCCGCCTCCCATCGAAATTCGCCGGCACCATGTTCAAGCACACCGCCATCGGCACTCCGGTGAAGATCGAAGGCAGCGGCCCGGATTATCAGACCTATCTCAAACAGTCCGCCGAGAAATCCAAGACCAACGCCGCCAAGCTCGCCGCTGCGAAGAAGAAAGCCGAAGAAGCCGCCGCTGCGGCAACGGCGATCACCACTCTCGCCCCAGGTGATCCAAACGGACCTGCCGCGACTCCACCCGCCGCTGGCACCACTCCGGCCCCGGCAGGCACTCCGGTCCCCTCCCCTGCCCCGACTGAGGAAATCAAGCCCGCCATCCCCTCGACACCGACACCTGCCCCAGCAGCAGCCGGCGCTCCGACGGGGAACTGAGACTTCACCATGTCCGCCCCACAGCCTCTCGTCGTCACCCATCCGCTGGCCCAGATTCACCTGACGGCCATGCGTCGGCAGGACACGCCCCCAGCGCAGTTCCGCTGGCATCTGCACCGACTGGCGGAGATCCTCTTCACCGTGGCCAGCCGTGGATTGGAGACAGCGGAGGTCACTCTCCAGACGCCGCTGGCCGAAACGCAGGGACATGCCTTTGCCCGCCCACTCGTGCTCGTGCCCATCCTGCGCGCCGGTTTGGGCCTGAGCGATGCCATCCACGCCCTCGTGCCCGAGGCCGTCGTGGCGCACATCGGCATCGCCCGGTGTGAAGAGACCGCCCAGCCGAGGCCCTATTATGCCAAGCTTCCCGTCGTGCTGTATGAGGCGGATGTTTTCGTGCTCGATCCCATGCTCGCCACCGGCGGCAGTGCCTGTTTCACAATCAAGCAACTCAAGGCCGCAGGAGCCGAGAGACTCACCTTCATCTCCGTGGTCAGCAGCCCGCAGGGCCTGGAGGCGCTGCATGAAGCGCACCCCGACGTGCCCGTCGTCACCGCCGCCATTGATGAAGGATTGAACGAGAACTTCTACATCGTGCCCGGTCTCGGCGATGCCGGGGACCGCTGCTTTGGCACCTGATTCCCCATGTCCCCCATCTGGGTGACGAAAAATCTTCGACTGGCACGGGGAATGATCTTGCTGCGTGTCTCGTATCCATGAGATAAGCCAACCAGCACCATGAAAGAGTACGCCTATATCCACGAAGAAGGACGCCTGCCCGCGCCTTTGAAGGCCGTGCCGTTCCTCAATAGTTTCACCGACGAACAGCTCGACGAAGTCCTGAACTCCTCCTCCCTCCTCCAGTGCGATCCGGGGGACACGATCATCCAGGAAGGAACCATCGACAGCCGCATCTACGTCCTGCTCAGCGGGAATCTCGAAGTCCGGGTCTGCGGCAAAACAGTCGCCGCCATTTCTCGTCCAGGTGACGTTTTCGGCGAGCTGGCCCTGGTCAATCAGGACAAACGCGCCGCCTCCGTCATTGCTGGCAGCCGCGCCCTATGCCTCGCCGTGGACCAGAAATTCCTCCAGGACATCCATCCGCGTGAGGAAGACCCCGCCTTCCACGCCGCGCTGTTTGAATTCGTCGCCCGTCTCGTCACGAAGAAGCTCGATGTCACCTCCCGCCGCCTCGCTGAGGTGGAAAAGGAACTCCGCGCCCTCAAAGACGCCCAGGCCGAGCCTGCTGAGGCAGTCATCTCCGTGCCCAAGCCCGCCCGTCGTGCCCCGCGCCCTGCCGTCAAAGCAGCCCGCAAGCCCGCTCGCCGGAAGGCTTTGGCCTAGACGACGACCGGATCGCCAAACAGCGTGAAGTTCGCCCAGCCTGTGATGTTCACGTCGAAGATCTCGCCGATGTGACGCTCGGGATTGCCCTCGAAGACCACGATCCGGTTCGTCCGCGTGCGTCCCGTGAGCCGCGACTCGTTTGTCTTGCTCGTGCCCTCGCACAGCACCTCCACGCGTTGGCCGATCAGCTCCTCATAGCGCGGATACGCGTGTGAGTTCACCAGGGTGAGCAGGTCTTGATTGCGACGCTCCTTCTCCTGCTCGCTGACTTGCAGTTCCTCCGCCATCTCCGCAGCGGGCGTGCCACGGCGCTTCGAGTAGCGGAAGACGAAGGCGTTATCAAACTTCAGCCGGTCAAAGAGCTCCCGCGTCTCCAGGTAATGCTGCTCCGTCTCACCCGGAAAGCCCACGATCACATCCGTCGTCACTGCGATCCCCGGACGCGCTGCGCGAATGCGCTCCACGAGTTCACTGAACTTCGCCGACGAGTAAGGGCGGTGCATCTTTTTCAAGATCTCATCACTCCCGCTCTGCACCGGCAGATGCACATGCTCGGCGAGCTTTGGCAGATAGGTGAAGGCTTCGATCAGGTCCTTCTTGTAGCCAATCGGATGCGGGCTGGTGAAGCGGATGCGCTGAATGCCCGGCACCTCATGCACCGCCTCGATGAGCTGAACGAAGGGCGACTTCCCATCCACGACAGGGAATTCATGCCGCCCATAAAGATTCACGATCTGCCCGAGCAGCGTGATTTCCTTCACCCCTTGATCGGCGAGACGCTTCACCTCCTCCACGATGTCTGCGATGGGCCGCCCACGCTCTCCGCCGCGTGTGTAGGGCACGATGCAGAAGGTACACTTCATGTTGCAGCCCTGCATGATGCTCACAAAGGCGGAGCCCTGCTTCGGTTTCAGCGTGTGATCCCGAATCGTGTTCTGGCTCGCGTCCTCTTCGTCGATATCCACGATGGAAAAGCGCTCCTCATCCATCTGCCGCGCTTCTTTGGCCCGGATGATCTCATCCACATACTCGACCACGCGATGATACTTCTGCGTGCCGACCACGAGATCCACGTTCGTCTTCCCCACCAGTTCCGAGCCACGGCTCTGCGCCATGCAGCCCATGAAGCCCGTGACCAGCGGCACCTTCCGCCGCCGCACCATGCCCATCTTCCCCATCGCCTTCTGCTCCGCCTGATCGCGCACGGAGCAGGTATTGATCAGCACCACATCCGCGTCCGCATCCGTCGCCGTCATGGTATAGCCGCGCTCGACGAACATCTGCGATACCTGCTCGGTATCGCGCTCATTCATCTGGCAGCCGTAAGTCTTGATGTAAACGCGGGGCATGGAGGCGGGGCGGAGGTTTGCCGCACTTGGCGGTGATTTGCAAAGAGTTCGCTCACCGCATTTGCCTCTCGTCAAAGCCCGCCCGCGTCGCTACTCTACACCCGCAATTCCTCTCCATGAATTCTCCGTGGTCCATTCGCCTCGTCCGGGCGCTCTTCTTTTCGCTCTTCGTGTTCATCGGCATCACGATCGCGCTCGGCTTTGACCAGCCGGCATGGACGGGAGCGATCACGGGCGCGGTCGTCATGGGAATGCTCCTGGTTCTGGACCTCACACTCACGCGCGTGACGCTGCGGGACTTCTCCCACGCCACCTTCGGCCTCGGCATCGGTCTTTTCTGCGCCTGGCTCATCACCCGCATCGGCGTCTTCCAGCTGGACTACTTCCAGTCAAAGCCCGGCAGCGAGGCCCTGCAAAACCTCGTGCAGCTCGTCATCTACGCCTCGCTCGCTTTCTTCGGCGTCACCGTCGCGTTGCGCAGTGATCGCGACCAGTTCGCCTTCATCATCCCCTATGTGCAGTTCCGCCGCGAAGGCGCGGAAGGCGAGCCTCTCCTGCTCGATACGAACATCATCATTGACGGCCGCATCCTCAAAGTGGCGGACACCGGCTTTCTCAGCGGCCCGCTCGTCGTCCCGCGCTTCGTTTTGGATGAACTCCAGCGCCTCACCGAATCTGGCGACAACCAAAAAGTCCTGCGTGGCAAACGCGGTCTCGAAGTCATGGAAAAACTCCGTGCCCTGCCCGGCGTGCGACTCACTGTCTTCGAGCCTGAGAGCTGGGAAAAGCGCGACGACCTCTCCGTGGATGCCCGCCTGGCCCATCTTTCCCGTCAACTCAATGCCCGCCTTCTGACGAACGACGAAGACCTCGCCAAAGTCGCCCGCCTTCGTGGCATCACTGTGCTGAGTTTCAACGATCTCGTCATCGCCCTGCAGCCGCAATTGAACCCTGGCGATGAACTCGCGCTTAGCCTCCAGAAGCCCGGCAAAGATAAACATCAAGCTGTGGGCTACCTCCCGGATGGCACCATGATCGTCGTCAACCAAGCTGCCGCTTTTGTGGGTCAAACCGTCGATGTCGTGATCTCCAGCGCCCTGCCTACCTCCGCAGGCAGGCTCATCTTTGCCGAACTAAAGGCACGGTGATCATACGGCCCGCCGACGGCGTAACATCACAGCTCCCGCCAGCGCCAGCAGCACCAGACTCCCCGGCTCAGGCACAGCGACAATCGCCGAGATCTCCGTCGCGCTCGCCGAGATGCGCGAGGCATACATGTTGCTCGGTTTATCCAAGCCCGTGTCTGTGTGGAAGTTCCAGCCAGTGCCGTCGCTGCCCTCGTAAAAGCCGCCTTTGTCGAAAAGCGCTGCGTCGAACTCGCTGAAGTCGCCCACCGTGTTGTTCGTGTCAAAGAAGCCGTCCACCGCGTAGTTGATGCCCGCCAGAAACCACTGCGCACCGACTTGAATGAAGACACCGCCGCCCGAATCCCCGGAGGAAAGCGTGGCCTCGTTTTGACCCGTCACATCGTTGAACTGCGCCGAGATCAGATCTCCCACCCCGCTCGCGACGATCCCACTCACCTCATTCGCTCCCCAGCGCGAGACGCCATCCATGCCCGTGGTGTACCAGCCATGCACCGTCGGCCCAACCGTCACTTCCGCACCGCGTGGACCTCCTCGGCCAAAGGTCACCATCGTGCTCCCGACCTCACTGCTGCCTGTGTAAATCTCGGCCCATGAGGAAAAGCTCTCGTTGATCTTAAACACGCGCAGGTCCGTCCCTGCGATGTCCCAGAAGCCCGCGCCGCCATTCGCAGCAGCGTCGATCGTGTAGGTCACATCCGCCACGCCGTTGAACTCCGCCGTGCTGACAAACGTGCTGCCCTGTACCCCGAAATGCTGAGCCGTGATGAAGTACTGCTGCCCGATCATCGTCCCGAGAAAGCCGCCATATTCACCCTGGAACCCCCAGCCACTGTCCTGGTAGATGCCCGTTGGAGCCGTCGTGTTTGCCGATGCATTGTCCGTGTCCAGAAGCACAATCCCCGAGCTCAGCCCCGCCAGACCAAGCCAGACCGCCAGCAGCAACGGCAAGCGTTGGGACAGAAGATTGAGATTCGGGATTGATCGGAACATTTGGAGAACTTAACCACCATTCCATAATCTTCATAATGTTTTTCCGTTTGAAGCTCCTCTTCATTCCCCTCCACCTTGCCACACTATGATCACACAGCGCCCCTGAGATTCTCCCCCATGGCTAAAGCAAAATCCCCCGCCTTTGCCCGCATCCGTGCGGAAGTGATCCGTCTGGTCGGACTGATCCCTGAACGCAAGTTCACCACCTACGGCAGCATCGCCGTCCACATGAACGTCATGGCACGGCATGTCGCGTTTGTGATGAGTCGGCTCACGGAGGAGGAATCGAAAGCGCTGCCTTGGCACCGCGTCGTCAGTGCCGATGCCCGTATCAGTCCCAAGATGGAAGCCGAGCTGCACGACCAGCAAAAGTCACGTCTCGAGTCCGAAGGCATGGTCATCGACCCCAAAGGCTACATCCAGGATTCGGACGCGCACTTCCACGTCGTCGGCATCCGCCGGAACATCCGCTGGAGCGAAGTCAGGTGACTTGCTGGGAAAAGAAATGACGGCTCGTTTCCATCGTTGTCCCACCATGACTTTCCGAGCCGCATTGTTTGCCCTCCTCGCCGCCTCGTCTCTCCAAGCCGAGGACGCCGAGCCCCTGTTCGTGCGCCGGGTCTGGCCCTTGTTCCAGGAAAAATGCCTCGCCTGCCACGGCAACGACAAAAAGAAGATCAAAGCCGACTACGACATGCGCACGCTGCAGAGCGCCATCAAAGGCGGCGAGAGCGAAACCAAAGCCCTCATCCCTGGAAAGCCTGACGAAAGCCCGCTCTACCTCGCCTCCACCCGCAAGCATGACGACTGGGAACCCATGCCGCCAAAGGAGGCTGATCAACTCAAGCCCGAGCAGCTCGCCTGGATCAAAGACTGGATCACCGGCGGCGCTCCCTGGCCCGATGAAGCCAAGCGAAAAGCCATCGCCAAAGCCAGTGCAGAAAGGTGGAGCGCCGAAGATGGCATCACGGTGAAGGTCACCGGCGCGCTTTCTCCTGAATGGGCGAACCGCCGCTACAAGCCGGAGGCGCTGTGGGGGTATCAGCCGGTGAAGAAGCCAGTGCTCAGTGCTCAGTCCTCAGTGCATCCCGTGGATGCGCTGCTCGCCGTTAAAGATCCCGCACCTGACGCCGATGCCCGCACATTCATCCGCAGAGCCACCTTTGATCTTCTCGGCCTGCCACCGACTCCCGACGAGATCACCGCCTTCGAGTCCGACCTGTCAGACTCGTCCGACAAGTCCGCCGCCTATCTGCGCCTCATCAACCGCCTCTTGGAAAGCCCCCACTACGGCGAACGCATGGCCCGCCACTGGCTGGATGTCGTGCGCTACGCCGACAGCAGCGGCTTTGCCAACGACTACGAACGCGGCAACGCCTGGCGCTACCGCGACTACGTCGTCCGCAGCTTCAACGCCGACAAACCCTACGACCAGTTCATCAAAGAACAGATCGCCGGAGACGAGATGGCCGAAACTAACCGAGAACAGCAAACCGAGAACAGCGAACTCTTGATCGCCACCGGCTTCCTCCGCATGGGCCCGTGGGAACTCACCGGCATGGAAGTCGCCAAGGTGGCCCGGCAGCGCTTCCTCGATGACGTGACGAACAGTGTCGGCGAGACCTTCCTCGCGCACTCGCTTCAATGCGCGCGCTGCCATGATCACAAGTTCGATCCCGTGCCGACGCATGACTACTACGCCATGCAGGCCTGCTTCAGCACCACCCAGCTCGCCGAGCGCCCCGCGCCATTTTTGAAGGAAGAAAACACCGCCGGCTTCGACGAGAAAAAACACCTCGAAACCCGGCGTGCCGAGCACATGGCCGTTTTGGAACGTCTCGATGCCAAACTGCTCGTGAACGCGCAAAAGTGGTTCGCGGAAAAGAAACTCGACCCCGCGAAATGGAACGCCGCCGTCGCCCAGGCAAAAAAAGGTGGCGGCAAAAAAGCCAAGCGAGACTTCTCCGATGTGTTTTCCGCCGCGCGCCAGATTTTGAGCAAGCAGGGCTTCGCCGAAGATCAGTATCCGCCCAAGCTCGTCGGTTTCGAGCCCGAGGACTACGGCAACGAACGCGTGGCCCGCAAAGGCCTGGAGCGCCTGAAGTGGGAGCTGGAGCGCTACGAGCCCTTTGCCTTCAGCGTTTACAATGGCGTCACGCCGGACATCAAATCCGTGTACCAGCCCATGCGCATGCCGCAGGATCGCATGACCAATGGCGAACTCGAACAAACTGCCATCCTCGGCGGCGGTGACCCCTTCTCACCCACGAAGCCCGTCAAGCCTGGCGTGCTTTCGGTGCTCGACAGCATCGAGTTTGGCGAAGGCGTCGAAGGCCGCCGCACCGCACTGGCCAAATGGATCGCCAGCCCATCCAACCCACTCACCACGCGCACCATCGTCAATCGTCTCTGGCTCTGGCATTTCGGCCAAGCGCTCGCGGGCAATCCCAACAACTTCGGCAGCACCGGCAAAAAGCCCACGCATCCCGAGCTGCTCGACTTCCTCGCCGCGACGCTCGTGGAGAAGGGTTGGAGTGTGAAGGAGATGCATCGGCTTATCATGACGAGCGCTGCTTATCGGCGCAGTTCTCAGTTCTCTGTTCCCGGTTCTCAGTTGAGTCGTGAAGAGGCTGAAAAAGCTTATGCGGTGTTCAAACCACGCCGCCTCATGGCCGAGGAAATGCGCGATGCCATGCTCAGCATCACCGGCGAACTCAATCCCACGCTCGGCGGCATTCCGAATCGCCCCGAGATCAATATCGAAGTCGCCATGCAACCGCGTCAGGTCATGGGCACCTTTGCCTCCGCCTGGGTGCCGAATCCCCTCCCCTCCCAGCGCCATCGCCGCAGCCTCTATGCTCTGAAGATTCGCGGCCTGCGCGATCCCTTCATGGAGGTCTTCAACGAACCCGCGCCTGACTTCTCATGCGAAGCCCGCGAGGTCTCCACCGTCACGCCGCAGGTCTTCAGCCTCTTCAACGGCCAGGGCAGTTATGACCGGGCGCTGGCGCTCGCAAATCGAGTGCTGAAGGAAAAGCCAGCCGATGTGATCACCCGTGTCTTCCAACTCACCTTTGGCCGTCCGCCAACCGCTGACGAAAAAACCGCCACCGAGTCCCACTGGCGCGACATGGAGGCCAAACAAACGAAGCTGTCCTTCACGAAAACCAAACCACCTCTCGAAGTCCGCCGCGACGCTGTCGAAGAGAACACCGGCGAGAAGTTTTCCTTCAACGAAAAGCTTCCCGGCTTCACCGACTTCATCCCAGACCTCCAGCCCGCCGATTGCGATGCCAAGACCCGCGCGCTGGCGGATGTTTGCCTCGTGCTGCTGAACTCGAATGAGTTCGCTTACCTTTATTGAGGGCAATCACCTGCCCATCACAAGCTTCAACGCGGCCATGAGATCAAGGCGGCGGAAGGTCTGGCTGCTGGCTTTATCTTCGACTTTCACGCCAGTGGTTTGCAGGATCTTCATCATCGCACTGGCCATGTCGGAGCCGTGTTGTTTCCAATCGTAGCCGGACTTCTCGATGGCCTCGCGCAGGATCATCACCGAGCCGCAGAGGATGGCGTTCGAGGAGCTCGTGGCCCGTGCGGGCACGAGAAGGTCGATCTTCGCGCTGCGATCAAGTGTGGCCATGTCTTTGCCGGGAGCCACCGCGCCGATGGCGAAGCAATTTGGCTGACTTGCGGGCCATGAGATGCCTTTGGTGAAGCCGTGATTGCCTGCCGGAGCACTCACCCAGAGGCCGAGTTCGCGCAGCTTCGCGAGCTTGGCATCAATCTCGGTCGGAACAGGCTCGGCGTGCTCTTTGTCATCGACGGGGGCAAGATTCACGGTGGTAATGTGGTGTTCCGCATGATGGTCGATGACCCATTGCAGTGCTTTCGCGAGTGAGGCGCTATCGCCGATTTTGCAATGACAGCATTCGAGACTGCGGACGACGGCGATCTGGTTGTTGTAGGCCACGCCTCGCTTGCCGCCGTGATTCACGGACGATGGAATGCCAATCGTGCTACCGTGATAGCCTTTGCCCTCGTGTTTCGGGTCAGCATCGCCATCCACCGCATCATGAGTGACCTTCACCTTCTCACCCTGCCACTCGGGTCTCGACATCGTGCAGCCGTCGTCGAGCAAGGCCAGCGTCTGGCCTTTGCCGAAGGTCAAAACGTCTGCGTAAGTCTTCCATGCAGCAATGATTCCAGCGTGCTCGAACTCGGCAGGCTGCGCGGGCTCCTGAGCAAGGGAGCAGGTGGCGAAGAACAGAAAGAAGATGGTTTTCATCGCTGGGTAAGGAAGGCCAGCAGATCCCGCAACTCTTCATCCGTGAGTGACATCACGAGTCCCGGCGGCATGAGGGACATTTTGATCTCGGTTCGGCTAATGACGTCGGCTTCGGGGAAGGAGCGTTCTTTGCCGGTGAGGTCGCGAAAGACTTCGCTGCTGGAGGAGCGGAGGAGGATGCCCGTGAACTCCGTGCCGTCTTTGAGCTTTACGAGGGAGGGGTAAAACTGCGGGGCGACCTCGCGATGCGGTTCAAGGATAGAGCGGAGGATGGCCGCGCGGTCGCCCTGCTGCGCGATGAGGGTGAGGTCGGGGCCGACGACGTTGCCACGGCCGCTGTGGCGATGGCAGGTGGCGCAGATGGCGACCTTGGTGTTGAAGAATAGGCGGCGCCCGTTTTCGGTGTCGGGCTTGCTGGGAAGAGTGTCGAGGAGCTTCAGCCAGGCATCGGTTTGATCGAAGGGCGGGCGATTCGCGGCAGGTGTGAAGCCATCGGTGAAACGGAGGGCGCGTTTGGCTTCATCGCGGATGGTGGCGTCTTCGCTGGTGGCAAGTTTTTGCAGCAGCGCGGTGTCGTCGGTGCCGAGGATGGCCTCGGCGCGGAGTTGCGGGCTGCGTTTGTCATCGGCGGCAATTTCGGCGCTGGCACGGCGGGCGGCGAGGGTGCGCACGGCTTCGAGTTGGAGGACTTCGTCGTCGCTGTTCGCAAACTCACGCAGGAGTTCGAGCGTGAGGGCTTTGTGTGTCGGCGGAGCGAGGCGCAAAGCGTAGCCTTTGAGGCGGGCGGGTGTGTTGGGGTTCGTGATCCGCTCGACGAGCACTTCGGGATTCGTCACGCCAGCGCCGGGATCGCCACGAAGGGTGTTCCAGGTGGCGAGAACGGCCTCAAAAAGGCGGAAGTCGAGCTTTGGATCACTCAGCATGGCCTCGACTTGTGGCTGGAAGTTTTTCAGCACGGCATCGGCGATCCAGCGCAGGCATTCGAAGCGCATTTCGGCATCGGGATCGCTGATGAAGGCACGAACCCACTGCTCGTCATTCAAGTCAGCACGACGCATGGCGACGAAGGCCCAGACGCGATCTTGTGGTGCGAGGGCTTTGACTTGCTCGATGGTCAAACCGGCGCGTGAAAGCGCGGTGAGGGCGGCATCGGAGAGGTATTTGTCGGTTCCACGAGCGAGTTCGAGGAGCTTGGTGGTTTCGAGCTTCGTTCCACCGGTGCGCAGTTTTTTCGCAAGCTCAGCCTCGGCTGTGATGGGCTGCTTTTTCGCGATCCAAGGCGCGTCAGTGACTTCGAGCTTCCAAAGTCGGCCGCGACCGTGAATCGGGTAGGAACTGAAGACCCAGTCGTTCAGATAAAAAACACCGTTGCCCGCAGCGACCATGCAGGTGGGGCGGAAGAAGTCGCTGCCTTTGACGAGCGGGATGCGCTCGGAAGTGTAGCCCGCGCCTTTTCGTGTGAGCGGGAAGTAGTCGATGCTGTGATCGCTCCAGCTCGGGATGATGACGCCGCCGCCAAGCTCGACGACAGCGCAGGGGCCTTCGCCACTCGGATGCACCATGCCGAGCGTGCCGCGCAGCTCGCCGTTCCATGCGACGAAGGGATGCACGGGGGCGCTGCCATAGACCCACTGGAAGCCGTAGTCGGCACCTTCGACGACATTGAGCAAACGGCACGGAGGACGGCTGCCAGGATCGTTTTCAGCGGCGAAGATCTCGCCATCCTCGCGCACCATGAGTCCAAACGGATTCCAGAAGCCACGTGCGATGCGGCGGATGCCTTTGCCATCGGCGGAGCAGCGAAAAACGCCGCCTTCACCGCGTCCGCTGACTTTCGTGCCATCGGTGCCGGTAATGGTCCAGTCCTTGCCGAAGTTCTCGCCGAGCGAGAAGACGAGGCCGCCATCAGGATGCCAGGCCATGCCGCTGAGACCGTTGTGCGGGTAATCGGCCACGGTGTCCATGGTCGCGAGGTTCTCTTCCAGATCGCCGACGCCATCGGCATTCGTGTCCTTCACGCGCAGGATGCGATCCCGCTCGGCGAGGTAGATCCAGCCATCGGGGCCGACCTCGACGTGCATCGTGGCATCGGTTTTGTTGTAGAAGACACGGCGGTTTTTGCCCTTCGCATCAAAGACGAGGATCTCGTCGTGCTCGGGGCCGGTATAACCTTCGGGACGAAAATGCGTGTGACATGCGGCGAGCCAGATGTTGCCCTTTTCATCCACATCGATGCCTGTGGGCGTGACGAGATCAGGATGCTCGGCGAGGAGCGTGAGTTTCACGCCGGACTGCAGCGTCTCGATCTGCGGCGGCAGCTCACCGGGAACGACAGGCGCTTTCGGCGGCGGGCCGGATTGGGCGAGGGCGGCGAGTGGGAGGATGAGCAAATAGCGGAGCATGAGGACTACTATTACGTGATGGAAATGACACCTCCATCGCGTCGCGGTGGAGGTGATGACATGTTTCCAACAAAGAGCCTAGGTATGGCATGGCATCTGCGGTCACGAATGATCCCCCCATCGAGCCCAGTGTGTTGGAAACCGTGACCTTCGTCTTCACCGGCGGAGGATTTCAGCATCTTGGGCAGCCTCTCGACGGACATCGACTCCCCCCATCATGTCCTCGTATCATCTCTCGACGGCGTCTCTGCGCCGCCATCTCCTTCATCGTGTCCTTTCACTGGTGTATCTCACCGTGTCAGCAACCTTCTTGCACGCCCAGCTGGTGTGGGATGCGAACAACACCGGCACCGGCCAGCCCAATGGGGCGGGGCAATGGCTGGGCACCAATCAATGGTGGAATGGCACCGCGAATGTGAACTGGGACAACAGCGGCAGCACGATCGCGCAGATGGGCATCACGGGTTCGGCGCTCGTCTCCAGCAATACGGTGACCATCACTGGGGGCACGGCCAATGTGGGCGGCGTGAATTTCATGGGCTTTTCCGCCGGACCTGGCACGGGGCAGCAATACAGCATCGCAGGCTCCAGCGGGACGCTGAACTTCGGAGCTGGTGGCATCATTAATGCGGCTGACTTGAGCAGCACGGGGAGCAACTTCATCACCTTTGCCAGCACTCTGCTCGTCACGGGGAGCAATCTCACGATCCAGAAATCAGGCGGAACGGCCCAGCAGTTCATGCGCTTTGACATGGTCTCGAATCCCGGCCTGACGGGGACACTGACGATCAAAGGCAACCACGGAGGCGTCTTCTTCCGAAGTGCGAATCCAAATACATTCGCTGCGGTTTCGAATGTGGTCGTGGAGTCGGACAGCACCTTTTCCGTCGTCACTGCCGGCACTTATGCCATGCCGATCAGCATCGCTGGCACAGGTGGTAACGGCCAGTATGGAGCCATCCGTGTTGATTCGAGCAACATCACACTGGCAGGCCCCATCACGATGACGGCGAATTCAGCGATCCAGACCAACACGGCGGGTGTCACGGGGACGTTGATCACGGGCGGCATCAGTGGAGCGTTCGGGTTTACCCGATTCGCGACAGGCAGCGGAGTCGGGACGCTGGCTTTTCAATCGGCCAATACTTACACGGGCTCCACCACGCTGGGCAGGACTGGCGTCTTTGCCGGAGGCGTGACGATCCTCGACTTCGCCGCTGCCACGGCACCCACGGACAATATTTTGTACAATGGCGTCAGCCCTGTGGGAGCCCTGAACATGATCGGTGGAAACAACTCCGCCACGGTCCTGCAACTGACGGGCAAGGCGGGAACGACGAACTCGCAGAGCTTTGGCAATCTGACTCTTACAACGGCGGGCACGGCGGGTGGGACATCGGTAATCAGTCTGACTTCAGGAACTGGCGGGCAGATGAATCTGAGTTTGGGGACGATCACGAGGAGCGCTTCATCGACGCTGGCCTTTGTGGCCCCGGCATCCGGCAGCATCACGACGACGCAGGCGGATGGTTTCCTCGGCCCGTGGGCGACATACCGGAGCTCCTCAGGGGTGATGAACTGGGCACGTGTGACTTCAGGCGTGGTCGGGGCATTTTCAGCTGATCTCCAGCAAGTCACTGGAACGGCCATCTCCGCGCTCGCAGGTTATTCATCCGCCAGTCACTTGGAACTGACGGACAGCTCGACGGGGTCGGTCACGCTCGGGGCTGCGACGACGAATCTGGGCACGCTGACGATGAATGATCAGTGCATGGATCGCGTGGTGGATCTGGCCGGGCAGACGCTGAGACTCGGCTCCACCGATGCTACTTCCACGGGCGGCATCCTGCTGGCTTCGGATGCGCGGAATCTGACGATTGGTGTCGTGGGTTCGGCGGGAACGGTGACCTCAGGAGGGCCGAACAACACCACGGCGGGTCAGCTTTATCTGACGAATGCTTCAACGAGTTCCACGCTCACGGTGAACTCCATCATCGCGAACAATAGCACGGGTGGAACGGTGACGCTTTTCGTCAACGGTGCGCCCGCTTCCAAAGTCGTGCTGAGTGGAGCAAACACCTACACAGGCGGGACGACCATCGCGTCTGGCGTGGTCGAGATGAAGAATGCAGCAGCGCTGGGAACCTCCGGCACCGTCACTCTCATGGAGGGCGCGGCTATCCAACTCGGGGGTGGGATCAATGTGACGCGCGCGGTGACTGTGGGCGGTCAAGGTGTGACGAATACGGGCGCGATCCGAAACACGGCGGGGAACAATAGTTGGACAAATACGATCAGCCTGGTGGCTCCCACGCGGTTCCACTCGGATCAGGGCACGCTGACGCTCACAAACTCGGTAGGGGCTACTTCAAACATCCTGAGCGGCTCGCATAATGTGGTTTTCAGCGGCTCGGGCAATCATGTGGTGGGCAGTCGGCTCAACATCACCAGTGCCACTTTGACCAAAGAGGGCAGTGGGATGCTAACGGTGAGCGGAGACAGCGGCACCGTTTTCACAGGAGCTTCGTCGGTGACGAGCGGGGTGCTGCGCTTTGCCAGTAACAACGCCCTGAGCACCTCGGCCATCACGGTGAATGAGAGTCTCGCGCTGGGGTCCGCCCTGGAGCTGACGGGCGGCATCACGGTGGCAAATGCAATCACTTTCAACGGAAGCGGATCGAATGCGGGCAACGGAATCAATGGTTACGGCGCCATCCGAAACATCACGGGGAACAACACGCTCAGCGGAACTCTTTCCATCGGGTTGGACAGCACCGGGCCACGCATCTCGGCAGATGCTGGCACCACGCTCACGATCGGCGGCACGCTGCGCACAGGAGCCACGGCGGCGGCCACGCGCTACGGTCTGCTGGGAGGTGCGGGCACGATCAACATCACTGGCAGCATCACGAATGGCACCACGGCGGCGACCTACATCACCGGCATCACCAAGATCGAAAGCGGCACGGTGAACCTGCGCGGGACCAACACCTTCACGCCCAACGTTGCCACGCCGACCACTGTGCTGGTGAATGTGCGCGGAGGCACGCTGAACCTCGATTATGCCAATGCCACGCCGACGAGCGGCATCATCCTCGGCACGAACAATCTCGGGCTCGGCGGAGGTATCGTCGCGAATGGCGGCTCCGCGCTCGGTGGTGGCACACTGCTCATGACTGGGAAGGCGACGACGATCAATGTGCAGAGCTTTGCAGGCACCACGCTCGCGGGAGGTCGCAGCGCCATCACCGTCGTTTCGGGCACTGATGGCACCGCCAGCTTGGCGCTGGGGCCGATCACTCGTGGCACGAGTTCCGGCAGTGCAGTGAATCTCACCCTTCCCACCAGCGGCAGCATCACCACGACCAGCATTAACTCGAATGGCATCCTCAATGGAGGCATGACAGTTGGGAACAACACCTGGGCCACCTCTGCGGCGGTGCAGAGCACGGGCGTCACTTGGACGGATGCCGGCGACACGGTCTCTTTAGCCGGTCTGGCAAACGGCACCCAGGTCAGCTTCTCAGGCACCGTCCCCGGCGGACTCACGGCGGGCGTCGGCTACTATGTCGTTGGTTCGACCGGAACGACGGTCCAACTCGCTGCCACGGAGGGAGGCGCCGCGCTGGCGATCACCAGCAGCGGCACCACCGCCACGGCAAACCAGTCCGGAGCCATCACCGGGCTAGCCACGGGCAGCTACAGCACGACCTTTGCCACGAATGCGAACGTGGATGTCGCCGGAGGTGCGGTCAGTCAGGCGGCGATCACAACGAACTCGCTGCGCTTCAATGCCACCGCAGGAACCATCCTCAGCCTCAGTGGCAATCTGACCAACAGCAGCGGAGGCATCCTCATCACGCCGGATGTCACCGGTGATGTCACCTTTCAAAGCACCACCGGCACTGCGCGCACTCTCTCCAGCGGAACACCGGCGGACTTCACTGTGCATCATCACGGCTCAGGCATCCTGACCTTTGCCTCGACCATCACTTTGAGCAATGCCACGGGCTTCACGAAGACAGGCACTGGCACCATGACCTTTGCAGGCACCACGGCATCCTCTGGTGTCCAAATCCGCGCCACCGAGGGAAATCTGAACTTCGTCGGCACGAATCAGTTCACCTCGACCACTGACCCGACGCTGTTCTTCGGGTCCGCCACCACGAGCACAAAGGTTTCGTTCGGGAACAACGCCACGGCTGGCTCCGAAACTCTGGCAGGCATGTATGTCCTCGGCAGTGGCAGTTCGCTGGTTGGCAGTGGTTCGGCCTTCTTCACCCTCGGCCTGCAAAGCTCGCTCACGACAGATCTGCGGAATCTGATGATCGGCGGCAGCGGCACGAACGAGAACAACCTCAACTTCGAAGCCTACTCCGGCGGCACGGTGCTGATGGGCTCTGCAAACAGTTACGCAGGCCGCACGAACATCGGGCGCGCCGTCATGGAGGCCAGCGTGATCGCCAATGCGGGAGTCGTGAGTTCGCTCGGCACGGGCACCAGCTCACCAGACATCCTGATGAATGACACCACGTCCACCTCCGCCACGGTTTCCACCCTGCGCTACATCGGCAGCGCGGATGCGAGCACGGACCGCGTCGTCCGGCTTTTCACGAATGGCATCACGATGCCCAGCTTGGTCGCAGGGATCGAAAACAACGGCACCGGATCGCTGAAATTCACCTCTGCCTTCACCGTGGGCGGCGACACGACACTCGCACGCACTTTCCGGCTCAGTGGCACCAACGCGGGGGCCAATGAGATCGTCAGCATCGGCGAAACCGCGACGAGTGTCCTCACCCTCGACAAAGCGGGCACTGGCACCTGGGCACTGACGGGAGACAGCACCTACACTGGCGGCACGACCGTGAGCAATGGCACTCTCCAGCTTGGCAATGGAGGCACGGCGGGAAATGTCGGCAGCGGCAGCATCGCGATCAGCAGTGGCGCGACTCTACGGACCAACCGCAGCAACACGGTGGAAATCACCAACGTGATCACCGGCAGCGGCAATGTCGTCATCGCCAACTCAGGAGCAGGCATCACCAAGCTGAGCTCGAATGCCAGCACCTACACGGGCGGCACCATCGTCAGCAGCGGCACGCTCATGGTGACGAACACCAGCGGCTCTGCCACCGGTGCAGGCCCGGTCACGGTGATGAGTGGTGCCACGCTGGCAGGCAGCGGGCGCATCGCCCCGGCAGCAGATGTCTCCGTGATAATCTGTGGCACACTCGCCGTGGGTGAATCGGCCAGCAGCGCCTCGCTGTTCAGCATCGCCACCAGTGGCACTGGGGCTCTGACACTGGATGGTGGCAGCACTCTGGCCTTCAACCTGTTTGGTGGTTATGGCCTGGGCGACAGCACCTCCACTCCTGCCAGTGCTGACCTGATGAATGTGGGAGGCACTTTGCAGATCAATCCCGGAGCCATCTTCCGCGTGACGGCGGACAACTTCACTGGCTACGCGGGCGGAGATCAATGGAAGCTGATCGACTGGACAACGCTGGGCGGCACAGCGAGCGGCACCTTCACCACTTTCGATCTTCCTATGCTGGATGGAGGCCTGATATGGAATACCTCCACGCTCTACACGCTCGGCACGGTCAGCATCGTGCCTGAGCCCAGCCGCGCTGTTTTGCTGCTCCTGGGCCTCGGAGCAGCACTGCTGCGCAGGAGGCGCTGAGTCAGCTAACCCAACACCTTCTTCCGCACGATGTCGGTGACGAGCTTGGGGTTGGCTTTGCCCTGGCTGGCTTTCATGGCCTGGCCCGTGAACCAGTTCATGGCTTTGTCATTGCCGGCCTGGACCTCGGCGACTTTGTCGGGATTCGCAGCGAGGATCTGCTCGACGATGGCCTCCAGCGCTCCGGTATCGCTGACTTGTTCGAAGCCTTTGGCTTTGATGATTTCGGCGGCGCTTCCGCCGTTCGCGAACATCTCGGCAAAGACTTCTTTGGCTTGGTTGTTGGAGATCTTGCCGTCCTCCACGAAGGCGACGAGCGCGCTCAGTGCCTCGGGTTTCACGGGGCAGGCGGTGATGCCTCCTTCGCTGTCTTTGAGGATGCCGAGGAGGTCGTTGATGACCCAGTTGGCGAGCTTTTTGGCAGGCACTTTCGTGTCAGCGGCCACGGCGGCTTCGTAGTAGGCGGCGAGTGCTTTTTCACTCGCAAGCACGCCAGCATCATAGGCGCTGCAGCCGTAGTCTTTTTCGAAGCGGGCGCGCTTTTCATGCGGCAGCTCGGGCACCTGCGGCCTCATGCGGGCGACGAGGCTCTCGGTGCGCAGGGGGATGAGGTCGGGGTCGGGGAGGTAGCGGTAGTCGTGCGCGTCTTCCTTCGTGCGCATGAGGGTGGTTTCTCCGCGATCATCGTCCCAGCGGCGCGTGCTTTGGATGAGTTTTTCACCGCGATTCAGAGCTTCGGTCTGGCGCTCGGTCTCATACTTGATGGCGCGGCGCACAGCGGACATGGAGTTCAGGTTTTTGAGCTCGATCTTCGCGCCGAGTTCGGTCTGGCCTTCGGGGCGCAGGCTGATGTTCACGTCGCAGCGCAGGTTGCCCTTTTCCATGTCGGCATCGCTGACGCCGCCGTAGATGAGGATTTGCCGCAGGCTGGTGAGGTAAGCGAATGCCTCCTCGGCGCTGTCGATGTCGGGATCGCTGACGATCTCCATGAGCGGAGTGCCGGCGCGGTTGAAGTCGATGGTGGTAAACTTGTCGTGGTGGGTGCTCTTCGCCACGTCCTCCTCCAAATGGATGCGCGTGAGCTTCACGACCTTGCCCGGATTGGCGATGCTCTTTTGCGCGTCTTTCGGGTAGGCCAAATCATAGAGCGGCACTCCGCCGCCGACACAGAGCGGCAGGTCGAACTGCGTGATCTGGTAGTTCTTCGGCATGTCCGGGTAGAAGTAGTTTTTGCGGTCCCACTTCACGATGGGCGGCGTCACGCAGCCGAGCATCATGCCGGTGAGGATGGTCTTCTCGATGGCACCTTCATTTAAAACCGGCAGCGCTCCCGGCAGGCCGAGGCAGGTGGGACAGGTGAGGGTGTTCGGCTCTGCGCCAAACTCCACCGGGCAGGCACAGAACATCTTGCTCTGCGTGGTGAGCTGCGCGTGGACTTCGAGGCCGATGGTGACGATGTACTTGGGCATGACGGGCCGCGACAGTGGAATCCCTTCGCCCCGATGGCAAGCGGGGGCTGTGCTCACCTACACTCTTTGACTGAGTTCATCCGACGGCACGCCGATCTTTGCCTTTTGCAGACAGCACGACCCTTTTCAGCTTCACCGACGGATTCGACACACCGACGGACTTCGTCTATCAGCGGGGGATGCCAACCGACCAACTCAGCCTCTTCGCCAGCGATGCTCCTGCTCAGGAACAGGCGGACGCGCATGGCGGAACGCCGGGGGTTGCTCGTGTGCAGCTTGAGGGCTCGGCGGCGCTGGAGCTGGACTACGCCATCCCAGAGAAGCTCGCGGCGCGTATTGTAGTCGGCACACGGGTGACGGTGCCTTTGCAGAATCAACGAGTGCCAGCGGTGGTGATCGAGCTGCTGGCGACTTCGGAGCATCGCGGGCGGCTGAAGGAGATCACCAGCATCGTCGGCTCGCGGCCAATGTTCACGCCGGGGCTGCTGAAGCTGGCGGACTGGGTGTCGGACTACTACATCGTGCCGGTGCATCGCGTGCTGCGCGCCATGCTGCCGCAGGCGGTGCGTGACAAGCCGGAGACCTTTCTGACCGACAGCCATCTCAAGCTGACGAAGGAGCCGCCAGCCGATGTGCTCGACAAACTGCACACGCGTGCACCCATGCAGGCCCGCGTGATTGAGGAACTCCGCCGTCGTGGTGGCGAGGCGACTTTGAGCGATCTCCGCCGCGACCTGCCGAGCGCGACCACCGTGGTGAAGACGCTCATGAAGCACGGCTGGATCACCCGTAGCGAGGTGCGCGTGGAGCGTGATCCTTTTCAAACGGAGGAGTTCCTGCCATCGCAGCCGCTGACATTCACCGAGGAGCAAAAGGCCGCTTACGACGAGGTGATGAAGGCCATCGTCGCGCACGCTGAGGCTAAGCCGATCCTGCTTCATGGCGTCACGGGCAGCGGCAAGACAGAGGTGTATCTGCAAGCCATCGCGGAAGTTCTGAAGGCGGGTAAAACGGCGCTCGTACTGGTGCCGGAAATCAGTCTCACGCCGCAGACCATCGAGCGCTTCAAGGCGCGCTTTTCGGAGAAGAAAGACGCCATCGCGGTGCTGCATAGCCACCTCAGCGATGGCGAGCGACATGATGAATGGTTCAAGGTGCAGGAAGGCCGTGCGGAGATCGTCATCGGCGCTCGCAGCGCCATCTTTGCGCCGCTGGAGAAGCTGGGCCTGATCATCGTGGATGAGGAGCACGAGCCGAGTTATAAGCAGGAGGAGTCGCCGCGCTACCATGCGCGAGATCTCGCGGTGCTGCGAGGGCGCATCGAGCGCTGCGCGGTGCTGCTAGGCACGGCAACGCCGAGTTTGGAGTCGTTTCAAAACGCGCTCACCGGCAAGTATGAGCTACTGCGGATGACGAAGCGCACGGATGGCAAGTCGATGCCGCTTATCCGTATCATCGACATGCGCCTGCAACGCCGCAAAGGCACGGGCACGAGCTTTGGCAATGCGACGATCCTCTCCGAACGACTTCGCGCTGCCATCACCACGCGGCTGGAACAGAAAGAGCAGACCATTCTCTTCCTGAACCGGCGCGGTTTTCATACCACGCTCGACTGCGCTGCGTGTGGCGAGGTGGTGCATTGCCAGGACTGCGCCATCCCGATGACTCTGCACAAGGCGGACAACCGCCTCGTCTGCCACATCTGCGGCTCACGGCGAGTGCCGCCGACGAAGTGCCCGAGCTGCAAAGAGCCCGGCCTCAAATACGGAGGCTTTGGCACCGAGCGTGTCGAGCAGGCCGTGCGTGAAGTCTTCCCACAAGCACGAATGGCCCGCGTGGATACAGATACCATGCACCGGAAAAACCAACTGCGCGACACGCTCAAAGACTTCCGCGCGCAGAAGCTCGACATCCTCATTGGCACGCAAATGATCGCCAAGGGGCTCGACTTCCCGAACGTGACGCTCGTGGGCGTGTTGAATGCCGACACCGCGCTAAACATCCCCGATTTCCGTGCTGCTGAGCGCACGCTGCAATTGCTGATCCAGGTCGCCGGGCGAGCCGGGCGTGGTGAGCTGAAGGGCGAGGTCTTTGTGCAAACGCACGCGCCGCACAGTCCGGCGATCCAGTTTGCGAGGCACAACAACTTCGAAGGCTTCGCCGATCAGGAGTTGGAGCATCGGAAGGCTTTTCACTACCCGCCTTATAGCCACATGGTGCTCGTCAGCAGCCGTGGCAAACATGAGGCGCAGGCTGAATTCACGCTGCAAACGCTGCACAAGCGCCTGCTGCAAGGCCTGCCCGAAGGCACGACGATGGGCGAGCCGACGCCTTCATCTCTCGCGAAGGCGCACGGGCAGTTCCGCTTCCAGCTGCTGCTACGCACGGATCGCATCCGCACGTTGGCGCGGCACATTCAGACGGTGATGGAGACGCTCTCTCCGCCGCCGGACATCCTCGTCATGTGGGATGTCGATCCGGTGAGTCTGACGTGAAGGTTCGTCTTGCATCGCGACGCGGGTTCCGCTTTCACTCGCTGCATGGATACCGACCTGCCCGATCTCATCACGCTCACGCAACTTCGTCAGATCGCGAGTCCGATGCCGCAGCCTTACCGCGTGCATGTGCAGGTGGACCATCGCACGGAGAAGCTCACCTCCACGGGCAGTCCGTTTCTTGAGGTAAAGCTCGCCGATGGGGGTGACTCGCTCGTGTGGCGGCTCTTTGATAGCAATCCGATGTTCAATGAAGCGCGCTCACTGACTCGTGGGGCCTCCATCGAGATCATGGCGCAGTGGGTGGACACGGGGAAGTATGGCATCGAGCCGCGTCATCCGCAGATGCGTGTGCTGACGGATGAAGAAAAGCAGGCGCTCATTGGTGGCGATCCCGAGCTGCTCGCACGGCAGCGGGTCGATTACGCGGACATCGAGAGTTTCGTGGCAGCAATTCGTGATCCGCGGCTTCGTGGTGTTTGCAGTCTGTTTCTGGAGAGACACGGCGAGCGCTTCAAGCGCACGGCGGCGGCGCGGGAAAACCATCATGCACGGCGTGGCGGGCTCGTGGAACATGTGGCGCAGATGATGCGCTGCGCGGTGGCCATCGTGGGGGCGTATCCGCATTTGAATCGTGATCTGATCGTCGCGGGCGTGCTCTTCCATGACTGCGGGAAGCTTTGGGAGAACTCGTATCCTGAAAACAGTTTTGCAATGCCGCATCATCTTCATGGGGAAATGCTCGGGCACATCACGCTCGGTCTGGAACTCGTGAACAAGCTCTGGCGCGATCTGCTGGAGCGACCCGAAGCTGCTGAGTGGACGACGATGGAACCCGCTGGAGAACATGTGCGGTTGCACCTCCTGCATCTCATCGCCTCCCATCATGGCGAACTGCAATACGGCTCGCCGGTGCTGCCGAAGACGCCGGAGGCCATCGCGCTGCATCACGTGGATAACATTGATGCGAAGCTGGAGATGCTGCGCCGTGGCTATCAGAACTCGAAGGAACTCGCGCCCGGCATCTTCGAGCGCTTCCGCCCCTGGCCGGTAAACATCATCGCGCCTCTGGCTTCGGTGCCGGAGCCTGTGATTCCGGTGGTGGAAGATGAAGCGCTGGCGCTCGAATAGAGCGGGTTATTCCGCGAATGCTTCGCTGACCACTTCGCCATCGAAGGACTCGGGCTGTGGCACGCCGAGCAGCCAGAGGACGGTGGCGGCGGTGTCGTAGGTCATGACGGATTTTTTGCCGATGGCGCGGCCTTTGGTCACGCCTTTCCCCCAGGCGACCCAGGGGATGTGAATGTCTTCGGGGATGGGGTTGAAGTGGTTCTTCTCCTTGCCGCCGTGGTCGGCGGTGAGGATGACGGTGCTGCTGGCGGTCAGACCGGCTTTTTCAATGGCGTCGAGCACCTGGCCGAGGGCCTGATCGCAGACTTTGAAGGCCTCAAGCTGCTCGGGGGAACCCCAACCGTTTTTGTGGCCGGCGCTATCGGCATCGGGGAAGTGGATGAAGCAGAGGGTGGGCTTCTTTTCGAGGATGTAAGGCACGACCTGGGCCACGACCTGCTGGGCGGGCACGAGCTTCTTTTCTTCACTGGCGGGGATGGGCTTCTCGTCATAGACGCCGCCGCAGTCGAAGACGTCGATGGCGCTGGCCTTCCAGAGATGGCGGAATTTGATCTTGCCGCAGAATAGGGCGGTCGAGGTGGCTGGGTTCGCGGCTTTGGCGAGTTCAAAAATGGTGTGCACCCGCACGAAGCCACGCAGAGGAAAGTAATCGTTCCAATCCACGCCGTGTTTGGAGATATCCACGCCCGTGAGCATGGCTGTGTGTGAGGGCAGGGTCTTCGAAGGGATGATGGTGTTTGCCACGAAGGTGTGCGCGCCTTCGGCAGCGAGCCGCTTGAAGTTCGGCATCTCGGCCTTGTCGATGATGCTCGGATTGCCACCATCGAAGCTGATGACAAAGACGTGCTCGGTGCGTACAGCGGCGGTGGCGAGAACGGGAAGGGCGAGGAGGCAGGCGAACAGGCGGCGTATCATGGGCAGAGAAAACGGAAATTAGAGAGGCTTCATCCAGCCTTTTTTGATGAGTCGGACGCTCTCGGGATCGTCCAACAAAGCAGCAAGGTGCTCGGAGATGGTGAGCGTGTGGCCGGGTAGCACGAGATAGGGGCAGATGTCCGCCAACGGGCGCAGTACGAAGCGTCGCAAATGCAGGCGCGGATGCGGGACGATGAGCACGGGATCATCGCTGACGTAGTCGCCCGCGTAGAGGAGATCGAGATCGAGTGTGCGTGGTGAGTTTTTCTCCCGAACAGCAGGCCTGCCCATCGCTTGCTCGATGGCTTGGAGATGCCCATGCATTTCCTGCGGTGTGCAGGCGGCTTCGAGTTCAATGACGCTGTTTAAAAAAGCCTGCGTGCCTGGCTCGCAATCGACAGGCTCGGTTTCATAGACTCCGCCTGCCAAGACCGCGATGGGCTGCGTCCGCTCGATGAGCATCGCGAGCCCGCGCTGGAGGTTCGCTTCACGGTCTCCGAGATTCGAGCCGAGGGCGATGCCGAAGCAGAAGTTGGCGGTGGTTTGCAATGGTTGACGGTTGTTTACAGTGGTTTGGCCAAACCATCGTCAACCACAGTAAACTACCGTCAACAACCGTAAACGGCTCGGCCCTCACTTCAGCCCCAGCACATCCTGCATGTCATAGATGCCTGCTGGTTTGTCGGCGAGCCAGCGGGCGGCTCGGACGGCGCCGTTGGCGAACGTGTCGCGGCTGCTGGCTTTGTGGGTGAGTTCGACGCGCTCCCCGACGTTGGCGAAGATGACGGTGTGGTCGCCGACGACATCGCCGCCGCGGACGGCGTGAACGCCGATCTCGGTCTTCGTGCGCGCGCCGACATCGCCGAAGCGGCCGTGGCGGCTGTCGGTGTCGTATTGCAGTTCACGCACGTCGGCGAGGATTTCGACGAGGGTGCGGGCGGTGCCGCTGGGGCTGTCTTTTTTCAGGCGATGGTGCATCTCGACGACTTCGAGGTCGAAGTCGGGGCCGAGGAGTTCGGCGGCTTTGCGGGTGAGCCAGAAGAGGGTGTTCACGCCGACGCTGAAGTTCGAGGCGAAGACGATGGGCAGTGTTTTGGAGGCTTCTCTGATCCGCGCCAGTTCATCGGCTGTGTGTCCGGTAGTGCCGATGACCATGCTTTTCTTCTGCTTCAAACACTCGGCCAGGAGTTCATCTGTGAAGTGATGAGAGGTGAAGTCGATCACGCAATCACAGAGGTCGAGGCTCACGGGCAGAGAGTCTCCCACATCGATCCCAGCACCCACCATCACGCCCTGCGCGTCGGCGGCATCGATCACGGCCTGTCCCATACGGCCTTTGCAGCCGGTCACCAGTAGTTTGAAGTTACTCATAAGAGGGCGCATTTTGGCCGGTTCACCTCTGGGTGCAAGCACACCTGTCACAGGAAACAAAAAGCCCACGCTGCCAGAGGCAAACGTGGGCTTGAGATGATGTGGGAGGCGGCCCCACACCCAAATCAACTGATGGTCGGCAGCTCGAAGCCGGCGACGTATTCTTCCGTGGCTAGCTTGTTCGCTTCTTCGGCGAACTCACCGATGAACTTCTCCGTCACGGGATCGAACTCGAGCATCGGGCCGCAGGCGGCGAGGTCGGTCTTCACGTCGATCTTATTGTCGGCGAGGTTTTGTACGAAGTGATCGAAGGTCTCCAGAGCGGCTTTGTTGGTGCTGAGGCGTTCCTTGATCTCGTCGTTGCTGACTTTCTTGCCGAGGCGGTAGCTGACGTTGGCCATATGGGCCAAAGCGGCGGCATGATGACCGTGGGCGACGTTGAGGACGTCCTTGGTAATCTTGCCGGCGCGCACGGAGTCGATGAAGTTCTTCATGTGGTCCGGGCCGTCCTGGAAGTTGTCGAACTTCTCGATGGCCTTGCCGTCGTTGTCGTAGGCCTTGGCTTCGGCGACGAAACCGCCTTCGCAATGGATGACGTTGCCGATGCGTGGGGCGGAGGTCTTGCCGTTGACGCGATAGACGGGCTCGTAACCTTTGGTCCAGTTCATGTCTTTCATGGGCAGGCCACGATTGTCGAAGAGCAGCGGAGCGCCTTCGTTGAATTCGTAGAAGGCGAGCTGGTTGTTAGCCGTCTGGCCGTCATCATCGTAGCCCCAGCGTCCGCCGAAGCTCATGACGCGCTTGGGAAGCTGGTCAGGATTGCCGAGCGCCCAGCGGGCCACGTCGAGCTGATGCGGGCCCTGGTTGCCGATGTCGCCATTGCCGTAGGCCCACTGCCAGTGCCAGTCATAATGGAACTGGGTGCGCTGGACGGGGATGATGCCGCGAGGACCGCTCCAGAGTTTGTAGTCAATCGTGCCAGTGAGGCCTTTGCCGCTGGCGTCCATGACAGTGCCGGGCTTGAGCATGCCGTCTGCGTCTGGGGAGATGGGGGCAGAGAGCTTGCCGATGCTCTTGCGGGCTTTGTAGTTGATGCCACGGCTGAGGGTCACTTTGCCGATCTTACCGCTCTTCACATATTCCATGGCGGCGGCCCAACCGAGATCGGAGCGGCGCTGCATGCCGTGCTGGACCACGAGGCCCTTCTTGGCGGCGACGATGGATGCCTCGACGAGCTTGCGGCCTTCCCAGATGTTGTGGGAGACGGGCTTCTCGACGTACACGTGCTTGCCATTGGCGATGGCGGTCATGCCGATGAGCGTGTGCGTGTGGTTCGGCGTAGCGATGGTGATGGCGTCGATGTCTGGATCAGCGCAGCACTCGCGGAAATCCTTGTAGGCTTTCACCTTGATGCCTTTTTTGTCGAGGTCGGCCACATGCTTCTCGAGCACGGAACTATCGACATCGCAGAGCGCCACAAGACGCACGCCTTTGATCTTCAGCAGGCTGCTGATGTGACCGGAGCCACGGGATTTGAAACCGATGACAGCGACGCGGACGTCTTCATTGGCTCCGATGGGGGCTGCCCAGGAGGGCAGGGTGGCGAGGCCAGCAGCGCCGGCGACGGTGCCGCGCAGGAAGGTGCGGCGGGTGGTTTGGTTTGTGTTCATGGCAGTAGGAAGTCTGGGGGACGCGGGCTCCGCAGGCACGATATATGACGAGGAGGAATGCGAGGCTACCAAGTACGACAGGCACTAGGCAACCTTTCTTTTGCTTCCTCCGACGGCACAAAAGCACGCAGATTGTGGCGTGGAGAGTGCTGCTGGGCTTTTCCGGCATCGAAAAACCGCTCCAGCTTACTCGCCTCAGATCATTAAAATTTCCCGCCACGGGTATTTGAGTCTGGCGGTGGACTCGTCTAGTCTCGGCGTCTTTCACTCCCCCAGAATTCGACTTTACCCCACCCACGCCATGCCGAAGATCATCGAAATGCCCAAGCTCAGCGACACCATGACCGAGGGCACGCTTGCCAAATGGACCGTCAAAGAAGGGGACTCTGTGGAAGTCGGCAAGCCCATCGCTGATGTCGAGACGGACAAGGCCACGATGGAATATGCCAGCCCGTTTGAGGGCACGATCTTCAAGATCATCGCCGCTACTGGCGTGAAAGTGCCGCTTGGCAGCCCGCTGGCCGTCGTGCTGGAAGAGGGTGAGGAGGCTCCGGCCAACCTCGATGAAATCATCGCCAAAGCCCAAGCTGCCTCGGCTCCAGCCCCGAAAGAGGAAAAGCCCGCCGCTGGTGCGCCAAAGAAAATTTCTGCACCTGGCCCACGTCTGCCCACCGCTCCGCAGCCTACCCGCCGTGCCGCTGCTGCCAGCGATGTCCGTGTGAAGGCTAGCCCGCTGGCCCGAAAGATCGCCGCTGAGCGAGGAGTGGATCTCGCTTCCGTCGTCGGCACCGGCCCTGGCGGTCGTGTCGTCCGTGCTGATGTGGAAAGCGCCCCCGTCGGTGGTGCCAGCGCCGCTCGCGGCCCCGCCACACCTGCCATTCGCCCGACCTACGGCCCTGAAGATGAGCGCGTGCCTACCAGCACCATGCGGAACATCATCGCCGAGCGCCTCCTGGCCTCGAAGACGCAGATCCCGCACTTCTACCTCCAGATCGAGATCGACTCCGCCCCGCTCATGGACTTCCGCGCGCATCTCAATGCCAGCGCTGAAAAGACCGGCGGCGTGAAGTACACCGTCAACGACTTCATCCTCAAGTCCGTCATCCGTGCCGCCCAGGCCCAGCCTGCGATCAACGCCGCCTGGGATGGTGATGCCGTGGTGAAATACAAATCCGTCGGACTCAGCGTCGCCATCGCCATTGATGACGGTCTCGTCACCCCGGTCATCAAGCAGGCGGAGAAAAAGACGCTCGCCGAGATCAGCGCCGCTGTGAAGGACCTCGCTACGAAGGCCAAGAACAAGAAACTCAGCCCCGATGACTTCGCTGGTGGCACCATCACCGTCTCGAACCTCGGTGCCTTCGGCATTGATCAGTTCTCCGCCATCATCAATCCGCCGCAGGCTGCCATCCTTTCCATCGGCAGCATCCGCAAGGTGCCCGTCGTGAATGACAAAGGTGCCGTCGTCGCCGGTCAGCGCATGTGGATCGGCCTCAGTGGAGATCATCGTGTCGTCGATGGTGCCGTCGCCGCCACCTTCCTGGCCGAGATGCGCAAGCTGCTGGAGAGCCCCGCGCTCATGCTCGTCTGAGTTTGAACGCTAGGCTTGGCATCATCGTCTGTGTCCGGCACTCTTGGGCCGAGACATGAAATCCACCGCACTTCTCACCTCCTTGTTCCTCTTCGCAGCCCTGGCTGCACGAGCGGACTGGCGTGATCTGGCGGAGTTCCCCCAGCTTCAAACGGAGCTGGGGGCGAGTTTGCCCACTGGCGTGGGCATTCCGGTCATGATGTCGGAGGCAAACGCGGGCGGGGCACCAGCCGTGTATTTGCCGCAGGCCACGACGGGGACGACGCCCTTCGCAGGCACAGGCGGACTTACGGGGAAAACCATTACGCCCTGGTCGGGAGCCAGCACGGCCTCTGGTCATGCCGGCAATGTGGCGAACCTCTTCTGCGGCAGTTCTCAGAGCGTGGCACCAGGCGTCACGGAGTTGCACGTCTGGTTGGCTGACGACTTCGCGAACAACCTCTTCTCCAATCCCATCCCCATCTTCACCGGCAGCGTGCAAAACCACAGCTGGGTGGGAGAGTTCGGCAATGAAGCCACCGACACGGCGATGCTACGGCGCTTCGACTTCATGCTGAACCGCGACCTCGTCACCGCCTCCACCCCGCTGAACAACGGCAGCACCATGGTGAAGCTGCTGTCCAACGCCTACCACAGCATCACACCCGGCCTCCGCAATGGCGGCCACCCGCAGACGCACACCAACATCGACGGCCTCGGGCGCATGAAGCCGGACATCGTCGTGGAGGAGTCCGTCACCAGCAATGCCTCGCCAGCCGTGGCCTCGGCCGCCACGATGCTACTCGATGCCATCCGCCCCGGCTTTCCCGAAGCGGATGATCCGCGCGTGGTGAAGGCCATCCTCCTCAGCGGTGCTTCAAAGCAGAACCTCCCCGGCTGGCGGCGCGCCAGCACCAGCCGCCCGTATGATGAGATCCTCGGTGCCGGTGAGCTGAACGTGCTCCACGCCCACCGCATCCTCGCCGCCGGGCGTCAGGCCGCGAGCGGCAGCGCTTACCGGGCTCTCAGCGGCTGGGATAAGACGACCAGCAGCACGGCAAGCCCACGCCGCTACTTTTTCAAACTGCTGCCTGGTCAGTGGGGCACGATCTCCGCCACGATCACCTGGCACCGCACGATCCCAGGGAACTACGCCAGCTCCACCCTGGCAAATCTGAACCTACATTTGAAAAGCGCCTCGGGCTTCACTGTCGGCACCACGATGGATGAAAGCCTCAGCGCCGTGGACAATGTGGAGCACCTCTTTTTCCGCCATCTGCCGCCGGGCGACTATGCTCTCGAAGTCAGCTCTGGCACGACGAACGTGACCTATGGCATCGCTTGGGAGGTGCAGACAAACTCCGGGCCCCAGCTCGCGGTGCAGAGGGATGGATCGCAGATCACCCTGTCGCTCTCGCAGCTCGATCCGCTGGAAACTTACACCATCGAGAGCTGCACCGATCTCCAAGACTGGCAGCCAGCAGCGACGATCCGCACCGCAGATACCACAGCAGCGACCACGGCAAACTGGCAGGAGACGAGCGGTGCTGGCGCGAAGTTTTACCAACTGAAGTGGACGCCTTGAGGCCCCAAAGCAGGACTCCGCAGGCGTGTCCTCAGCATCTGTCTGCAGCTCGCAGTCACCCAGGCGGGGAATATCATTGGGCAATGAAGAGGATTTTGGGCGAGGGGTTTGAGGCCAGACTTTCGAGCTCTTGTTTGGCAAGGGCTGGGAAGCAGCGTATGCCATGCGCCTGCCGATGCTGTCTTTGATCCAATCTGCCCGACCTGCCCTCCTCCGTCTCTGGCGCGTGGGGCTGCTCGTGATGGCTGTGTGGGTGATCCGTGAGGCGGCGCAAACTCGCGATAAGCTGGAGGCGGCGGCGGCGCTGACGCCAGAACGGCTGCGAGATTTTTTCCCGGAGATCGTGAGTCTCGGGGAGGCGAATCCGGCGAACGGCTGGCGGACGGCGCTGGATGGGGCCGGGCAATCGCTCGGCTTTGTTACCACGACGGCACCGGAGTCGGACAAGATCATCGGCTACTCCGGCCCAACGAATACTTTGCTCGTCTTTGATACAAAGGGCGTGCTCACGGGCCTGCGGCTGCTGAAGAGCCACGATACGACGGAGCATGTGGCGGAGGTGGTGGCGGACCGGAAGTTCTTCACGCAGTTTCGGGGGATGAAGCCGGGGGCACCCGCGCCGGAGCCGGTTCATGCCGTGAGCGGCGCCACGCTGACGAGCACGGCGATCGCGCAGGGGGTGCTGGAGAAGCTGGGGCGGGCGTCGGGGACATCGCTGCGCTTTCCTGAGGAGATCACGCTGGAGGAGGTGCGGCGGCTGGAGCCTGCGGCGGTGAAGTTGGTTCGCGCGGAGTCGCCTCGCGGCGGGTTTGAGGTGCTGGATGCGAGTGGAAAAAAGATCGCGCTCGCGGTGCGGACATCACCCGTTGCAGATGCGGTGGTGGGCTACAAGGGCCCGACGGACACGCTGATGCTGCTGGATGCGGAGGGAGCGAAGCTGCGGCGGATCGCGCTGCGCAAGAGCTTCGATTCGAAGCGCTATGTGGCATCTGTGGCGGGGGATGACTATTTCCTGAATCTCTTCAATAAAAGCACGCTGGAGCGGCTGGCGGACATGGACTTCAAGGAGGCGAAGGTCGAGGGTGTGTCCGGTGCCACGGAGACGAGCTGGAGTGTGGCGGAGAGTCTGAAGCTGCGAGCCAGAAGTGTGCTGGCGGAAAGGCCCACGGGCTGGCTGCGGGAGATCCGCTGGCGCTGGCAGGATGCGGGGCATCTCGCGGTGCTGGTGTCGGCGCTGATCATGGCTTTCACAAGACTGCGCGGCGTGGCGTGGCTGCGGCACACGCATCATGTGCTGCTGGTGATCTACGGCGGTTTCATCGCGGGCGAGCTTTTATCCCAGGGGCTTCTGGCTGGCTGGGCGGCGCATGGGACACCCTGGCGGAGTGCGCCGGGCTTCCTGGTGCTGACGGTGGTGGCGCTGCTGGGGCCGGTGATGACGAGCAAGCAGCTTTATTGTCACCACATCTGCCCACATGGGGCGCTGCAGCAGTTGCTGGCACGGCGGGTGGGGCGTCAGTGGCGTGTTTCGCCCGTGCGGGAGCGCTGGCTGACTCGGCTGCCCTTTGTGCTGCTCGGGTTCGTTTTCCTGAGCGTGGTCTGGGGCTGGGCGGTGGACCTGAACGCGCTGGAGCCTTTCGATGCGTATCTCTTCCGCGTGGCGGGCTGGGCGAGTGTGGCCATCGCCGTGGTGGGGCTGGTCGCGTCCCTTTTCCAGCCGCTGGCCTACTGTAAGTATGGCTGCCCGACGGGGGCGCTTTTTAAGCTGATCCGCTTCACCGGAGATGCAGATCGTCTCGGCGTGCGGGACTGGGTGGCGGCGCTGTTGTTGATCACCGCCGCCCTGATTTGAACTTCAGGTGTCGGGTTTAGAGACCTGCTGATCCGAGCGCTGCACCGGCCTTGTCGAGGAAGTCAGCGATGGCGCGCTCATAGGCGAGGTTCCAGTTGGCGGTGGTGGCTGCTTGGCAGACATTTTCCCCATAACCAGTGATCTGGGTGCTCTGGCCGCGCACGGTGACGCCGGCGGTGATCCGCGCTTCGAGAGTGATGGCCCACATGCCTGGAGTCATCCATCCCCAGAACTGACTGATTTTGACATTCACGGGGGTGCCAGAACCGGCCACCGTGTAGCCGCGCCGAGCGAGAGCTTCGGTGATGATCTCACTCATTTTGGCAGTGACGGTGCCACCGGCGGGGAGGACGACTTCACCCATGCCTTTGCCATAAGAATTGCGCTGGCGGCCGATGTTGTTTTCCCGCTGCTGAGCCGTGAGGGTGGCAAAATCACCTTCCACGGATGGAGTGGATGGCTCCGCAGGCTTGTTTTGAAAGGTGCGGGCATCCTGGATGGAGCCCAGGCTCACCTGGCCTTTGGCTGCGGGATGGGTGCCGACGGGGACTTTGATACTGACTTCACGTTTTCCGATGACGCAGCTTACCGAGAGGGAGCAAGCCAGGACGAGGGACAGTTGGGCGAGGCGGATGGTTTTCATAGAAAGGTAGCCATGGGATCATTTTGAGTTTTCCTCGTCAATCCTGTTTGTCCTGCACGCCGGGTTGAAATAAAAAAAGCGGCCCCGCTGAACTTCAGCGAGGCCGCCTTCAAAAGGTACAAGCCGACTTATTGACCGCCAGCAGCTTTCGCCTGGGCCTGGCTTTCTGCGGAAAGGCGGGAGAGGGGAACTTGGAAGACTTCGCCATTGCTGGCCATCTTCAGGAGGACGTCGCTGCCCTTCATGCCTGCAAAGGAAGCCTGGATGGCTTTGCCATCGCTGCTGGTCCAAGTCTGGGCATCGCCTGCGGCAGGAGCTGGCGCGGCTGTGGGAGCAGCGGCCGGGGCGGCACCACCAGCAGTGAGGGAGGCACCTTCTTTGATCCAGGTTTCCAGGGCGGTGAGTTCGGCGGGAGTGAGGCGGTTTTTGCCTTTGGGCGGCATCGAGTCATCATCATCGTCAGGGAGCTTGCAGGAGATGAGCAGGGTGCTCTTCTCGGGTTCGCCAGGAATGATTTGCCCGCTTGGTTTGATGACTTCGGCCAGTTTTTCGGGGGTATCGAGGGCGAGGTCACCCTTGACCTTGCCCTTACTGACCGCGTGGCAGGCATAGCACTTCTGGGTGAAGATGGGTTTGATGTCCTTCGTGAAATCCACGGCTGAGGCGGACATGATGCTGGTGAGGGCGAGGGCGGCGGCGAGGGGGCTTTTCATAGGAAGTGATGGCTTTTATCAGAGCGCGGGCTGAGATGGCAAGCGCGGTGTTGATATTCAGCCCTTGTCAAACGCGGCAGTCCTGCGAGACTTGGCCCGACTTTTTCTCTCACTCGGCTGTCTCATGCCCGAACCCATTCTTTTCAGGCACTATCTCATCGTCCAAGATTCGGACGGGAATAACGTGGAGCTGACCCGCAATGCGGAGCAGGTGAATGTGCTTGGCTTCGACACGCAGCGGGTGGAGTTCGTCCACTGTCATGTCCTGCTGGAGCCGCTGGCAGATCGTGCCGCGTTTGATGCTGGATGCCTGAAGCTGCAAAAGTCCGGCCACCCGCTGTTGGCACGGCTGGTGGACTTTGGGGAGGACGAGGGGAACCCGTTTTACATCACGAGCAATGTCGATGGTGAGTCGCTGGCAGGCTATCTGGCGAGGCAGGCAGAGCTGCCGGGCTGGCTCGCGGTGATGCTGGCGAGCCGTGCGCTGGAGGCGGCGGCGGCGCTCTGCGAACGTGTCGATACCATGCCGGGTGATCCGCTGGAAAGTCTGCGTGTGCTGCAAACTGGCCCTAAAGAGTTGCTCGTGCAGGTGGCGGACTATGCGCTGGTCTCTGCGTCTGCCAAAAAGGCGCGCGGGCTGAAGACCGCCTTCGAAAAGCAGGCGAAGTTTCTGCGCAATTTTCTGGAGGAGAAGGCGGGTGGGCCTTCACTGGCTGACTCACCTTTGCCAGCGGCAGATTTCACCGAGCTTCTGAAGGCCTGTCTCGGTTCTGCGGCAGCCGACACGGTACCGACGATCAAAAATCTCTGTGTGGCCCTGGCGAAGCTCGTGCCAGTCGCATTGGCCGGGGAGATACCCACGGCGCAAAAGCCGCGCGCACTGCTGGCACCGCAGCTTGCCAGTTATCAGGAAGTCGCACGGGCGCTGGTGAACCGCGTGCGCATTCAGAGCCAGCGGCTCGACATGGCCAATCCTTACTCGATGCGTGGCACGCTGACGAAAACGGGACGTGGAGTGCTCGTCGAGCAAGTGCCGCCAGCGCGCCTCGCCGCTGGCGTCGTGCAGGCGGCGGACGAAAAGGCCTTCCGTCTGGACAAACGTCGTGATTTTTCCGGCATTGTACCTTTGGCGCTGTTGCAGGATGCGGAGGGCATTGTCTGCATGGCCGAGGAAGTGGCGGAGGGCATCACCCTCGCCGATCTGCTGCGAGAGCGACGGGCTCTAAATGTCCATGAGACCTATCTCGTGCTTGCTGGCTTGGATGCCACACTCACCCAGCTCGAAAAATCAGGTCTCGCGGTCTCGCGCCTGAGACTGGAGGACATTTATTTGCTCACCGGTTTCCCGCGTGAAGATGCCCGCAGCACGAAACTGCTGCTCACGAAACTCACCGACTGGCCAGCCTTTTCCATCATGCTGCGTGCGCATCCCACTCTCGCAGCCATGGCAGGGCGTGGAGTAGATCCCGCACTGCTTCTGCCACCGCCAAAGCCAGGCACTGTAAATGCCGACTTGTGGAATGCAGCCTGGCTCTGTGCTGTGGGGCGCTTCCTCCTCGCCTTGGAGCCTCTGCCGGGTGCTGCCATGGAGACTCCTGCCAGCAATCGCGAGATCGAAACCGTGGCGCGCCTGCTCGATGATGAACTCGCCAAAGGGCGCGAAGGTATGCCCACGAAGCGCGCCGACTTTCTCGGTCGCTATGCCCGTGTCGTACATCACCATGATTTGGTGAAGCCCGTCGTAAATCCGCCGTCCGAGCCGCTCCAGCCTGTGAAGGCCAAAGCCACCAGGCCCAAGTCAGCTCCCCTAGTGCAAGAAATCCAGGCCACTCCGATGCCCAGGGAGAAAAGCAGCGGTCCGCAGGCCTTGACCACCGGCTTCCAGATCAGCAGCGGCGAGCGAACGAATGTTGGTTTTGCAGAGCTTCTTTTTCGAGGGACGAGCGAAACCGCGCCCGTTTCAGGACCGGATTGGGCAAAGACAGCCGTCGATGCACCGCCGACCATCCATGCCAATGAGGCACTTCTCCCGCCGGATGACTTCGTGCCGTTCTGGCTGCGTGCCTCGGTGTTCATTGGAGGTTCCATGATCATCGGAGGCATCCTCGCCCACCTCTCAGGCGATGCCACCTGGCAAAAGAAGCCCCAGGCCCCCTCTCTGAAACCTGCCTCCGTCGAGGCAAGAGCTGAGCCTGGCGTTCCGAAAGCTGTTACCTTGCCCAAGGCCACTTCCGTACCGAGTGCCGTTTCTCTCCCAGAGCCTCAAGCCGCTCCACCGCCAGCAGTTCAAGGTCCTGGCAGCAGTCTTCTGAAGGCACCTCAAAGCACTCTGAAGGAGCAGATCATCGGGTTGCCCCCACCTGCTCGCTGAGACTCAGCCTCAATACTTTCCTGGCTCAGGCTGATTTGCCTGTTTGCAAAAGACTGGTTCGTTGTTATTTCTCAGATATTCCATGTGCCCCTGAACGGGCCTTGTGAACAACAACAAACACAACGAACACCACACTATGAAATACGCACTCCTTGCCCTCGCGGCCTCGATCGTCGTCGTCTCCTGCGCTTCCAAGCCACCACCACCGCCACCACCAGCTCCTGTCCAGTACAGCAAGTAAGCTGAGGGGCTGCAAGCCCCGGCTTTCGTAGGCCAAGCGTTCCCAATCGACACTTTTCTATGATCCGACTCCTTACTGTTACTCTGGCCGCCTCCTCCATGCTTCTCGCGTCCTGCGCGACGAAGAAGAAGGAGTGCTCCTCTTGCGACTCCGCCAAGGCCCCTGCAGCCAAGTGCTGCGGAACCAAAGCTGGCGAGTGCTGCAAGACTGGTCACAAGCACTAATCGGAGCTACACAGCTCACGTCGCGCCGCCTGCGGGTTCACTCCCCAGGCGGCGCTTCATTTTCATCTGGTATTCCTGCTGGACGATCCTTCCTCCTCATCCACTACTCCAGCGCTCCCACCCGCCCATCTTTTCCCTCCCCGTGAAGCCCTACTACATCACCACCGCCATCGACTACACGAACGCCCCGCCGCACATCGGCCACGCGTATGAAAAAGTGCTCGCCGATGTCATGGCGCGCTTCCAGCGGCAGAATGGGCGCGAGGTCTATTTCCTCACCGGCGTGGACCAGCATGGGCAGAAGGTGCAAAAGAGCGCCGACAAAGCCGGGCTCAGTCCGCAGGACTTCGTCGATGGCATCACCCAGCACTTCACCGCGCTCTGGGAGAAGCTGAACGTCCGCTTCGACGGCTGGGCCGCCACCACCGACGTGAAGCACAAGAAGGTCGTCCAAGCGATGCTGCAAAAGCTCCATGACTGCGGCCAACTCTATAAAAAGGGCCACACTGGTTTCTACTCCGTCCGCCAGGAGCAGTTCCTCACCGACAAAGAGCGCGGACCCGATGGCAACTTCGGCGAGGAGTGGGGCGAGGTCGTCGAACTCGAAGAAGAGAACTGGTACTTCCGCCTCAGTGACCATGTCGAGTGGCTGAAAGGCTACATCCAAAGCCACCCCGACTTCATCTTCCCCGCCCACCGCGCCACCGCCGTGCTCAATGCCCTCGAAGGCGAGGCGCAGGACCTCTGCATCTCCCGCCCCATCGAGCGCCTGACCTGGGGCATCCCACTGCCGTTTGATGAGCGCTTTGTGAACTATGTGTGGTTTGATGCTCTCACGAACTACATCAGCTTCGCCGGTTACCTCGCCGATGAAGTCGGCAACACCGGCCTACCCAAGTTTGAAGACATCTGGCCCGCCGATGCCGAGATCATCGGCAAAGACATCCTCGTCCCCGCGCACGCCGTCTATTGGCCCATCATGCTCCACGCCCTCGGCTTCCCGGATGAGCACATCCCGAAGCTCGTCGTCCACGGCTGGTGGAACGTGAAAGGCGCGAAGATGAGCAAGAGTACCGGCAACGTCATCAATCCCGACACGCTCGCCGATACCTTCACGCCAGACGGCCTCCGCTATTATTTGATGCGCGACATCGCCACCGGCTACGACAGCGACTTCAGCGATGAACGCCTCATCATGAGCTACAACAAGGAGCTTGCTGGCGGCCTCGGGAACCTGCTGAACCGCAGCATCAACATGGCGCAGAAGTATCGCGCTGGTGTTCTGACGCCCGGCACCCATGACGACGCCGAAAACGCCGCTCTCCGCCAGACCGTCGCCGATGCCTTGCCCGCCTATCTCGAAAACATAAGCGGCTGGGCAATTCACGACGGCATCGCTGCCGCGTGGAAGATCGTCACGCATGCCAATGCGTTCGTCGATAGCACCAAGCCCTTCTCCCTCGCCAAAGATCCCGCCCAGGCCGCCCGGCTCGACAGCGTGCTCTATCACCTCGCTGAGGCGCTCACCCACGTCACCGTCCTGCTCGATCCCATCATGCCCACCGCCATGAAGGTGGCCCGCGAGCAGATCGGCTGGGTCATGCCCACAGGCTTCCAGTTCAAAGACCTCGCCTGGGGTCTGCTCAAAGCCGGGCACCAACTCGCCGCCCCAGTCCCGCTGTTCCCGAGACTGGAGATCGAGGCACCGGCAGCTTGAGCCGCTTGCTCAAGCGCCGATGAGTTAGCCAATCACTTCAGGTTGCCCGCTTCGCCGTCGCCTTCAGCGAGACGCAGCGCCCACTTGATGCCGCCGAGAATGTGCTCCTGGTAGGTCTTGGCGATCTCCGGGGAGTTCTTGCGATCCTTCGTGCCTTCCTTCCAGGTCGGGTCCCACACGTCTTCGCGGTGTCCGAGGGAGGAGTAAAACACCCGTCCCTTGCCGAACTCCTTGCACCAGGAGATGGGGAAGTAGCGCTTCAGCTCCGCCTCCTTCTTCTTCTCCTCGTCCGTCAACTGCGCGAGGTTCGGGTGGGCGTCGAGTCCCATGAGCGCATGGACCTTGGACTTCTCGAAGCTCTTAATGATGTAGATCTCGTCGAAGACCTTGAAGCCATTCGGGATCGGCTTCGTGGCCGCATGAGCGGGGTCATGGAGGATGGGCTGCACTTCCACCTGGGACTTGTGGGTTTCAAACTCACCGCCCAGCATATCGACGTAACCCTGGAAAGGGTGGTAGGTGTCGGAGCCGGAATGCATGGCCACCATGGCTTTGCCGCTCTTGATCAACTCCACGAAACCATCGCGGTCAGGGAAGAGCAGATCACCCGTCGTGTTGGCAAAGACGAAGCCGTCGTAGCCCTTGATCTTCTCCATCGCCATCTGCTCGGCCATGTAGGCCTTGATCTTGTCGTTCCAAACTTTGTTGGCCGCGTTGAATTCCGCCAGCGCCGCGCTGTAGGCCTCCTGCTTGGCTTTGAAAGCCTCGTCGGTTTCGTTCTTCTTCTCCGGCGGCTTGCCGGGATTCTTCGGCTGGCCTTCAGGCTGATGCACAAAGTCCACCGTCCATGCGCCCGACTTCTCCCCCAGTTCCTTCAGCACCTTCTCCGCCGTCTCGATGGAGGAATGGCGGAAGCCGGTGGTGACGGTGACGACGAGCAGTTTCTTTGGCTCAGCCGCCGCCAAAGCTGGTAGCGCGAGTCCGAGGACTAGAAGGGAGGAACGGAGCAAGTTGGAGAGTTTCATGCGAGGAAAGACAGGAACGCAGACCAGAGGCTCCCGCTAGCAGAAAGAAATCAAGCCTTCGCGCGCCCTGCGCTGCGATGCGCGAGCAACAGCAACCCGTTCATCAAGACGGGCACGAAAGGCACAAAGAGTGATTTCAAAAGCGGCGGGCTCGGCGCGGTGCCGTCGATGCCGAAGGGCACGAAGTCGATGTGCCGCACCTGCCAGGCGAAGGCGAACTCTGCGAGTGCGAGCACCAGTCCGGTGAGTGCCACGGCACTGCCGAGCTTGTTTTTCTGCGGAGCGAAGAGATGGATGCCCGCCGCGATCAAAGCCAGTCCCGCAGCCAGAATGAAACAAGCGGCGGCGATGAAGAAGAGAGGCTGGCCGATCTCCTCCGAAGGCGACACGGTGGCGAGC
>NZ_JBILYB010000301.1:0-3299 GCF_044378005.1 Prosthecobacter sp.
CATTCTCCGCGCCGCTTTCCGTCCCCTGCCCCCCGTTGATCGAGATGCTCACACACGACCTGTTTCTACGTCTCACCGCCCTCGCCCTGCTCTGCACGCTGGCCTCATGCGCGAACTCGAGTGGTTCGCGTGAACAGACCCAGTATCTGGAGGCCTTCAATCCCGCCACCGTGCCGCATTCGGCTCTCTACAATCAAGACCTCGTCTCCTACTGGGATGGCGATGGCATGGCGGGCGCGCCCAGCATCGTGATCGACCTCAGCGACCAGAAGGCTTATTTCTACAAAGGCGGTTCCCTTGCTGGCGTGTCGGCCCTTTCTACGGGTGATGAGAAGCACACGACGATCAAAGGGAACTTCAAAATCATCCAGAAGGACCAATGGCATAAGTCCAACCTCTATGGTGACTTCGTCGATGCCAACGGTCAGGTCGTGGTGGCGAACATCGACATCTCGAAAGACAAAGCACCTCCAGGCACCCGCTTCGAAGGCTCGAAGATGCATCACTTCATGCGCTTCAGCGGCGGCACCGGCATGCACGAGGGCTTCCTCCCCGGCTATCCCGCCAGCCACGGCTGCGTGCGCATGCCCGGCCACATGGCCGCGATTTTCTACAACAACGTGTCCCAAGGCACGCCTGTCACCGTCCGCCCCTAAGTCGAGCCTGCCATGAACGATCTGCCTCTCGAAGTCAGCGTGGATGATGTGAGCTACCTGCTCGGCAGGCCTGGGCAGCAGCCGCGCATCATCGACTGCCGCGAGCAGGATGAATGGCAGATCTGCCGCCTGCCGAATGCTGAACTGGTGCCGCTATCGCAGTTCGGCGAGCTGGCCCCGCAGCGCTTCGCGGATGTGAATCAGCACATCATCATCTACTGCCACCACGGCATGAGAAGCCAGCGTGCCGCCAACTGGCTGCGCCAGCATGGCTTCCGCCAGACGCAGTCCATGCGCGGCGGGATCGACGCCTGGTCCGAACTCGTCGATACCGAAGTGCCGAGGTATTGAGGCACGGTCACGTTCTCGACGTTACTCCACCAGTGCCGAGCCCTTGGACTGCAAGTCTTGAGACAGGCGATTCAGCCCCTGCTCTAGAGCCTCGCCATCCAATCGCGCAGGGGCGCTGTTCAGGGCATCCAGCGCCGCCGTCAGGCTCACGGTTTCCAGACGTAGTGTCTGCCCGAAGTCGATGGAGTTGGCGTGGCCTTTCAGCGTGGCGGGGCCCACAGCTTTGTCCGTCTTGCCAACGGTCAGCAGGCCATCCGTGCCATTCAGCCATAGGGAATATTCACCTCCCACCAGTTCACTAACCACCGTCTGGGTTTTGGGCACGGGGCCCGTACTCTGCGTATTCAGGTCTTCATGCACCTCCAGGCGATGGATGTTTTGACTGCCGCTCTTGCTGTTAAAAAGAAACCCGCCGCGCTGTCCGGCACGATCCAGCACCAGGAAGCCCGTCACTGCGCCGGTCGTCGCCGTGGCGCCAGCATAAGCCGTGCCGGTGCCCGTGAGTTTGTAGATCAGCAGGCCGGTGTCATTGACGCGCAGTTGGGCAGGGGAGGTGGTGATCTTTCCAGCAGGGGTGGTCACGGTCACGCTGTAAAGTCCGGCGGAGCTGGCATCCACGTTCATCACATTCAGGGTGCTGCTCGTAGCATTCCTGATCACCACACCATTCCTCAGCCATTGCCAGGCCGTGGCGCCGGGAACGTCCACGCTGAAGCTGCCGGTGCCTGCTGGATTCACGTCCACATCCACCGGAGCGGCAGTGATAGGCACCAAGGGCGGGAACGATAAACGCGAGGCATTGGAAAGAGCCACGCCGACAGCATTCTTTACCACCACATCATAAACACCCTCCTGGCTGCGCTGGAGATTCGTCAGCACCAGCGTGGCGTTCGTGGCCTTGGGGATCGGCACACCGTTCCTCCGCCATTGGTAGGTGAAAGGAGGGGTTCCCGAAGGAATGGAAGCCACGAACATCAGTCCCTGTCCGATGGTGACGGTTCCATCACCGGGAAAGATGTGAACGTTTGCTGCAGCTTGAGGCTTGATGAACGCCACGCTTTGTTCGTCATTAGCTGCGATAGATGTCACGCCACTGAGGTCCGCAGGCACCAGCGACGCCGTTACGTCACCCCAAGCCACCACCGTGCCGTCGCCCTTCAGCGCGAGGGAATGATGGCTGCCCGCCGCGATAGCTTTCACTCCACTTAGTCCCACAGGCACCGTTGTTTGGTTCCACCTATAGTCTCCCCAAGCTACCACAGTGCCGTCGTTCTTCAGCGCGACGGTATATAGACCGCCCGCCGCGATGGCTGTCACGCCGCTGAGGCCCGTTGGCACAGTCGTCTGGTCCCAGCTATTGTCTCCCCAAGCCACCACAGTGCCGTCCTTCTTCAGCGCGACGATATGGTAACCGCCCGCCGCGATGGCTTTTACGTTGTTGAGGCCGACTGGCACCGTCATTTGGCCGTTAACGTTCCTTCCCCAAGCCACGACGGTGCCGTCGTTCTTCAGCGCGACGATATGGCTATCACCCGCCGCGATGGCTTTTACGCCAGTGAGACCCACTGGCACCATGGTTTGACCATAATCATTGTCTCCCCAAGTCACGACGGTCCCATCGTCCTTCAGTGCTACGATGTAAGAAAGACCCGCCTCCATGGCTTTGACGCCACTGAGGCCCGCAGGCACCATCGCTTGGCCTGAAAAACTATATCCCGAAGACACAACCGTACCGTTGTTCTTCAATTCGAGGGTATAATCGAACCCAGCCAAGATGGCTTTCACGTTACGGAATCGCGCTGTAGAATCAGTTTGGCTGTCATAATTAAGCTGTCCCCACAGGACGAGATGAGTTTGTGGCGTGGCCGCGTCCATTGGAGTTAGGCTGATGCAGAAACCCATGAAGCAGGTCAGGATAAACAAGAGGCGTGGCATGCGAGCGAGAGTAAGGTAACGCGAAAACTTGTCACGAGATGAAAACAAGTTGCGGGAGCCTTTATTATGCTTCGGCCTCTATATTCCCTGCTCTCAGATTAGGGCCTCAGTGCTTACCTCGTTCTTCCATTCGTCGCCGCGCTGCCCACACCTGCGAAACTCTTCAATCTTCATAAATATGATCTCAATTCAGAGTTAAACCTATCCCACTGAGACTTAATTGGTCCCAGCGTGACAGTAATTAGGCCGTGTTTGAAAACCTGTCGATTGGCAAAGTTGAAGGGGTGGTGTAAATAAGGCGACCGATGAAAACACAACGCTTCGCATGGTGGGGGCCGCTCAAAGAGCGGCTCAAAA
>NZ_JBILYB010000035.1:0-47245 GCF_044378005.1 Prosthecobacter sp.
TCCCAATCGAGAATGCTAAAGTCGAAGAGAATAAGCACGACCATCTGGCGGCTTGGTTTGAACGTTACTCCATCAGAATGAGCTGGCACGTTGGCTGGATAGGTATCTTCCAGCAGCGAAGAAAAAAACCCAGCCTCGCGGCTGGGTCTTTCGTGAATGCATTATGCCAGAGGTGCCTCACCGCATCGTCTCGAAGCGCTTGCGCAGGATGTCGCGTTGGCTCATGCCGGCGAGTTTGGCCTGGGTGTCGTCGATCCATTTCTGCTCCAAGGCGTTCTTGGTGGGGCGGTCCACGTCGTAGAAGACGCCGAATTTGCCGGGGCTGGGGAGGTCGGCGAGCTGGAAGGCGGCGACGTCGTCCTTCACGTTGTGCTGGGTTTCGTCGATGATGTCGAAGGTGCCGCCTTTCTTGGGCCAGCTATCATTGAAGCTGCCTTCATAGAACATGATGCACTCGCTCAGGCACTCGACGACGCTGAAGCCGTCGTGCAGGATGGCGCGCTCGAAGGTATCGACCATGTGCTTCACCTGCGCGGCGTGGGTGCGGGCGATGAAGGTGGCTCCGCTGGCGAGGAGCTGCTTCATGGGGTTGATCGGACGGTCGATGCTGCCGGTGGGGTCGGTCTTGGATTTGAAGCCGATGGGGCTCGTGGGGCTGGTCTGCTTTTTGGTCAGGCCATAGACGTAGTTGTCCATGATCACGTAGGTGAGCTTGATGTTTTTGCGCGCGGCATGGTTCAGGTGGTTGCCGCCGATGGAGAAGCCATCGCCATCACCACCGAAGACGAAGACATGCACGTCAGGACGGCTCAGCGAGACACCCGTGGCGAGTGGGAGGGCACGGCCATGGATGAAATGGATGCCGTGCGTGTTCATGAAGTAGGGGAAGCGGCTGGAGCAGCCGATGCCGGCCACGCAGACGATCTTTTCATGAGGATACTGGAGCTTCTCCAGCACCTTGTAGAAGGCGGCGAGCACGGCGAAGTCGCCGCAGCCAGGGCACCAAGTCGGGTGATCGGCGGTGAGAGCTTTCTTCGTGAGCTTTTCCTCCGCGCCCATGGAGGGCGGAGTGACGAGTGTCGATGGAGCGGCGGTGATGGCGGCTTCCTGAGTGGTGGCAGACATGGTCGTTTCGATTGGGTAAAGGTGGGTCAGGTGGACGAGTCGGAGGTCGATCAGGCGCTCATGATTTTTTCAGCGCCGGTGACGATCTCGCGGATGCGGAAGGTGAGGCCGTCGGTCTTGCAGATGGACTGGATTTTCGGATCGGCATACGCGGCGCGCAGCATCATGGCGAGCTGGCCGTAGCCATACATGCCCACGTCGTTGAGCTCGACGACGGCGACCTTTTTGAAGCCTGCCCACAGCTTGTCCATGCCCGCTGGCATCGGATGCACGTGGCGCAGATTCGCAGCGCCGACCTTGTGACCTTCGGCGCGGAGGCGGTTCACGCTTTCTTTGATCTGACCGTAGTTGCTGCCCCAACTGATGAGCAGGAGGTCGCCTTCCGAGTCGCCATAGACTTCGGGGAGCGGGAGCTTCTTGCTGAGCTCGACAAGCTTGTTGCGGCGCTTGTCGGTCATCTTCTGGTGCATCTTCGCGTTGCCGCTCGGATGGCCCCACTCGTCGTGCTCCAGGCCGGTGACGTGCGGGTATTTGCCGCTCATCTTCGTGCCCGGAGGTGCGTGACGCGTCATGGCATCCAGCGGGTAGGGTTTGAAGTCGGCTCCACGATCCGAGAGGTCGAGCGTGGGCTCGATCCAATGCTTGTCGAGGTCCGGCTCAGTGAAGGCCTCGATGCGGCTGCTGAGGGCCTGATCGCTCAAAATGATGACCGGGCAGGAGTACTCGCGGGCGAGGCGGCCAGCTTCGAGAGCGATGTAGAAGCAATCTTCCACATCCTGTGGCGCGAGCACGATGCGCGGGCAGTCGCCATGGCTGCCGTAGATGGCTTGCATGAGATCGCTTTGCTCGATGCTCGTCGGCATGCCGGTGGAGGGGCCGCCGCGCTGGACATTGATCACGATGAGCGGGATCTCCGCCATGCTCGCATAGCTCAGCGCCTCCATTTTCAAACTCAGCCCAGGGCCAGCGCTGCCCGTCACGGCCAGATGCCCGGCGAAGGCCGCGCCGATGGTCATGGACACGGCGGCCAGCTCATCCTCCGCCTGCACATACATGCCGCCATACTTTGGCAACTCCGTGCGCAGGGTCTCCATGATGCTCGACCAAGGCGTGATCGGATACGCGGAGCCGTAGCGCACTCCGGCGGCGATGAGACCCATGGTCATGACCGTGTTGCCATCGCTGCTGATGCGGTGTGTGTCGGTGTGCTCGCCCTCTTCGAAATGGAAAGTCGTGATGTCACCCACCGGGTAGGCATAGCCTGCGTCGAAGGCCAGCATGGCGTTGCGCAGTACGCTCTCGTCCTTTTTGCCAAACTGACGGCTGAGAATGCTCGCGACCTTGTCTTTATCGAGGCGGAAAACCGCGCACAACATGCCGAGGACGAAGATGTTTTTCCCACGATCACGGGCACTGCCGCCCACGGCCTCCACGGTCGCCGTGGTGAAGGGCACACCGATGTGATGGATGCCGCGCTCGTGCTTCACTTCGGTGACTTCACCGCTGTCGTAAAAGCAGATGCCGCCCTCGCGCACTGCGCTGATGTGGCTGTCGTAGCTGTGCTGGTAAAAGGCCACGAGCACGTCGCTTTCATCACCTGGATGCAGCACCTCGCCGCTGCCGAGATGCACCTGGAAGATCGAAGGGCCGCCACTGATCGTGGACGGGATGGTCATGTAGGTCATCACATCCTGCTGCGTGCGCCCCGCGAGACGAGCGAGGATGCCGCCGATGGATTGGATGCCGTCCTGCGAATTTCCGGCGAGGCGGATGACGGCGTTTCGAAGCGCCTTCACGGATGAAGGCGAGAGAGCTGGGGCTGTGGACATGGTGAGGTTGGGCCGACTACTACGACGGGGTTGGGGCCGTATTTTTCGAGCAGAGCAAAGAAGCTGGGGCAAACTCCTCCCCTTCGTCAAGACGGCAGCGTGCAGTCCGAGAGAAATTTGATTGCTTATCCAGCGTCCGTTTGCTCGTATCTTGCTCTGGGTCAAACACCCCCCTTCTCCCATGAAATCCATTCTCACCCTCCTCGCCGTCTCCTTCGTCGCCGCAGGCATTGCCAGCGCCGCCCCCGTGAACACCACCTGCCCCATGAGCGGCAAGGACGTCAAAGCTGGCGTCACCTCCGAATACAAGGGCAAGACGATCGGCTTCTGCTGCACCAACTGCAAAGCCAAGTTCGATTCCAATCCCGACAAGTTCGGCAAGAAGTTCAGGTAATCCAGAGCCTGCCCCAGCGCGCAGGCCTCATTGAAAAGGCGGAGTTGGATGACCAACTCCGCCTTTTTCATGCGTTCATGCTTCACTCAATCGCCAACCAACCATGAAACGGCTCCTCATTCTCTCCGCGCTCCTCCCTCTGCTCTCCGCCCAAGCCGCCAATTGGCCCATGTGGCGCGGCTCGAATGGTGATGGCACCACCACCGAGTCCGGCCTGCCGGAAAAGTGGAGCCAGACTGAGAATGTCGTCTGGAAGGTCGAGTTGCCAGATCGTGGCAACTCCACGCCCGTCGTCTGGGGCGACAAAGTCTTCGTCACGCAGGCCATCGAGAAGCTTGGTCGTCGCCTGTTGCTCTGCTTTGACCGCAAGTCAGGCACCCAACTCTGGGAAGCTGGCATCACCTACAAAGAGCCCGAGTTGACCCACGGCACTAACCCCTACTGCGCGGCATCGCCGGCCACGAATGGCGAACAAATCGTCGTCTTCCATGCCAGCGCGGGTGTCTTTTGCTACGACATGAACGGCAAGGAACTCTGGAAGCGCACCGACCTCGGCAAACAGCATCACATCTGGGGCAACGGCACCTCTCCCGTGATCGCTGGCGACCGCTTCTTCCTCAACTTCGGCCCTGGTCCCAAGACCACCCTTTATGCCTTCGACCTCAAGACCGGCAAAACGATCTGGGAGCACGACGAACCCGGTGGTGCCAGCGGCGAAGGGGCGGACAAAAAATGGCTCGGCTCCTGGGCTGATCCGCTCTTCCGCAAGATCGACAACCGCTACGAACTCATCCTTAGCTATCCAGGTCGCGTCGCCGCCTTTGATCCCATCGCGGGCAAGGAACTCTGGACCTGCTCTGGCCTGAACCCGCTGGTTTATAACTCGCCGCTGCTTACCCCAGACAACGTCGTCATCGCCTTTGGCGGTTACGGCGGCATGGGCGTCGCCGTCAAAGCAGGCGGCAAAGGCGATGTCACCGAAAAGCGACTCTGGCATCTGCCCAAAGTCAGCCAGCGCATCGGCAGCGGCGTCATCCATGAAGGCCATCACTACATTCTCAGCGATGGCGGCATCGTCGAGTGTCGCGCCCTCAAAACCGGCGAGATGATCTACAACGAACGTCTCAAAGGCCCCGGCCCTAGTGGCCAAAACTGGTCATCTCTCGTCCTCAGCGCCGACGGCAAATGTTATGCGGCAAACCAGGGCGGCGACTGCTTCGTCTTCAAAGCCAGCCCCAAATTTGAGCTGCTCTCCACGAATACGCTCGGGGAGAAAATCATCGGCAGCATCGCCGTCAGTGACGGCCAGCTCTTCATCCGAGGTTACAAGAACCTCTGGTGCATCGGGAAGAAGTGAGTTCGGGCATCAATCCAGACTCACAGCCTTCAGGCTTGGGCCGAGATCTTTTAAATCCCAACTCACCGGCAAGACCGGCTGAATGGATATTTACTGCTTCGCCCGCACCTTGATTTCCACGCGGCGATTCATGCCCTGCTCTTCCACGGTTCCGCTGGTGCTGACGATGGGTTTGCTTTTGCCCATACCAGCGGCCTGGATGCGGTCAGTGCCAAGTCGGAGGGATTGGCGCAGCCATTCGACGACGGCATTGGCACGGCGAAGGGAGAGATCGAGATTGAAGTCTTCGCCACCGAAGCTGTCGGTGTGGCCTTCGACGATGAAGAGGCTGTTGGGGTTCTTTTGAATGAGGAAGCCGAGCTTCATGAGGCTGAGGCGTGCGCCTTCCGCGAGTTGATCACTGCCATACTCAAAGAGGAGGTCGGTGGGCATGAGGATCGGCGCGGTACTGCCACCGAGGCGACCACCTCCACCGAGCAAGTCATCGAGATTGCTGAAGCCTTTCACCCGAGTCGCAGCGGCATCACCTGCGCCCTGACCCTGCTTTTTGACCTCGCCGAGGAGGTCGGCATCAATGGCTTGGCCATCCTTGGGTTCCAGCGCGCCGGCATCGAGGAGCATCTGCTTTTCGGAGACGGGTTTCGAGAGGATGTCACGACGCACGCTGGCCATCGCGCTGGCGAGATCTGGCGCAGCCATGGCTGCCTGCGGGGCGAGCAGGGACGCCATGTCATTCATTTTGCTACCACCGGGTGTGCGTCCATCGCCAGGGTCGGTTTCGCGGAGGAAATTGGTCACCTCTTTCACATTCGGGGTGAGATCGATCTCCTGATTTTCAGGGATCATTTGGGCTTTGTCGAAGTCATCGAGATTGGCTTCGAAAGCCTTGATGTCTGGCTGTGTGCCCGGCGCGATCAGCTCGGGGATTTCCTGAATGGCCTTTTGCTCTTGGAGCAGCCGGGGGTCGATCTTGATGCGATCTGGCATCTTCTTTTCAGGGACCGCGCGTGCGGTGCTGCCGAAGACGGTGTTTATTTTGTCAATGCTCACATAGAGCAGACCATGAAAGCCAAACGAAAGAATTAGAGCGAACATGATCCACCATTTGAGACTCCAGTCCTCGCGCGCACGAAAGGCAGCGCGTGGAGTGCTGCTCCAGCCGGTGGATGAGGTGATCTGAGACATGTGATGGGATTGCGAGGCGGAGCATAGCACGTCGCCTGTCGCTGACATCTTCCATTCTGGCAAAAACTGCCGCCCGCCTGAGGCACCCGATCAGCCCGGCTCATGCCTTGCATGAGGAAAATCTCCTTTGCCAAGCCGGAGGGGGCAGGTATGGACTCGGCCCCTAAATATGAGCAAAAAAAGTGACTTCGGATTGATCGGCCTCGCTGTGATGGGCCAAAACCTCGTTCTCAACGTGGAGAGCCGCGGCTTCCAGGTGAGCGTCTATAACCGCACCACCAGCGTGACGGATGAATTCATCGCCAAACACCCCGGCAAAGCCCTCGTCGGAGCCCACACCTTGGAAGAATTCGTCGAGAGCCTCGCCACCCCGCGCAAGATCCACATCATGGTGAAGTCCACCGCTGTCGTCGATTCCGATCGCGATGCCGTGGACGCCGTGATCGAGCAGCTCATCCCGCTCCTCGCGAAAGACGACATCATCATCGATGGCGGCAACAGCTTCTACAAAACCACCGAGCGCCGCGACGTGTATCTCGCCGAGAAAGGTCTCCGCTTCATCGGCGCAGGCGTCTCCGGCGGTGAAGAAGGCGCACGCAAAGGCCCCTCCATCATGCCCGGCGGCCCTGCCAGCACCTGGGAGGTCATGAAGCCCATCTTCGAATCCATCGCCGCGAAGGTCGATGGCGAGCCCTGCGTCATCCATATCGGCCCCGGCGGTGCTGGTCACTATGTGAAGATGATCCACAACGGCATCGAATACGGCGACATGCAGCTCATCTGCGAAGCCTACAATATCTTCAAGCACGCCGGCTTCACCACCGACGAGATGGCCGCCATCTTCAATGAATGGAACGAAGGTGCCATGCAGAGCTACCTCATCCAGATCTCTGGCAAAGCGCTCGAACAGAAAGACCCCGAGACTGGCGCATCCATCGTCGAACTCATCGTCGATAAAGCCGGCCAGAAAGGCACTGGTCAGTGGACGCTCATGAACGCGGCGGAAAACGCCATCGTCATCAGTACCATCAACGCCGCTGTCGAAGCCCGCATCCTGAGTTCCAAGAAGAAGGCCCGCGTCGCCGCCAGCAAGCTGCTCACCGGTCCAGCGGTCAACATCACCACCGCCAAAGCCGAGCTCGTGAAGAAAGTTCACGACGCCCTCTACGCCTCCAAAATCATCAGCTACGCCCAGGGTCTCGATCTCATCAAATCCATGGGTGAAGCCAAAAAATGGGGTCTCGACCTCGGCCGTATCGCCAGCATCTGGCGCGGCGGTTGCATCATCCGTGCCCGCTTCCTGAACCGCATCACCGACGCCTATCGCGAGAACCCCGAGCTGAGCAATCTCATGCTCGCCCCGTTCTTCATCGACGTGCTCAGCCAGACCCAGCAAAACTGGCGCGAAGTGGTCAGCCTCGCCACGCTGAACGGTATCCCATGCCCAGCGTTCTCCGCTTCCCTCGGCTACTATGACAGCTACCGCGCCGAACGTCTCCCCGCCAACCTCCTCCAGGCCCAGCGCGACTTCTTCGGTGCCCACACCTACGAGCGCACCGACAAGCCCGAAGGCCAGATGTTCCATACCGAATGGCCGGAAGTGATCGGCTAAGCCGTGGCCATGATGGCAAAGATCATAGGTGCCCTGATCCCAGGGCACCTATTTTTTTGTGCATCCGTTGATCCTGAGTTCACCAAGGTTTTTGTGAAGACAGTATTCTTGTATGTCCCGTGAAAGCTTACCAGACTTTGCCGTCCTGCTTCTGGCAGGAGGTCGCTCGTCGCGAATGGGCACAGACAAAGCCTGGCTGGACTGGCATGGATGCCCGTTGTGGCAGGTTCAGTTGGGAAAACTTTCCCAGCTTGGAGCGAGCAAACTTGTGGTCGCCTGCCGCCGCGAGCAACAGCTTCATTCAGCCATCGGGATCCCCTCCGGTATTGACTGGGTATTTGACCCCGATGGGGAAGATTCAGGGCCACTGGGAGCCATCCATCGGGTGCTGCAATTTGTATCCATGCCGGTGCTAGCACTGGCCGTGGACATGCCATTGATGACGGAGGAGTTTATGAGTGACGTGATTTGTCCCAAACTGAGCGCCCATCAGGGGTTCTTTTTCAAGATGGGGGATTATTTCGAGCCCATGGCAGCCTGTTATGCCCCCATCATGCTTCCACTGATGAAACATCACCTGCATGAGCACCAGTTCGGACTGCAAAACCTGATCACAGAGGCTATCCAGCTCGACTTGGCCTCTTCAGCAGCACTTCCACCTGAGCATCAGCCGCTTTTCGAAAACGTAAATACACCCGAAGCATTAGAATCGGGCAGGGGTCGGCAACTCGGCCCCGCTCAAAATCACCCATTTTAATCGTCTATCATAAGCGCACCCGGCAGGGATCGAACCTGCGACCAGAGGATTAGAAAAAAGAAAGGTGCCTGAGTCAGTCTGATAACGAATGATTGAGAATGAGCGCGTGAGCCTTGAAAAACAAGGCTTGAAACGCTTTTGATTCACCTCAAGCATTCATCACAAATCATCTGACTTTATCACCTATGAACAAAATAAAAGTCCAAGAAACGTCCAAGCCTGCCGAGTTCGGGATTTTGGAGGCCGAAAAAGAGGATAGTCCAAAGCTCAAAAAACAGGCCACAATAGGATTCGGAAAGACTGATGCGCGTTACTGGAAGCCGCGCCTGTATCGGAATAGCAGCACGAAGAACGGGCAGCGCTACTATGTGACGCATTGGTGCATCAAGATTGCCCACGGTGGCAGGCGTGAGACGGTGAATCTACGCACGGCCAATCAAGCGGCGGCAGCACAGAAAGCGGCGGAGTTTTACAAGGGCCTGATGCGCCGGGGCTGGGATGAGATGCTGGCGGAGTGGAAGCCTAAGCCGGTAGAAGTTCCAACGCCTGCGACCGTGGGCGAGTTCATCGCAGCGGCAGCGGCCATATCCAGCGCACGCGCTCCGACTGTCTGGGAGTATGGCGGTAGTCTCCGGCGCATCGCGGCGGATGTGGCGGGCGTCTCGCGTGATGATCCGAAGAAATGGGCGGGCCGCACAGGCGGCGCTCAAGCATGGCGTGACAAGGTGGACACGCTGCCGCTTGATCTGCTGACACCTGCCGCCGTGCATCGTTGGAGGCTTGGACGTATCAAGGCTGTGAGTGACAACCCTTTGGCACTGCGGGCGATGAAAACGACGGTCAATAGTACGCTGAGAAAGGCCAAGTCTCTATTCTCGCCAAAGATCATCCGGCACATCGGGCGCGGCTTGATCCTGCCGCCGAATCCCTTCAATGAGGCGGAGTTTTTCGAGCGGCCATCCATGCGCTATCAATCGAGGATCAATGCGCCGGAGTTGATCGAGGCAGCACGGAAACAGCTTGGTGGAGACATGGCTTGGCTTGAGTGCTGGAAAGCCTTTGTCCTGCTGATGTTCGCGGGCCTGCGGAAGAATGAAGCGGATAAACTGCGCTGGGCATCGGTGGACTTTGGCGCGGGCCTGCTTCGCATCGAAGATCACGAATGCTTTCAAGCCAAGTGTGAGGCCAGCAAAGACGCTGTGGAGATAGACGGGCAGGTGGTGGCACTGCTGAAAAGCTGGCGGGCGCTTGATCCTCAGGGCGTGTATGTCCTGCGCTCTCCCATCGCTCCTATCCTCGTGGGGCGGCAGCGTCATTACCGCGCCCCTCGCACGTTTGAGGTGCTGGCGGATTGGTTGAAGGGGAAAGGAGTCACGGCACGCAAGGCACTCCACGAGCTGAGGAAAGAGGCCGGTTCACTCGTGGCGCAAAAGCACGGCATTTACGCGGCTTCCCGCTTTCTCCGCCATGCGAACATCTCCACCACGAGCGCGCATTATCTCGACAAGAAGGAGCGTGTCACCTTGGGGCTTGGCTCGCTGCTGAATGAGGAGGCACAAGCGCCGGGCCAAGTGTGATGAAGCCTTTTCCTTGGTGTCAGTTCTTCGCCTGTGCTTTCTTCCCTTATGATCTTCGGCCTGATCTTTCTGAGCCTCCCGGCTGCATTTCTTGTCACCATGATGACGGGAGGTAGCAGCATAGGCGTAGCTACGTTTTTCAGCGTTTGCCCAGTCGCCATCGTTGGCGCTGGCTATGAGAAATAGATATGAACGCCAAGCCTGCAAAACCAAAGGTGAGGTTGAGCAAAGGAGCTTATCCCGGTGATATGCCAGGCGGGAATCTCGGCTTGGCGACCTGTAATCTTGATGATGTGCAAGCGGCAGCTTTCCACGCTGCATACAATTCCAAGCAGGCAGTTGATTACCGGCAGAGGTTGCTCGTTGATGAGCGGTTTTACACAGATGGAAATGCGGCAGCGATGATGTCGATTTCTGACATTCTGACTTCGATGGAGGATAACCATTCTGGAAAGCCTTCTCGTTTCGGCGGTGCTACACCTCCGCCAAAAGAACGCCCTGGCATTTTGAAGCGCAGGAGTTGGTTTTATAGCCAGATTGGCAAAGAGTTACATCAATGGATCAAGGCGCGCGATTTTACTTCATTCAGGAAGCTGGCTGATCTGATGGAAAAGATGCCCGATTGCACAATGGAGCGGAGCGCAAGTTTCGGCTCAGACTACGAGCTTTCATTCATTCAGCGCGCCCTCAAAAAACGCCCGACACTTCCACTTGTGATTTGGTATAACTTCAAACGCTTAACTGGGGTGCTTCGTAAGGATTTGAAGGCGAAAGCGGGCGAGTTCGATGAGTGGAAGGGCATGTTTCACGGTGTTCCCACGAAAGCAGAACTCCAAAGCAAGGTTTTGATAGAATGGGAGAAGCTGGGAAAGGTTTTTGATGAGCGGACATATCGGCTTGAGTTAAAGATGCTTGGTCTCTCTGGTTTGCCACGAGCCGCGCCAATCAAGAAGAGCGTCAAAAGGGGGAAGTGATGATTATGTTTTCCCCTGGGGATTCTGATTTGCAGCGCTGCCCCTGACCCGTTGGCTCTGATTCGGGGATTGTTTGGCCCTTATGCAAGATGCCAAACCCATATCACCAAACTCTATCATAGCCGCACCTCGCGGCCTTACTTACAAACAGGCTGCCGCCCGCTTCAATGTCGCCGCTGTGACTCTGAGGCGATGGGCGGCGGATGGTAAGCTGAAAGTCCGCCGTTTCTCTTCTACCTGCGTGCGGATTCCTATCGAAGAAATCGAGCGCTTGGAAAAGGAGGCGCTGGTATGAGTGCCGAGCTTCCTTTTCCAGATGAGCCGACGCCGTTGCAGGCGTTTGAAGTCTTCAAGGCCAGCCGCCCCGAGATCAAGCCCGCGCTCATCAAGGCCGCCCGCGCCATTAAGCAAGCCTTTGAGGTTGAGTGTGATATTCACACGGCTTACGGCCTTGCTGCTGAGCTTTACGGCCTTACCTGCGGGAGGGATTGGCTACCAGCTTTTGCGCGTGAGATCGAGGCAGAAACGGAACTGCGGTTCAAGACTAGACCAAGCCGCTTCGATGGGCTGGAGCCGCTGCTATTTAAGGAAGGGAATCTCCCTCATGATTGACCAAGCTTTACGGCAGCGTGTGGCAGAGGGGCTGCTTGGCTGTGCTCTGGATGTGGACGGCTACGCGCCGTGTCCTGGCAGGCACAAGCACACGTCCCGAGATGGGGCGCGAGATTTCAAGGTGTGGCTGGATGGCGCGCCCTCGGGCCGCTGTGTACATGATTCGTGTTCGGCGGAGGTGGAGAGCTTCAATCACGAGCTGAGGCGGCGCATCGGAGGCGCTGAGAGCGGCAGCGATGGGGCGCGGATGCCTTCAACCTTGGGTGGTGTCTCCCCGCTGCCAAAGCCCGCGCAGGGGCCAAAGCGCCCGCCTTATGATCCTGATGCCCTCCGCCGTGTGGCGGGGCTGTGTGGGCGTGCTGTCTCGCCTGATTGGCTGGCGGAGCGCTCTCCGGTGCCAGTGCCGAGCGCGGAGCGGATGGCGGGGGCGTTTCTTGGGGCGCTGTATGAGCCGGGGGAAAAGGCGCTCGTGTTCGCCTCGCAGCTCTCGCAGGGGGATTTCCTTTGGGAGCAGGGCGGCGGAGCCTTACGCCTGGCACGAGAAAGGGGCGTGCCGCCTGTGCCCTCGCCCCTGCCCACGGGTGGACTTGAGGGCGTTTGGTTCCTCACGAATCCCGTATCTGGAGAATGGCGAATCAATGCGCAGGCACGCCATAGCGAGCGCGGGCCGCGCTGGAGTCGGAGACATGGCGACTGTGTAACCTCGTGGCGGTATCTACTGCTTGAGTCCGATCACGCGCCGGATGATCTTTGGTTGCGCTGTCTGATGGTGCTACCCCTGCCCATCGCTGCCATCTACACGAGCGGCGGGCGCTCTCTCCATGCCCTCGTGAGACTGGACGCCTGCGGGAAGCTGGAATGGGATGCGCGCCGTGATGAGCTGATGCCGCTATTGTGCAAGCTGGGGGCGGATGGCGCGGCCATGAGTGCTGTTCGTCTCTCACGCCTGCCTGGCTGTCTCCGTCACGGGAAGCGCGGCAAGGATGGCGCATTGATCCGCTACGAGCGGCCCACGCTGCAACGCCTGATCTACCTGAACCCAAAGCCGCCACAAGACGCGGCTATCTTTGATTTCATCAAGTGAACAACACAACTGCACCAACGCCGAAAAAGACAGCCAAGCCTGCCACGCCGCCAGAGTCTCCGCGCCTGATGGCGCTCCGAGAAATGGCGGATGTGCCGCCGGTGGATGATAGGGCCGTGATCGAGGTGGACATCTCGCAGCCTATCGGAAAACTCGGGCGTGAGCTGGGGGCGCTGCTGAGGCCGTGCCCCATCTTCCGAATGAATGGCCGGATTGTCAGGGTGGACGAAACAACGGGTGACGTCTCCGAGATGCGGGCCACGAAGTTCCGTTCATGGGTGGAAGTCTACGCGGTGACTGGCAAGCCGAGTATTGAGGGCTTCAAGACTTGCAGCATGAGCAAGGAGACGGCGGAGGGCGTGCTAGCCTCAGATGCTTTTCTTTCGTGCCTGCGTGAGCTGAGGGCCGTGCAAAAGGTGGTGCTACCGTGCTGGAATGCGGACGCCTCGGGCGTGGAATGGCTGATGCCTGGCTACCATGAACGCACGGGCGTTTTTACGGTGGACTTGTGCCCTTACTCTGCCGCGATGACTGAGAAGGAAGCGCGGGAGGTGCTGATGGAAACCTATGCTGATTTCCCGTGGGCAGCGGATGGCGAGATGGACACGAGCCGGAGCTTTTCTGCTCATATCGCCGCCTGTCTCACGGCCTACATGCTGCCGATGTGGGGGCCGGAGCTTTTGAGGATGGGCTTTCTCTACTCGGCAAACATGCCCGGTTCTGGCAAGACAACGCTCGTGGAGTGTGCCCTGCTTCCCGTGTTCGGCCATGCTAAGGCAATGGGATGGAGCCGAAACGAGGAGACGCTGAAAAAGGAGCTGGATTCCAAAGCGCTCGAAGGGGCGTCTTACATCTTTCTCGACAACGTGAAAGCCAAGCTCTCGTCTGATACTCTCGACAAGCTCATTACCTCGCCCGAGACGGAATGCCGACTGATGAACCGGCATGAGATGGGCAGCGCTGAAAATAGGCGGGTGGTTTTCGTCACGGCCAACGGCGCGCGGACAGATGCGGACCTCGGTCGGAGGCTCCTACAAATCGAGCTGCATAGCCGCTCCGATCCGGGTGAACGTCTCGCCACGCTCAAGCGGCCATTGTGCAAAGCCACGCTCTACGCTCCGAGCTGGCGCGCCCGCCAGCTCGCCGCACTGCGGGCCGTGGTAGAGCACTGGCACGCCGCCAAGTGCCCGCGAGTGGCTAAGACGCGCACCACGTTCCAAGAATGGGAAAGCATCATGGCCGGGATACTGGAAGGCATCGGCTTTGCGAATCCCTTCACAAAGCCACTCATGGGCACAGATGAGCAGGGGGCCGCGTGGGCGCTCTACTTTGTCCGCTTGGCTAAGGAGATGGATGCGGTGCCAGTGACCATCTTCACTCTCACGAAAATGGTGGACGTGGCGCGGCAGGAGCCGGACCTGATGCCGGAGATGCTACCGGGCCAAGCAGACAAGGAAGGCCGTGCCCTCCATCATGCCATCGGCCAGCATCTCAAACGCAAGTATGCGAAGGGTGGATGGGTGTTCCAGAATGAGCAGGGCTTACGCTGTGAGTTCGGGAAAGCTCCTGATTCAAGCGAAGGCTCGCGCTATCAAATCCGCGTGCTGGATATTCTCGCTAGCGAATGAGATCACGACAAAAACCAACGAGCGTTGAAACCCGCGCTCGTTGGTTTTGGAGGCCCCCCGCGCCCCTACAAAAGGAGGAGGCTTCACATCATTTGTCGAGATGCCACGACCCGCCGGGGGCAATGCCCCCACGGGGGGATAAGGAATCTTTTCCCCTACCCCCTAAGGTATGCAGGTTAAGTGTCTCTCATTGCATTTGGGGGTGCTCGCGCAATTCAAATAGCGCAACGATTGAACGCAGGTCTTGCGCTTTGATGTTGAGGGATGCGTTAAGGCCATCATCGCGCAATCGCTCTGCCGTTGCGCCGATCACCTGCCACTAGCTGCCACTCTGGAGCCCTTGATTTATCAAGGGAAATGGCAGCATGGCAGCTAAACTTGGTATTCCAGACATAGAAAGAGAGGACGTGTCCTGTGTCGTAGCTGGCGGAGTAGCGGCTAAAATTTGCTGGATGCTGCCATGCTGCCATTTTTCCCAGTAGATCAAGGCTCCGACGAATGGCAGCTACTCGCTAAAGTGGCAGCTCGCGGCCCGATCTGGCAGGAAAACCGCGCCGGAATGCCTGCCGTGCCCTGGCTGGTGTATTCAAATAATCATCCTGCCGCCAGAGAACGGAAAATGCAGGGCTGGCGGGCCGAAAACGGGCCGTTTTAGCGTGTTCGAGAAAACATTTGATTATTTGAATACACTCGGCAGCGTGGAACACATGAAATCGCCCTCCGCTCCTGTCCCCGTCGCCATCCTCGTCCGTGTCTCCACTGCCAAGCAGGAGACGGCCCGCCAAGTTTCCGAGCTTAGCGCCCTGGCAGAGTCGAAAGGCTGGCAGGTGGTGGCAATCTGTGAAGAGGCCGGAGTCTCGGGCCGCGCTGATGAGTGCGACCGCCACGGCCTGCATGAGGTGGAAGAGCTGGCGCGGGCCGGTAAGGTGAAAAAGGTGCTCGTGCATGAAGTCTCACGCCTCGCCCGCCGAAACTCCATCGTTCACAAATTCGTGGAGACGCTGGAAGAGCTGGGCGTGTCCCTCTACTGGCACAGTCAGGCCGTGGAAACCCTCATGCCATCCGGCAAGCGTAACCCTGCCGCCTCTGTGATGCTCGCATTGCTGGCAGAGATGGCGCGCCACGAAACGGAAACCCTGCGGGAGCGCATCAATAGCGGGCTGGCTGAGGCGCGCCGGAAAGGCGTGAAGCTGGGCAGGCCATCGGGAAGCAGCTTGGACAGTGCCGAGCTACTGGAGAAACACAGGGACATCGTGAAGGCATTAAAAGCAGGCCAGAGCGTTCGGAATGCCGCCAAGATTACGGGCAAAGGGATTTCCACCGTGCAACGGGTGAAAGCTATGCTTCCCGCCTGAGTGTCCAAAATGTGTCCAAGTTCACTTTTTCGCTCAAACTCACCCGCCGTAAATCGTTGATAATGAGCGCACCCGGCAGGGATCGAACCTGCGACCAGAGGATTAGAAATCCACTGCTCTATCCACTGAGCTACGGGTGCTTTTCAGAGCGGCCCGAGGCTCGCCGAATTTGGGCGCGCATCAAGATGCAAATTCAGGCTCTCGCTTCGGCTGATACATGCATGCGGGGTCTTCGGCGAAGGAATCGCCCGTCATGCCGTAGGCACGGGAGCGGGAGCCACCGCAGATCGTGCGGAACTCACAGCGTCCGCATTTGCCACCGAGGGCATCGCTGTCGCGTAGGGCTCGGAAGAGAGCGTGATGCCGATAAATGTCGCCGGGGTGCTCTTCGCGGACGTTGCCACAGTCGTAGGGCAGGAAGCCGCTGGGGGAAACGACACCCGTGTGGGAGATGAACATCACACCGCGGCCATCGCGGATGCCGAGTGGTGATCTCATGCCGGGGCGGTGGCGGCCTTCAGCGCCGAGCTTCTGCATGAGGACGCGGCGGAAGTGGTGCCCCTCGGTCGTCTTGATGGCAAAGGGTGCTTTGCCGACGAGCGTGGCCATGTCCTGGAAGACATGCTCGATGTCCTGGGGATCGGGCAGATCGCTCGCCTGCGCGCGGCCTGTCGGCACGAGCAGGAAGACGCTCCACATCTCTGGCTTCAGCTCAAACATGAGCTGCTTGAAGGCTTCGTATTCGTGCAGGTTGCCACGCGTGAGGGTGGTGTTGATCTGCACGCCGATTCCCGCCGCATGAGCCCGATGCACGGCGGAGATGGTGCGGACGAAGGTGCCGGTGACTCCGCGGAAGGCATCGTGGGTCTCACGCGTCGCTCCGTCCAGACTCAGGGAGATGCGCTCGACGCCAGCGGCTTTGATCTCGGCAAAGTCGGTGTTCATGAGCTTGCCAGTCGCCGATGGACTGAGGCTGACGTGCAGCCCGGCATCCGTGGCCTCGCGCACGAGATCGAGGGCATCTCGCCGCATGAGCGGATCTCCACCCGTGAGAATGAGCATGGGCGGCTTTAGCTCGGCGAGTTCCTGGATCAACCGGCTCGACTCCTCGCGATTCAGTTCATCGGGATGCCGATGCGACTGGGCCTCGGCGCGGCAGTGTTTGCAAGCCAGCGCACAAGCGCGTGTGATCTCCCAGAAGACGAGGAAAGGCCGTTCATCGAAGCCATCATACTCCATCAAGTCAGGTCTCGATCCGTTACGTTTCATCAAAGGTACATTCATGATGGATAGAAACGGCCAAGGAGATGCCGAGGCGCGGCAAGGACTGTCGAACGCTGTGCCGATCTTGAGTTTGGACACAGGACAAAGTCTTGTCATCGGCGCGTGGATATGAACAATCTCGGCTTCAACCGCCATGAAATACCTCCTCGCACTCGACCAAGGGACGACCAGCAGCCGCAGCATTCTCTTTGACCCGCACGGAAAGGTCGTGGCGGTGGCGCAGCGGGAGTTCACGCAGCATTACCCGCAGCCGGGCTGGGTAGAGCATGATGCGGAGGAGATCTGGGACACGCAGCTACGCACGGCCAAAGAAGTGCTCAAGAAGGCAAAACTCACGGCGAAGGACATCGCCGCCATCGGCATCACGAATCAGCGTGAGACGACGGTTGCCTGGGACAAACGCACGGGCAAAGCCATCGCGAAGGCCATCGTGTGGCAGGACCGACGCACGGCGAAGTTTTGCGACAATCTGAAGGCGAAGGGCGAGGCGAAACGCATCGGCGCAAAGACGGGGCTCGTCGTGGATGCCTACTTCTCCGCCACGAAGATGCATTGGTTTCTGCAAAATGTGCCGGAGGCCAAGGCGCTCGCGAAAACCGGACATCTCGCGTTTGGCACCATCGACTCCTGGCTGCTGTGGAAGCTCACGGGCGGCAAAGTCCACGCCACGGATGTGAGCAACGCCTCACGCACGATGCTCTACAACATCGGCACTGGAATCTGGGACACGGAACTGCTGAAGCTCTTCGACGTGCCGGCGTCAGCACTGCCGGAGGTGAAGCCATCCAGCGGCGTGTTTGGTGAAACGACGCTTCTCGGCGGGAGCATCCCGATTGCCGGCATCGCGGGCGATCAGCAGGCGGCGTTGTTTGGGCAGGTCTGCACGCAGCCGGGCATGGTGAAAAACACCTATGGCACCGGTTGCTTCATGCTCATGCACACGGGCACGAAGCGCATCGTTTCGACGAACAACCTGCTCACCACCGTGGCTTGGCAGCTCGGCAGCGGGCCGATGGAATATGCGGTGGAAGGCAGCGTCTTCATCGCGGGTGCGGTCGTGCAGTGGCTGCGCGATGGGCTGGGCATCATCAAAAAATCCTCCGATGTCGAAGCGTTGGCCGCGAGTGTGCCAGATGCGGGTGGCGTGCATGTCGTGCCCGCTTTTGCCGGACTTGGCGCGCCGCATTGGGACCAGCACGCGCGGGGTTTGATCTGCGGGATGACTCGCGGCACCAAGAAGGCACACATCGCCCGCGCGGCGCTGGAAGGCATCGTGTATCAGGTGGCGGACATTTTGAATGCCATGCAGGCCGATGCCGGCGTGAAGCTGCGCGAGCTGCGAGTCGATGGCGGCGCGAGTAACAACAACCTCATGATGCAGTTCCAGGCAGACATCCTCGGCGTGCCCGTCGTGCGTCCCGTCGTCACGGAAACCACCGCGCTCGGTGCGGCCTACCTCGCGGGTTTGGGTGTCGGCTTGTGGAAGAGCCCGAGCGAGATCGCCAGCCAATGGCAGGCAGAGCGTCGTTTCAAACCGGCGATGACGGCGGCGAAGCGGAAGATGCTCATGGCAGGCTGGGCGCGCGCATTGGAGCGGGCACGAAATGAGTGAAGTTGACCGCCTGTTGAAAAATCAACAGGCGGAGCTTGACGAGTCGTCTGCCTGCTGATATTTCAGCAGGCATGTGGGATTCCAATCAATCGCAGGACCTCAGTCGGCGGGAGCGCCAGGTCATCGAAATCGTCATGAAGCATGGGCGTGTCTCGGCGCGCCAGATCGAGGAAGAGTTGCCGGATGCGCCGACTTACTCGGCGGTGAGGTCGATCCTGCGCCTGCTCGTGGAGCGGGGCGTTTTGATCAAAGAATCGGAGGAAGGTCGCGACTGGTTCCGTCCGCCAGTGCCGGTGAAAACGGCGCGTGTGCAGGCGCTGAAGAACCTCGTCTCTCGCCTCTTCCAAGACTCTCCAGGTGAGGCTGCGCTGGCTCTCCTGGGGCAGAAGGACATGAAGCTCTCCGACCAGGAAGCCGAAAAACTCATCCAACTCATCGACCAAGCCCGCCGCTCATGAAAACCATCCTCGACTCCCTCATGCTCGAAGTCAGCCTGCGTCCCGATCTGGGCCGTCTGCTCTCTGCTCTGCTCATCAGCAGCGGCATCATTCTGCTGGCACTGGTGGTGACGCAACTGCTGCGCCGGAGATCGGCAGCCAGCCGGAACATCGTCTGGCGCATCGTGATCTCTGCTCTGCTGATGCTGGCCTTCTGGCAGCTCATGCCGCGCTATGCTCCGCCGATGACGGTGCATGTGGAGCTGATGGAGCCTGTGCCGGTGGTAGATCCTCAGCCACTCATTCTGCCATCTCTGCCTCCTCCAGCGTGGTGGGAGTATGCATTGAGTTCGGTGGATCGACGTGCGCATCAGGTCTGGCTCGTGGTGGCGGGTCTGCTGCTCTGCCTTCGTCTGCTGCGCAGCACTTGGAGCTTGCGGCAGCTTTTCAAACGCAGCCGCTTGGCGACACCTGAACAGCAGGAGTATTGCGACGACCTCTCCCATCAACTCGGGATGACTCAAAGAGCTGTTTGTCATCTGTCAGAGGGAATTGGGTCTCCACTGCTCACAGGTTTTTGGCAGGCTCATATCTGGTTGCCGGAGGAGGCAAAAGACTGGTCGGTGGCTCGACTGCAAGCGGTGTTCCAACATGAGCTGGCGCATCTGAGGCGGCGTGACCTCGGCTGGCAGCTGCTGACGACTTTGGCGGGCTGCCTCTGGTGGTGGCAGCCGCTGATGCCAGCGGCAGCTCGTGCTCTGCGGGCTGAAGCGGAGCAGGCAGCGGATGACTTGGCAGTGACCTCAGGTGGCGATGCGCATGGCTATGCTCGCACCCTGGTGGAGATCGCCGCGGGATGGACTCAGGGTCAATCTACGGCACCCGCCGCAGGGGTGGCCATGTTTGGCAGCCGTGAGAATCTCCAGCACCGCGTGCGCGAGCTGTTGCGGGACAATCGCTGGCGCGGGCGCATCGGTGGAGGTGCGTTGGTCGCCATTGCCATCATCGGCGTCATCCTCCTGGCACTAGCGAGTACGCGGTTGGAGTTCCAGCCACGTCCGCAGACCTTTACGAGTCTGGCAAAGCTCGTCGCAGGTGGTCGAATTGTAGCGAACGAAGGGGGCGTCAACTGGCAGGACCAAATGACCGACTTCTACGGCACCATCATCGAGACGCTGGAGAGCGCGGAGATGAAGAAGCGAGCCATGGCGCGGGTGAATGCGCTGCATCCTGACCTCAAGGGTGCAAACGTGGACATCCGCGTTATGCAGACGAAGGGCTCGGCTATCTTCCATGTCTTCGCTATCGGTGGAGAGCCAAAGTTCACCAAAATCTTCCTGGATGCCTTGCTGGATGAGTTCATCGCCTTCAGACAGCAGATTCGCGAACAGGGACTGGAGCGTGCTCTCAATACCTTCACCGAAACGGTGGTCAAAAAGAGCAAGGAACTCCAAGACAAGACCAATGCGCTGGAAGCCTTCCGCAAAGCGAACAACTCCGTCGTTCTGGCCGAGGGAAACAACGGTGCCGCCGCCAAACTTCAAAAGCAGCAGTCAAGATTAGCGGAGGCGGAGGAGCGGGTCTCGGACTTGGAGGTGATGATGAGAGATCCCAGCTCGGCTGTCGGCAATTTAGAGCGTGGCTATACCGCAGATGGCACGGCGAAACCCGAGCTTGGGCGCGGGCTGACCATCGCTGAGCAAAGTTATCTGAAGAGCAAAGCGGAGGCCTTTGCGCTAAAACAGGAGCTGGATTTCCTACAGCAAAAGCAGCCGACGGATGCTGCGGCTGTCGCCGATGTCGAAACCCGGGCTGCCAAGGCGAGCCATCTCGAATCGTCTTGGAGAAAGGAGCTCAGCCAGCAATGTGCCCAGGAGAAGATTGCGCTCACAAAGCAGATCGGGGTTCTGGAGGAATCAGTCCAGAACGCCCAGGCCGAAGCACTCGAATTTGCAGCCAAGCTGGCCGAGCAGGAGCGTCTGCAGGAGAGCTACAATGCGGCCAAGAAGACCCACGACGAGTTGTTCAAGAAGGTTCAGAACTTCCAAGAACTGCAAAACATCCAGACCGACTACGTCGCCATTCAGGAGCGCGCATCGAACGCCTATCTGGACATCAATGAGCGAATCTTCCCTGTCTGGAAACTCTGGACGCCAACGCCGAAGACCGCGGCTGACTCAGGGAAGAAGTGATTTTCAATACACCGCTGTCTCGCCTTCATGAAGGAGGCGGACGCGGTCTTCGAAGCCACGGGTGAGGGCGGAGCGAGCGAGCCATTCGGCGGGCTCGTGCAGGGGTTCGCCGCCTAATGGAAATGTGTCGTGGTGCATGGGCACCATGTGGCGGGCACCCATCATCTCGAAGGCATCCAGCGCTTCCTCGGGATTCATGTGAACGGGGCGACCGCTGGGGGCGAGGTAGGCACCGATGGGCATGAGCGCGAGGTCGATGTCGGCGCGCTGGCCGATGTCGCGGAAGCCATCGAACATGGAGCTGTCGCCACAGTGGAAGAGGGTGCGCTCGGGGGCCTGGATGAGGTAACCGCCGAAGCCGCGGTGCGTGTCGTGAATCATGCGCGCGCCCCAGTGGCGGGCGGGAGTCAGTGTGACGTGGAGATCGCGGAACTGCGCGCTTTGCCAAGTCTCCAGCTCGACGATCTGCCCGAAGCCGCAGCGCTTCACGACGCTGCCGACGCCTTTTGGCACGATGATGGGCTGACCACGGGCAATGCGGCGGAGGCTGGGCAGGTGCAGGTGATCGAAGTGGGCGTGCGTGATGAGCACGAGGTCGATGGACGGAAGGTCACTGGCCCAGAGGCTGGGGTGGCGGAGGCGTTTCACGGGGCCGTGCCAGAGCGCCCAGTTCGGGTCGATGATCAGATTCACGCCGCCGATCTGGGTGAAGAAACCGGCATGGCCGAGCCAGGTGACGCCGAGTTGGTCCACGGCCGCCAGAGGCACTTCGTCGATGATGCGGCCCGGTTTGCGCGGCGCGAGGATGCTGGGGATGAGGACCTCGCCGAGGAATTGCAGGTTTCGCTGACGCCAGCCTTCGGTGGGGCGGAGGCCGATGTGGTTTTCATCGCGCTGACGGCGATTGAAGAAGCGCTTCCTGTCGGGCCGGCTCAGGAGAGCGGGCCCTCCGTGGTCCGGAGCGGGGTCGTGAATCATCTTGGCGGGGGAATGCCTGACTATTATGGAAAGTAAACGGCCTTTCGCCCGCGATGACAACCCTGTTTTTCCTGGTCATCCGTCTTGGCAGCAGAGGGTTCGGAGAGCAGGTTGGTCGCCGAATCATGGAAGAAACTGGCGATACATGGACCAAGGCAACGGTGAGACGTTCGATCCGCGAACGAATGCGTTCCGTGCCGGACGGCACGCTGCGGAGATGGTCGGTCCAACTCGTCGAGCGGCTGAAGGCCCGTGCCGACCTCTGGGAGCAGCCCGGCGTGGTGGCGCTCTTCGGCGGACTGCGCAACGAGCCGGACCTCGTCTCCGACTTCCTGCCCTGGCTGCACGAGCGCGGCTGGCGCACGGTTTTCTTCGGCGTGGATGGCACGGAGCTGATCCCCGTGGAGGTGCGTGGGGTGGCGGATTTAAAACGCGGCACGCTGGGTGTCTGGGAACCCGTGGGGACTTCACCTCTGCCCGTGGGTGAACTGGATGTCATCCTCGTCCCCGGACTGGCCTTTGCCCTGCGCGATGGCGCGCGGCTAGGTCGTGGCGGCGGTTTTTACGACCGCCTGCTGTCGAAACCCGAGATCCGCGCGCGGCTGGTCGGGGTGGCCTTTCATCTCCAGGCACTGCCGGACATCCCCTGCGAGCCGCATGATGTCCGCGTGCCGGATTTGGTGACGGAGCTATAGGCTACCTCACCGTGCCGATGCCCGGCATCATCATCTGCCGCGCCATGTAGCCGCGACCTGCATAGGGCGGCACGGAGTTGAAGGCGACGCGGCGCTGATTGTAGAAGTCTAGGATGCGGGTGCGGGTGTGGATCAGGCGGGCACGAAGTTCCGCGTGAGTGGCATCATGCGGCGTGTCTTTGACGCATCGGTTCAGGTGCTTGATGGATGGGGCGGCGTAGATGCGGACCGTGCCTGGGTAGCGCTGATCCAGATAACGTGCTGGCAGCCCATGATGGACGATCACCTGCTTCCCGGCACTGCCCGGCCCGAGCAGCGGCACGGCCATGGATTCGGGGCCGAAGTCGGCGGCGGAGAAAGTGAGCACCTTGCTCAAAATCGGCTGCGGTTTGAAGCCGGAGCAGGAGGCGAAAAACAAAGGCAGCAGGAGAAAGGCGAGTCGGCGGGCAAGGGTCATGGTTCCACATCAACGTTCCGTTCTCCGGGCTTCGCCATCCAGATTTCGTCATTCGTCATTCGGATTTCGCCATTCCCATGCCACTCTCCTCCATGTTCACCTCTGAAGCCGAACGTCTCGCCGAGTTCCCCATCGCCCACGAAAGTATCTTCCTTGGCCATGCCGGGGTCACCATCCTGCCTGCGCGGGTGGCGAAGGCGATGCAGGACTACCTGCACGAGGCCTGCACGCGGATGCAGGAGTTCCCCGAAGCCTGGCGCGCCACGAATGAAACCCGTGCCATCGCGGCGAAGATGATCGGGGCACAGGCGAGCGAGATCTCTCTGCTTGGCCCCACCTCCCTCGGGCTCAGTCTCGTGGCAAACGGCCTCGACTGGCAGCCCGGCGACGAGGTCGTGTGTTATCAGGACGACTACCCCGCGAACGTGTATCCTTGGACCGACCTCGCCCGGCATGGCGTCGTCGTGCGACTTTTGAAACCCGACGCGCCGGGAGCCATCACACCCGAGTTGGTCGAGGCAGCCCTCACTCCGAAAACGAAGCTCGTCGCCCTAGCTTCCTGCCATTTCCTCAGCGGCTACCGGATACTGATCGACGAAATCGGCCAGATGCTGCGTGCACGCGGCGTGCTGTTTTGTCTCGATGCCATCCAAACGCTCGGTGCCTTCGAGACGCGTGTCGATCACGTCGATTTCCTCAGCGCCGACTCCCACAAATGGATGCTCGGCCCCATGGCGGCGGGCATCGTTTATGTCCGCGAAGAGGTGCGGGAGCGCCTGCGGCCCACGTTGCTCGGCTCCTGGAATGTATGTAGCCCGAACTTCATCGCGCAGCCCGAGATCGCGTTTGAAAAAGGCGGCCGCCGGTATGAGCCGGGCGTGCTGAACGTCGCCGGCATTCTCGGGATGAAGGTCGGCCTGGAGCTGCTGCTGGAGAAAGGTATCCCGCAGGTCAGCGCGCAGCTTTTGCGCCTGAAAGCCCGGCTCGTGGCAGGGCTGGAGCCGCTGGGCTTCCGCTTCATCTGTCCGGTCGATGGGCCAAACGCCTCCGGCATCACGACCGCCTATCGCGTGGAAGGCAGCGGCCCGCCGGTGGACAAAGTCTTCGATCACCTCACCGCCCTGCGCATCAGCCCGAGCCTGCGTTATGATCGCGCGGGCAAAGCCTACCTGCGTTTCAGCCCGCATTTTTACAACACCGAAGCGGAGATGGATCGCGTGATTGCCGAAATCGCCCGGGCGGCGTAATGACCTCCGATGAATTCCGAATTCGGCACCCTTCACGCCCTGCTCCAGCGCAGGCTCTATCTCATCTCGGATCATGAGTTTCGTGATGTGGATGCGCCCGGCCACCTCGCCGCACTCCAGCAGATCTCCGAGCTGATCACCACCGAGCATCATCGGCTGAAGCCCATCCTTCCGAACCGTCTGGCGCACTTCCTCCAGCAGGCCAGCTTTTCGAAGGCGCTGGAGTATCTGGAAAAGGGTGAGTGAGGAGTCGTGCCTCGCGTTTTATTCTCGCCGCCAGACAGGCACGGGCGCTAAGCTGATCGGCGATATGAAAACATTGCTTTGCCTCCTGAGTCTCTCGTTCGCCACCTCCTGCCTCGCCCGCGAATGGACTGCGGCGGATGGTCGGAAGCTGCAGGCGGACTTCGTTTCCGCCACTGCCACGCATGTGACGCTGAAGCGCGCCACTGATGGGCAAACTTTCCCGCTGGAGATCTCACGGCTCTCGGCTGCCGATCAGGCATGGATCAAGCAGCAATCCACCACCGCTGCGCCTGCTGCCGCTGGTGCAGGGAAGCCGCTCTCAGGCCCCTTCGCCGCTCTCGCCACGGGCGACTGGGCGCTTTCGAAACAGGGGAACCTGCCCTTTGCCTTTTATGCCTCCAAGGATCTCGATGCCTCCAAGACCTACCCGCTCATCCTCGCCCTGCATGGCCGGAGTCCGAATGATGAAAATGGCAAGCAGGTCGGCGGCTGGATGAAGAGCTTCACGAAGGAGGAGCGCTACAAAAAGCACCCCTGCATCATCGTCGCCCCGCTCGGCTACCAGCCCTTCGGCGGCACCGGACGCGCGTGGAATTCAGCGCCGGGGGAGGAGTCCATCGACCTCGTCAAAGAGCTGCTCAAGTCACTGCCCATCGACAAGGAGCGCGTCTATTGTGTCGGCTACTCCATGGGCGGATTTGGCACCTGCCATCTCATTAACTCCGAGCCGCGACTCTTCGCCGCTGGTGTGGCGGTGGCTGGTTGCACCGGGCCGGACACGGCGGGCACTTTTAAAAAGGTGCCGCTGTGGCTCTTCCATGCCGCCGATGATGCCACGGTGCCCGTCACCGGCTCGCAAGAACTCTGGGCTGAACTGAAGCGGGACAAGGAATGCCAGTACACCGAGTATCCCACCGGAGGCCACGGCATCGTCGGCAAGGTCTTTGAAGAAGAGCCGCTGCATGAATGGCTCTTTTCCAAGGGCGGGAAGAAGTGAGGCCGGTGAGGCGCACTTTTTTGTCCGGTTTTCTCGGCAGTTGCGGGTAAATTCATGACATGACCTCTCACGAGACGCGCGCCGCCCAGATCTTCCTCAGCCATCACGATTTCGTGAAGGGCGTGGCTTTGAAATACGCGCCCTGGCCGGGGCTGATGGAGGACATCTCGCAGCAGGTGTTTCTCGAGTTCATCGGCAAAGAAGAGCGCTGGGATCTGGAGCGTGATCTGCGACCGCTTCTCGCCACGATGACCCGGCATGTGGCCATGCGACTGTGGCGGGATCGCACACGCGAAAAGCCGGAGGTCGTGCAAAAGCTGGCGGAGCACATCCGCCAACTGGCCGAGGAGCAGGACGCGCCGCCGCGCTACGAAGCGGAGATCGGCATCCTGCGCGAGTGCCTGCAAAAGCTGCCGGAGAAAAGCCGCGAACTCGTGCAGCTCTACTACTACCACGACGTCGCCACGCCGGAGATCGCCGGGCAGATGGAGATGAAGGCGGACACCGTCTGCCGCGCGTTGTCGCGAGTGCGCGAGAAGCTGCGCGAGTGCATTCAAAGTCAGATCAAGAAAGGAGGCCCGGCTTATGCGTGAGGATGCTCATGATCCCGAAGTGCTGATCCAGCACTACCTCGAAGACTGCCTCACCGAGGCGGAAGCCGCCGCGCTGCTGGAGATGACGCAGCGTGACCCCGCGCTGGCGCAGCGGCTCATGGAGCAACTCCACCTCGACGCCATGCTGCGCGAGGCGACCGCAGGGCTCGGCTCCCTCGCCCCGGCGGTGAACATCGTGAAGCCCACGCCGCGCAAATCGATCTGGCTGCCCACGACGATGGCCGCCGCCCTCGCGGCTTGTGTGACTCTCGCAGGCACCTGGCTGGCAGGATTCACCACCGACGACGAAGCCACGACGAGTGCCGTCGCCGTGCTCATGCGCGGCGTGAATGCTGAGTGGGAAGGTGCCGCGCCGCCCACCGGCACTCCGCTGGTGCCGGGAGTGCTGAGGCTGAAGAGCGGGCTGGCGCAGATCGAGTTTTATCAGGGAGCGCGCGTGACGCTGGAAGGTCCGGCGAACTTCGAACTCATCTCCGTGAGCGAGGCGCGCTGCACTTCTGGCAAACTCAGCGCCCATGTGCCGCCTCAGGCCCGTGGGTTTAAGATCCAGACGCCGAAGGGCACCGTGGTGGATCTCGGCACCGACTTCGGGCTCGATCTGAACTCACCCGAAGCCCAGGTGCATGTCTTCAAAGGCGAGGTCGAGCTGCATCCCGATGGCAAAGCCATGCAGCCGCTGAAGGAAGGCGAGGCCATGCTGCTGGCGAACACGACTCAGCGTCTGGCCGCGAATCAGGATGCCTTTGCCTCGCTCGGCAATGTGGACGAGCGCACGGCGGAGTCCCAGCGCGTGGCCTTCGAGCAGTGGCTGCAAAACAGTGCGCCGTGGAATGCCGACGTGGGTTTGCTGGCGCGGCTGGATTTCCAGGACCCGAGCCACACACGCATGCTGAGCAATCATGCTTTGAAAGCAGCCCAAGTGCCGGCGGGCAGCATCGTCGGCTGCCAGTGGACGGAGGGCCGCTGGCCGGGCAAACGTGCGCTCGAGTTCCGCAACGTCAGCGACCGCGTGCGTCTCAGCATCCCCGGAGATCACTCGGCGCTCACCCTCAGCGCCTGGGTGCGCATCCACGGGCTCGACCGCGCCTACAACTCCCTCTTCATGGTCGAGGGCTACAAAGACGGCGCCGTTCACTGGCAGATCACGCGGGAAGGCAAACTGCGACTCGGCCTCGCGGGGCGCGACGGCATCCCTGCCAAAGATCACGACACGCCCGAGCTTTTCACGCCCGAGCTATTCGGCCAATGGCTGCATCTGGCCACCTGCATCGACCCAGCGGCAAAAGAAGTTCGGCATTACCTAAATGGCGAGCTCGTCGCCCGAGTGCCCCGGCAGGTGATGTTCCCCGTGCGCATGACCCTGGCCGAGCTCGGCAACTGGAACGACGGCAAGCGCGGCGACGCCGTCGCCATCCGCCACTTCAGCGGCGTGATGGATGAGTTCATGCTCTTCGGGCGCGTGCTCAGCGCGGCGGAGATTCAGCGGCTGGCTCGGTGAGGGTCGCTCCGCAAACACTCGTCGCCAGCGTTCTGCTCGATCCCGATGAGCCGACCACGAAGGTGAGAAGCTCAAGGCTCACGCTTCATCCGCCACAGCCAGTCTTTGTCCTTCGCATCCGGCCCGGCTGACCAAAGGACGTAGCCGCCGTTTTCAAGGCGGTAGCCCGGCAGATGCCCCGGCTGTGCTGGATCATCGAGCGTGAAGAGCTTCAAATCCTCCTTCACCACCTCCAGCGATGCCGGAAAGGCTCCGTGACACAGCCGGTGCTTCTCCAAAGCACAGGCGATGATGAGGCAGCGTCGGTGAAACAGGGCCTCGGCGACGGCATGGGAGATGTTGCCGACATTCGGAATGGCGATGGCACCCAGAATCCGCCTTGGGTTAGGCCATGAATTGGCCTCTTTGCTAAGCAGGCGCACTTTTTCATCACGCGCTGCTGCGGTGAGCCATGCGTCCTTACCCACCGGGCCTAGCTGCTCCAGGATGCAGTCTGCATAGAAGGCGATGTTGGCATCATGCCAGCCGATGGGGCCACGAATCATCGCAAACTCGAAAGCACGGTCCACCATGCCTTTCCAGCCCGGCTGATGCACGCTTCTTCCCATCAACACCTCGGGATGACTGCGGAAGTAAACCAGTGCGGCAAACATGCCCGTGATCTCGCCGCCGAAGGATTTCTCATAGCTCACCAACTCATCGAACTGTCCCAGCCGCACCTGCAAACGGCTCAGTGACCCCTCCGTCCATGATGGATGCTCCAGCGCCTCGTGCAGTGCGTCAAAAGTGATGTCATGCAGTGCCATCGGCACCAGGATGCCGATGATGCCGCCGCGTGCCGGTGCCTCGCTGAAGCGCAGCATAATCTGAGCGGTCATTGCGGTCTTCTCCTTGTCTCCCACCATCGCCGCGCTGCGCAGATGAAGGCCAAGCTGCTGCTGAAACCGGTTCACGTTTTGAAACTGGGGAATCGCCGCCTCCCATGGATTGCCGCCCGCCACCTCCGTGGCCTCCCGCTGGCCGGGTTTTATGATGGAGTAAGGCTTGTTCAGTCCCTCCGCGAGCTTTGGAAGCACGGCCCTACCATCCGCCAGCTCACGAGAAAGCACCATCACGGCGTCCTCACCTGCTGGAGCCGCCCTTTTTACCATCCACGCCTTCAAATCGAGCCTGCTAGGCCCGCCGTCATCACTCTCGACGATCTCCGGCAGGATGAAGTCCTTCGGCACCAGCACATCGGGTGGCGGGTTGTAGTGCGTGCCCAACGTTCCCGGCTTCGTCTCGTGCAGCCACGATTCGATCAATGGATTCGCGAAGTAGTTCTGCTCGTCCGTGACCGTCGGCGGCATGAAGGCAAAGGGATCATCCGTGCCCAGCCGCTCCACCACACGCTGATGCACCTCCTTCAGCTCGCGGGCGCTGCGCCAGTTCTCCCACTGCCAGAGCACGGTGATGAGGGAGACGATCACCACGAGCGTCCACGCCGCACGGCGATTCCAGATGAGCCGCCATAGCCAGCGAGCAAGACGGAGCGTGAACCAGGTTTCGGTGATGGGTTTCGAGTTCATGGAGTTCGTTTCATGCGCCAGAGCCAGTCTTTGTCGGCCACGCCGCCGTCATCCCTGGCATCGGGTCCGGCGGACCAGAGCAGGTAGCCGCCGTTTTCGAGGCAGTAGCCGGGAGGATGCTTCGGGCGGGCGGGGTCGTGCGTTTCAAAGCCGCTGAGAATCGGCAAGGCGGCCGGATACGCGCCGTGACGCAGGCGATGCTTTTCCAATTCACAGGCGAGGATGAGGCAGCGGCGGTGGAAGAGCGTTTCTGCGGCGGCAGGGAAGAGGTTGCCGACGCGGGGGATCGCCATCAGGCCGATTTTGCGGCGCATGTTCCAGTCGCGGAGCCAGTCGTTGTGGACGTATTCGGATTTGTAGCGGCTTTTGATGTCTTCTTGACGTTGCGCGGCGTTTATCCACTCGGTTTCACCTGCGGGGCCGAGCGTGTCGAGGTAGCACTCGACATAGAAGGCGGTGCTGGCGTCGTGCCAGCCGGTGGGACCGTAGATGTAGCCGAAGCGGGTGGCTTGGTTGCCAAGGCGGGCGAGCCAGGAGTCGTTCTCATTGCCAAAGTGGAGCATTTCCACAGCGAGGCCGTCTTTGCGGCAGCTTTCACGGATGAAGAGGCCGACGCCGTAGCCGGTGAGTGTCTCCATGCTCATGGCACGCTCGATCACTTCGAGGTCGTTGATCTTGCCGAGCTGGAGTTGAAGGGCGCGGAGGCTTTCTTCTGTCCATGCAGGTTTGCCGAGGGCGTCTTGCAGCGCCTCAAAGGCGATTCCGTGCGTGGCGGTGCACACCAGCGAATCGACCAGCCAGTGATGTGAGGTGGCGGACTCAGGAAACAAGCGCAGCAGGATGAGCGCGGTGTTGCGTGTCTTTTCCAAATCAACTGCGGCGGCAGCGACGCGAAGATGCAGGCCCAGATCGAGCATGGTGGCGTTCACTTGGCTGACATTCGGCTGCGGTGCCTCGTATGGATTGGCCCCTGCGGTGATGAATTCGTCATGCTGGTGCGGTTTCCAGGCGGAAAAGGGCCGGGAGAGGCCAGCTGCCAGCATGGGTAGCAAACCGTTGCCGCTGCCGAGTTCGCGGTTCAGGGCGACTGCGGGCGATTCGCCCTTCAAATCGCGATTGTTGGCCCAATTCGCGAAATCGACGCGGGAGGTGCCGTCGGTCTCGTTTTCGAGGATTTCTGGCTTTACGAAGCCTTCGGGCAAAAACACGCCTTTCGGGATGACGTAGCGGATTCGCTTTCCTTCGCGGTGCATCCACTGCTCGACGACGGGCAGGGCGAAAAAGTTCTGCTCATCCGGCACGCTGGGAGCAGCGAGGTCGAACCAATTTTCCGTGCCGATGCGTGCGAGCAGGCGTTCGCGTGCTGCTTTGAGTTCACGGGCACTGCGCCAGTTCTCCCACTGCCAGAGCACGGTGATGAGGGAGATGAAACACACGAGCGTCCACGCGGTGCGACGGAGCCAGCGGCGAGAACATGAGACAGGTTTGCAACCTGTCGGTTTGGAAGGAGTGGCTGGGTTCATGAGCGCGACGGGGAATGAACAGGTTCAAAACCTGTTCCACTTTCTTCACAGCGGCGGGATGGGGCCGCGGCGTTGTTCGAGGAGTTCATGGGCGAGGCGTTCGGTTTCGGCGAGATGGGCGATCATCTGCGCGGGCGTCACCGGCGGCAGATTGGCGTAGTTTTGCAGCGTGCTCTGCGGGATGGCCTCCGGCGTGGTGAGCCGGAAGTAGAACGCAAGCAGCCAGCACGCCGCCAGCGGCAGGCGCAAAGGTCGCGGGATGAAGGTGAGCCATGCGAAGCCGCGACGCTTTCGATTCGACTCCGCGAGCGCCACTTCCATGCTGTGCTTCAAGAATTCCGGCGGCGGATCACGCCAACGCAGAGTTCGCAGGGTTTGTTCGACATTGGTTTTCATACGAGAGTGTGTTTGTGGGCACGGAGTTTCTCCAAGGCATAGCGGTAACGGCTGGCGATGGTTTGCGTGGGCTGGCCGAGCAGTTCGCCGATCTCGCGAAAGCCCATGTCCTCCCACACATGCAGGTGGACCACGCTGCGCTGCTCCTCCGGCAACTCCGCGAGGGCAGCGATGAGCGCGTCGTGATCCGCTGCCGGCTCAAACCAGCCCGGCAACTCCTGCTCCCACGCCTCCAGCGCCTTTTCCTCCCGCTGGCGACGCCGCAGCGCATCGAGCGAGAGGTTTCGCGCCATCGTGAAGATCACCGCCCGCTCCGAGCGTGCCGTCGTCACCGCCTCGGCATCACGCGCCAGCTTCAAAAACAACTCCTGCACCACCTCCTGCGCCAGCCCCTCATCCTTCGTCACCGACCACGCGAAGCGATACACGCTCAAGGCGTGGTCGGCATGGAGTCGGGAGAGAGTGGCTTCGCTAGGCGGCATCCGTGGTCAGTTTGGCAGACGACGCACGGGAAGGCTGGTTTTATTTAAGCCGCCTTCAAATGCCGAACGAATCTACTAAATCACCAACGCATTCTCCGCGTCACCGAAGTGACTCGTTTTCACGCCCATGCGGTCCATGAGGGCGATGTGGAGGCGGCAGAGTTTGCGGTTTTCGTCTTTGCTGAGGTCGTGGAAGCGGCCGCCTTGGATGGTGCCGCCACCGCCGCCGGCGAGGACGACGGGGAGCTGGCGGGAGTCGTGCGCGTTGCCGTCCATGAGGCTGCTGGTGAGCAGGATCATGCTGTTTTCCAGCAGGGTGCGCTCGCCTTCGTTCGTGGCCTGCATTTTGGCGAGGAACTCGGCCCAGAGTTTGACCTGATGCTCGTTCACCCGCTGATACAGGCTGAGGCGATGCTCGTCATTGGCATGGTGCGACAGCTCGTGGATGCCGCCGCTGATGCCGTCGAGGCTGGGGAAGCGCATGTTGGAGAGGTCGTTGTTCATCATGAAGGTGGCGACGCGGGTGCGGTCCATCTGGAAGGCGAGGAGCATGATGTCGAACATGAGGCGCAGATGGTCCTCACTGCTGGCGGGGATGCCTGCGGCGGGTCGGCCGATGGTTGGAGCCTTCACGGTGGGCATCCAGCCTTGGCCGTTGGTCTCGGCCTGGCTGATTTTTTCGGCGAGCTCGACACGCTGCTCGATTTCACGCACGGAGGTGAGGTATTCGTCGAGCTTCTGCTTATCGCGGCTGCTGAGCTTCGGTTTGAGGCTGCTGGCGTCTTCGAGCACGAGGTCGAGGATGCTTTTGTCGCGCTTGCGGCGACTGCCATCGTCAAAGAGCTGGTCAAAGGCCTGCTGCGGGAAGATTTCCTTCGGCGCAGGAGTCGTGGGCGTGCTCCAAGAGATGTAGGCGGAGTAGATCGAGGTGAAGCCGCTGTCCGTGCTGTAGCTGGGCCGCTCAGTGCCGAGCACGACGCTGGGCACGGGCGTGAATTTGCCTGTCTGTGCCGCGATGAGCTGATCCATCGTGGTGCCGACTTCGACATCGGTGGTGGTCTTTTTCACCTTCAGGCCGCAGAGCACATTCATCTTCGGATAGTGACCGCCTTCGCCTTCGACGGTCGTGGGATTCCACAGGCCGGTGAAGACGTTCACATGCTTCTTGAGTCCTTCGAGCGGGATGAGCGATTTTTTGAAAACCATGCCGCTGGGCGTTGTTTCCGCGCCCCAGTGATGCGGGTTCACGCCATTGCCGGTGAAGCACACGGCGAGCCGACGCGGCGCGGTGTTGTTTTTGACCGATTCGGCTCCAAAAGCGCAGATGGACTCCAGCCACGGCAGGCCGAGCGCTGCACCGGTGCCACGGAGGAAAAGACGACGTGAGGTATTCATTGGGGGGGACTCAAAAGACGCAGCGAGAGCACAGAAGTTTGCAGCCGCCTGCCGGTGCTCTTTGGAGCAAGTTCCGGTCCCAGCCGCCTCCCAGTTCTCAAACGCTGCCTCCTGCGACGGCTTATTTGCCGGGTGCCTTGGGCTCGACGGTGTAGCGGCCGGGGCTTTTCTGATAAGTGTCCATGCAGTCCACACAGCAGAAGGCGACGTTGCCTTTTTCGGTGAAGACGCGGTAGATGATGCGGACGGCTTTGCCATCGACGGGGCATTTATCATTGATGGCGGGACCGCCTTTGGCAAAGACGGCAGTGACGCTGACGAGGGCGAGCAGGATGGCGGGGATGAGTGCTTTCATGGCGTTTAGTTTTGGGTGGTTGGCCGGTGGGGGAAGCGGCGTTCTGTGACCCAAAACGAACAGCCCTCCAGTTTCCTAGAGGGCTGCCAAAGGCTGCACATGAATGCGCAAAGGGCGCGCAGTCGGGCGATCAAAAGGGGATGTCGTCGCCTTCGAGACCGTCGGTGATGGGGCCTTCGCCGAAGTCATCCTGCTGTTGTGCGGGGGCTGGACGCTGAGGTGGACGCTGCTGTGCAGGAGCGGGACGCTGGTAACCGCCGCCGCCGCCGCCACCGCCACCATTGCCTGCCGGACGACGTGCTTGCTGCTGAGGTGGAGGAGAGCTGTAGCCGCCCTCGTCGTCGCCACCCTGATAGCCACCACTGGCCCCTGCACCTGAAGGACCGCCGCCACCACCAGGACCGCTGAGGAATTGCATGTTTTCGCAGACGATGCGGATCTTGCTACGCTTCTGGCCAGTGGCCTTATCCTCCCAGGTGTCCATCTGGAGGCGACCCTCGATATAAACAGAGCGGCCTTTGGAGAGGTATTGCCCGGCAAGCTCGGCCTGCTTGTTCCAGAGGACGATGTCGAGATAGGTCACTTCTTCCACACGTTCACCAGTGTTTTCATTCAGATAGCGGCGGTTCACGGCGATCGCCATATCGCAGACGGCAGATCCTTTCGGAGTGAAGCGCACCTCGGGGTCGCGGGTGAGGTTGCCGATGAGCATGACTTTATTGAGGGAGGCCATAGTTCGTCATCATAGCCATTCGCAGGCTCGTGGAGCAACCGTTTTGTCAATTCACTCCCCGACCACGCTGATCACGACACTCCGCGTGTGTGGTGCCCGCCGATGCTCGAAAAGAAAAATCCCCTGCCATGTCCCCAGCGCCAGCCGCCCGTTCACGACCGGAATGACCTCGCTCGTGCGTGTCAGCGCCATGCGCAGGTGGCTGGGCATGTCGTCCGCGCCTTCATGAGTATGCACGAAGTAGGGCGTGTCCTCCGGCACCAGATGATCGAAGAACGAATGCAGATCCGTCCGCGCTGAGGGGTCGGCATTTTCAAAGATCACGAGGCTGCAGCTCGTGTGCTGCACGAAGATCGTCGCCATGCCCGTCCTGATGCCCGAAGCGCGCACGACCTGCTCGCAGCGGTCCGTGATTTCGTAGGTTCCCTTGCCCCGAGTGGTGATGGAAAAGCTGTCGGCGTGTGCTGGCATGACGCTGGATAGGAGCGTGGTCCCGCGACGTGACAATGCAAACCTGCCACCCTTCTCCCGTAGTGTCGGCATGACCTCCAACCCATCGTTGCTCTCCATCCTCAGCATCTTCATTCTCGGCAGCATTCTGCAAAGCGCTGAACCACCAGCGATCAAGATCCTGGAGACCATGGTCATCTCCCCTCAGTCCGAGTATTACCACGGCTGGTCCACCGTGGTCCGCCGCGCGAATGGCGAGCTCTGGCTCTCCTGGTCCGGTGGTCGCGAGTCCCACGTCTGCCCCTTCGGCCAGGTCCACGCCATGACCTCGCGCGATGACGGCAAGACCTGGACCTGGCCACGAGTGCTGCTGGATGGAGCCATCGACGACCGAGACTCCGGCGTGCTGGAGACGGCGAAGGGCACCCTGCTCGTTACCACCTTCACCTCGCTCGCTTATGAGGACTCCTTCAAGAAAGCCACCGCCATGGCCGAGCACACCGAAAAGGGTTGGGTATCTAAAGCGATGCCCCCTGAGCGCTTTGCCAAGTGGAAGGCCGCTCATGACCGTCTCAATGACGAGGAGCGCAAGGCTGAACTCGGGGAGTGGCTCATCCGCTCCACGGATGGCGGCAAAACATGGTCAAACCGCATCCCAACCGTGGTAAACAGTCCTCACGGGCCCATCCAGCTCCAAGACGGCCGCCTGCTCTATGCCGGCAAGCAGCTCTGGACTGGTGAAAAGAAGGTCGGCGTGGCCGAATCCAAGGACGATGGCCTCACCTGGCAATGGCTGGCAGACATCCCCACCCGCAAAGGCGACGACGCGGTGAAAAGCTACCATGAACTCCACGCTGTCGAAGCTGCTGATGGCTCTATCATCGCCCAGATCCGCAATCATAACCCCGCTGACAAAGGCGGCACCCTGCAAACCGAATCCAAGGATGGCGGCAAGACCTGGACAGAGCCCCATGCCATCACCTTCGGCCTTCCTTCCCACCTCCTCCGCCTGCGCGATGGCCGCCTGCTCATGACCTACGGCCACCGCCGCCCGCCTTTTGGCAACCAAGCCCGCCTCAGCACCGACCACGGCAAGACCTGGAGCGAGCCCATGATCCTCTCCGGCGATGGCAAAGGTGGTGACCTCGGTTACCCCAGCACCGTCGAACTCGCCGACGGCACCCTTTTGACCGTCTGGTATGAAAGCATGAAGGAACCCAAGCTCGCCGTGCTCCGTCAGGCGAAGTGGCAGATCGTCCGTTGAGGCAGCGCAGCGCGTGCATCCAGACAGCAGTGAGCCTTGCCAGCAGGCCATCCTGATCTAGTCTCCGCGCCGCATGACCGATTTCCTCCCGTTGCTCGCCGCCAACCCCTTCGACATCTCCTGGATCAGCAGTCCCGAAGCCTGGATCGCCCTTCTCACACTCACCGTGATGGAGATCGTGTTGGGGATCGATAACATCGTCTTCATCTCCATCCTCGTGGACAAGCTGCCCGTGGCGGAGCGTCCGCGCGCCCGCTTCCTTGGCCTGGCCTTTGCCATGGTGACCCGTATCATGCTCCTGCTCAGCATCACCTGGGTCATGCAGCTTAAAGAGCCTCTCTTTGCCGTGATGGGGCATGAGATCTCAGGCAAGGACCTCATTCTCATTCTCGGCGGTCTCTTCCTCCTTTGGAAAAGCACGAAGGAACTGCACCACAAGATCGAAGGTCACGAAGAGGAGAACCCGGACGCTGGCAAAGCCAGGGCTGCCCTTGGTGCCATCCTCGTGCAGATCGCCATCTTGGACATCGTCTTCTCCCTCGACTCGGTCATCACCGCCGTGGGCATGGTCGATGATGTCATGGTCATGATCATCGCCGTCATGATCGCCGTCGGCTTCATGATGATCTTCGCCGGAACCGTCAGTGATTTCATCAGCCGTCATCCCACGGTGAAGGTACTGGCCCTCTCCTTCCTCCTGCTCATCGGCACCACGCTCGTGGCCGAGGGCTTCGGCGTTCACTTCCAGAAAGGCTTCGTCTATTTCGCCATGGCCTTCTCCATCTTCAACGAGATGCTGAACATACGCATGAAAGCAAAGGCCGAGAAAAAGCGTCAGGCCGAGGGCATCTGACCCAGAGTTCACTTCACGGCGCATGAGCAAGCACCACCATCATCATCACGACGGCTGTCACCGGCATGAGCCGGAAAAGCTGCTCGCGGAGTCGATGGAGCGTGCTCGCGGTGTGGGTCTTCGCCGCACCAAGGCGCTGAGTGACGTGCTCAGCATCCTCATCCAGGCATGCCAGCCCATCACACTTGGCGACATCGCCGAGTCCGAGGCGCTGTCCAGCGGTGCGGACAAAGCCACCGTCTATCGCCTGCTCATCAAGCTGGAGCATCACGGCCTCATCCGCCGACTCGGCCTTCATGACCGCGCCGCTTATTACACCATCAATCTGCCCGGCGAGCACCACGACTACCTCATCTGCAACGGCTGCGGTCGCATCGAGCGGCTCGACATCGCCTGTCCCGTCGAAGCTTTGGAAAAGACCATCGCCCAAAACTCCGGCTTCAAGCGCATCTACCATGAACTCGAGTTCTACGGCCAGTGCCCGCAGTGTGCGGACTGACCCGGCGCATCCTGCCCGTCATGTGAAACTACCGTTTTTCAGATAGTGATTCACAGCGCGTAGAACACAGGGTCGGAAGAGCACGGTGAAATGATTCACGGGCAGGACCGTGAAGTCCGCGAGCCCTTCCACCTGGCCGCCACGCGTGGTGACGAGACCATCATGCTCATCCCCCAGCAGATGACTGAACAAAGGCAGCGTCGCCTTGCTTCCCATCAGCACGCCCGTTTCAGGAGGCAGCATACCCAGCGCCTTCGGCGTGCTGCCGGACGCGGTTCCGAGTTCATCCACGACCGGACCCAGCACCCAGCGCGGCCAGCGCAGCGGCTGGAGCATGTCGATGATCTCACTGCCCTGGTTCGGCGGCACCAGCATCACGGTCCGCCCGAGTGGGAACGCCGGATCACGCTGTGCCGCCCAGGCGCGAAACACGATGCCGCCCAACGAATGCGTGACGAAATGCACCCGAGCTCCTGGTTCGATGGGCAACCTCGCCAAAGCCGGCTCCAAGTGATCCTTCACCGCTTCAGCAATCGAAATGCAGCGCGAGGGATACCCCACACTCAGCACCCGAAAGCCAGCTCTCTGAATCCCAAACCGCAGCACGCTCATGCTGCGCGGTGAGCGCCCGAGCCCATGGATGAGCACGACGGTCTCTGGCGGACAAGATTTTTGAGGCATGGCTGAAGGGTGCTTCGTGCTTTTACGAAATGACGGGTGGCACGAGCCTATCATCTACGAGTGCTCACAGAGAGCGGATACGCTTCTCCAGATCCCGGCGGTTGATCAGGTCCACGATCTGCACGGTTTCTGGCAGGAGACGGAAGAGCATCCGGTGATCCATGCCCACTCGCACGCGCAGCACGTCTGGAGCTGCCTTCAGCCGCACCACGCCCGAATAGGCGGAGGGGTCTCCCGCTGCCAGCCGTCCACACAGAGTCAGCGCTGCACGACCGATCTGGCGTGGTAGATGCAAAAGCGTGTCCTGGAAGCGGCGGGGAAACTCGATCAACCTCGGAGGCTGGGCGTTTTCCACCTCATCAGGCAGCAGCAGATCGTCTTCGACGGGCAGATGCTCTTGAGCCGGGGCAGGGGCTTTTGCCTGCTCTTTGCGCAGGGCTTTCAGTTCCGTGTAAACCTGCCCCAGTTCGCGTAGCAGTTGGGAGCGCTCATCGTGCGTTTCACGGATGGTGGATTTTTGCTCGCGCACTTTTTCCCGCAGCTCGCGGAGTGCGGCGGCGTCCGCCTCCGTCTCCGGCAGCAGCGGCACCACCTCCAGCACTGGTTTCAAATGAAACCGGTTCCGTTGGATCAGCTCTTTGAGGTTGGGGTCCAGCATGGCTGGAAGTGGATTACAGCCAATCTCACGGCGGATGTCCATCATTCTCCTCAGCCAATCCTCCTGCTCCGAGTCACGGAGGACAGCCGGAGATCCTGTTCTACCAAAGGTAGCGCTGGCGGAACGTCTGCTCCTGCCTGTGCGACATACCGATCAGGCATCCGAGCGTCTTCCCCAGCGTGAGGGCTCCGAGAATGACCGGCAGAGGGTGCTGGCGCACATAGTCCTTCGAGTTGGCCAGAGTGTCTTCTGCCTTTGCCGCCACCGTCAGGTAGGTGTCCTTCACGACTTCTGTCGCGTGCTGGGCAGCGTCCCTCGTGGCATCGAATGCCTGCTGAGCATACTCTTTGCCGTGCGCGAGACCGTCCTTCGCCTCGGTCGAGATCGTCTGGTACAATTCCTTGGCCGCAGAAGCACCGCGCTGGGCGGCTTCCTTGGTAGTTTCAGCGGCATGCCAGCTAAATTCCTTGGCGGCTTGGGGCAGTGGGCTGGACGGAGGCAGAGTGGATGGATGGGTATTCATGATTGAGGATGAAAGCTGAACCATCCGTCATTCCTTTGCCATGGGGTGAACTACCCCCCAGCGACAGGGCATCGCTCTGCACGCGACGAAATGCCCGGCCTGAAGGGTGAATGGCATCTTTTAGCATCTTTTTAAGTCGGCAAGACAAGGCCCGGCCCCACGTTTCACCGCGCTCATGAAACCTGTTGCCTTCATCGCGCTCTTCCTCTTTTCCGCAGCCTGGACCCTCGCAGAACCATCGCGCCCCCACATCGTCTTCCTGCTGGCCGATGACCTCGGGCGTGCTGACTGCGGCTTCATGGGCGGAAAGGAAATCCAGACGCCGCACCTCGACAAACTCGCCAAGGCCGGAGCCATCCTGGATCAATTTTACGTCCAGCCCGTCTGCTCCCCCACGCGCGCCGCACTCATGACAGGCCGCTACCCGATGCGGCATGGCTTGCAGGTCGGCGTGGTCCGCCCCTGGGCTGAATACGGCCTGCCGCTGGAGGAGCGCACGCTGCCTCAGGCCCTGAAGGAAGGCGGCTACGAAACCGCCATCGTCGGCAAATGGCACCTCGGTTCCTTCCAGTCAGCCTACCTGCCGACGAAGCGCGGCTTTGATCATCAATACGGTCACTACAACGGCGCGCTCGACTACTTCACCCATGATCGCGATGGTGGTCACGACTGGCATCGCGACGACCAGGAGAACCGCGACGAAGGCTACTCCACGCATCTTCTGGCCAGAGAATCCGTCCGCCTCATCCAGAAGCGCGACCCATCCAAACCGCTCTTCCTCTACGTCCCCTTCAACGCCGTCCACGGCCCCTATCAGGTCCCGGAGAGCTACTCAAAGGCCTACCCAGACCTCAAAGGCACCCGCCAGAAATACGCAGGCATGCTCACCGCCATGGACGAGGCCGTCGGGCAGATCGCCGCCGCCATCGACGCCGCCGGGATGCGCAAAGACACCCTCTTCATCTTCTCCAGTGACAACGGCGGCCCCAGCCCCGGCCAGATCACCGACAACGGCCCGCTCCGCGCTGGCAAAGGCACCCTCTACGAAGGCGGCACACGCGTCGTCGCCTTTGCCACCTGGGATGGCGTCATCAAAGCCGGGAGTCAGGTCACCGCAGCGCTGCACATGGTGGACTGGTATCCCACCCTTCTGAAACTCGCGAGCGTCTCGCTGGAGCAAAAACTCCCTCTCGATGGCCGCGATGCCTGGCCCGCCATCACCCAGGGCTCCGCCTCCCCGCACGATGCCATCCTGCTCAACACCACCCCCGCCAATGGAGCCATCCGCATGGGCGACTGGAAGCTCGTGCTCGCCGGAAACGTCTCCGACAGCGAGGAGGGCGGAGAACCGAAGGTCAAAGCCAAGAAGAAGGACAAAAAGAAAAGCGCTGGCAATGCTCCCGGTGTGGAACTCTTCAACCTCGCCACTGATCCGAACGAGAAAATCAACCTCGCCGCCGCCCAACCCGAGAAAGTCGCCGAACTCCGGGCGCGGCTGGAAACCCTCGCCGCCCAGGCAGTGCCCCCGAAAAGCGCCCCCAAATCCGCCAGCTTCAAGACCCCACGCGTCTGGGGCCAGAAGGATTGAATCCAGCCCGCACTCACGACGGAAAGCCATTTCAAAGGACATCACCGCCCGAGCGTCCCATCTTGGCTGTTTTGAGGGTTACATCCAAGCAACGCGCCGATCCCAATTTTTCGATGCTCCCATCAGCGCGAGCGGCGGCTGCTTCACAACACATACTCATCTCACCGATCATGAATGGAATGGGATCAAGGTGGACCTGAAGTGGCGGAGCTGAGCAAGATGAACGGGGCGGCATCGTAGGTTTGCCGCGATGGCTTCCAAGCTTCCAGAGATTCGCCTGACAAGGCGCAGCGTGCTTCATGCCAGCGGCATGGGGATGCTGAATTTTGGGTTGAGCCAGCTCTCGGCTCTCGGCGCACCTTCAAAACCCAGCAGCATTGGTTTGGGCAAGGCGAAGTCGGTCATTCTGATCTTCAATGGCGGTGCGCCAAGCCACATTGACCTTTGGGACCCAAAGCCGGACGCGCCTTCAGAGATTCGCGGCGAGTTCAAGACGATCAAAACGAATGTGCCCGGCATCCACATCACGGAGTTGCTGCCGCAGATGGCGAAGCGCATGGACAAGCTGGCGCTGATCCGCAGCGTGCATCACGGGCACAGCAGCCACAATGGCGGCATGCATTGGGCCACGACGGGCAGGCCGTATCGCGTGGACAGCACGCTGATCAACCCGAGTCCGACGGATCTTCCCGGTGTCGGCACCCTCTGCGGCTGGCTGGCCCAGCGCGATGGATACAGCAAAGGCGTGCCGCCGTATGTGATCACGCCTTTTCCGCACTGCGACAGCAAGGTGTACCTCACGCCGGGTCAGTTCGGCGGCTGTCTCGGCAAGCGCTACGACCCCTACGTGCTCGATGATGATCCCAATGCCGCCACCTTCCGCGTGCGCAACATGGGGCTCGATACCAGCCTGACGCCGAAGCGCTTCCAGGAACGCCTCTCGCTGCTGAGTGACCTCAGTGCTGCCGTGCAGCCCATCGCATCACCGCAGGTGGGAGAGATCGACATCTTCAATCAACAAGCCGCGCAACTGCTGCAATCTGGCAAGGCGGCGGAGGCTTTTGATCTCTCCAAAGAGCCCGACAAAGTCCGCGAACGCTACGGTCGGCATAGCTGGGGCCAGTCGCATCTGCTCGCGCGTCGCTTGATCGAGTCTGGCACCCGTTTTGTCACCACCGTGAATGGCCCCTCGATCACCTGGGACACTCACAAGGACAACTTCAACGGCCTCAAGAACCGCCTCGTGCCGCCGATGGAACAGGCCTATGCGGCCTTGCTCGATGACCTCGAAGAACGCGGCCTGCTGGAAAGCACGCTCGTCGTCTGGATGGGTGAGTTTGGCCGCACACCGAAGATCAATGGCGACGCGGGCCGCGATCACTGGCCAGGCTGCTACAGCGTCCTGCTCGCCGGTGGCGGTGTGCGTGGCGGTCAGGTCATCGGCAGCAGCGATGCCACGGGTGCCTACCCCAAAGAGCGCCCCATCTCGCCAGCGGACATCCACGCCAGCATCTATGCCGCGCTAGGTTATGACTTCCGTGAGATCAGCTATCGCTCCTCCGATGGCCGCCCTGTGGCTCTGACGGAAGGCTCGACCATCGGTGAATTGTTCTGAGCTGTGTCGTCGTACACGACTCATGCGCTTCATTGCACTTTCGGCTTTCTTTCTCCTCGTCATCAGCGGCTTTTCGCAAGAGCCGATCAAGATCGTCCTCGCGGGTGATTCGACGGTGGCGAGTGTTCTGAACCCACCGAAGGATCGGCCGGATCTGGCGGGGTGGGGGCAGATGTTGGGGGAGTTTTTGCCGAAGGCGACGGTGGTGAATCATGCGCGGTCGGGGACGAGCACGAAGAGCTTTCGGGATCTTGGATTGTGGGATCGGGTGCTGAAGGAAAAGGGGCAGTGGGTGTTGATCCAGTTTGGGCACAACGATCAAAAGACGGCGGACCCTAAACGCTTCACTGATCCGGCGACGACCTACCGCGATAACTTGAAAGCCTTCATCCGCGAGGTTCGCGAGGGCGGCGGGAAACCGGTGCTCGTGACCTCGGTGGCACGGCGCGTTTATGTGGATGGCAAGATGACCACTTCACTGACGCCGTATGTTGAAGCGGCGCAGGCCGTGGGCAAACAGATGCAGGTGCCGGTGGTCGATCTGCATCGTGCGAGCTTTGCGTTGTTTCAGCAGATGGGGGAGAAGTTTTGCCAACTCTATGGCCCGAGCGTGACGGACAAGTCACACTTCTCCCGCGAGGGTGCCCGCATGATGGCGAGGCTGGTGGCGGAGGGATTGCAGAGCGAAGTGCCGGAGCTGCGCGAGCATCTCCAACTCGTGACGCCACCACCCGCCGGGCTGCCGTTTGAAGTGAAGCTCACGACGGTGTCGGAAGGCTACGATGGCAAGACTTGCTGGGTGCATCCGCGAGCAGGCGCGATCCCTGGCAAGACACCGAGTGTGGTGCTGACGATGCAGAAGCTGCTGCTCACGGGCAGCGACATCTTTTATGCGCTGAACGATGTGCGCACTGACGATCTCGGCACGAGTTGGAGTCCGATCAAGGAGCACGCGGACACGTTGGGCCGACGCAATGAGCCCGATGGTCAGATCGTGGCGGCTTGTGACTTCACACCGAAATGGCACGCAAAGTCGGGCAAGCTCCTCGGCATCGGCCACACGGTGCGGTATCGCGGTGACAAGGTGGTGGAGAACCGGAAGCGCGAGGCGAGCTATGCCGTCTATGATGACAAGACGCGGACGTGGTCGGCCTGGACGACGCTGACGATGCCGGATGACGTGAAATTCATCAACGCAGGTGCCGGCAGTGTGCAGCGCTTCGATCTGGAGAATGGAGACATCCTTTTGCCGATCTACTTCAAGGCCGAGAAGGACAAATACTACCGCACCACCGTGCTGCGTTGCTCCTTTGATGGCACGACGCTGAAGTATCTCGAGCACGGCACGGAACTCGCGCTCGAAAGTGGTCGCGGTGTGTATGAGCCGTCGATCACGCGTTGCGCGGGCAAGTTTTTCCTCACGCTGAGAAACGATACAGCGGGCTATGTGGCGACGAGCGATGATGGGCTGCAATTCGGGCCCATCCAGCCTTGGAAGTTCGACGACGGCAGCGAGCTGGGGAACTACAACACGCAGCAGCACTGGGTGACGCATCGAGATCGGCTTTATCTCGTTTATAACCGCAAAGGCGCTCACAACGACCATGTCGCTCGGCATCGGGCACCGCTGTTCATGGCGGAGGTGGATCAAAAAACGCTGGCGGTGAAGCGTGCGACGGAGTGCATTCTCGTCCCTGAGCGTGGAGCACGGCTGGGGAACTTCGCCATCACGGAAGTCAGTGAAAACGAAACCTGGGTGACGGTGGCGGAGTGGATGCAGACGTGGTCGCCGAACATCGTGATCACACCGGAGAATGCTTTTGGTGCGGACAATTCGGTGTATGCCGCGCGGATCTTGTGGAGGTAGTGGTGGCTACCGTTTCGCGGTTCGCTTGGTGTGTTCGGCGAAGGCTTCTTTGGCCTCGGTGCTGTGTCCGCTCTTCTTCAGAGAGTAGGCGAGGTTCTTCCACGCATTCGGATGTGTCGGGCGGAGGCGGACGGTGTTGCGGTAGGCTTTGGCAGCTTCATCGAGGCTGTTTCTCTTGTCGAAAAGGAGGCCCTGATAATACCAGGCTTCGGAGTAGCCCGGGTTGAGCTTGAGACTCTGCGTGATGGCGGCCTGCGCTCCGTCGTAGTCTTTGAGGCGACCACGAACATAAGCGCTGAGGTAGTAGGCCTGGGCATAGTTCGGCGCGAGGAGGATGACACGCTTCAGTGCATCTTCAGCACTGCCGAGATCACCATCCCGCACGCGACGACTGGCGAGCAGGAGCCAGGCGAGGGCGTCATTGGGACGCTGTTCGGTGGCGAGTTCGAGGGCTTCGCGATCTTCCGTGGTGTCGGGAACCGCATTGGGGTTTTCGCGCAGCTTGGCAAAGGCGAGCTGATGCCAGTAGAGGCCGGTCTTGGGATCGAGAGCCACGGCTTTGCGCTGGCAGTTCAATGCCTCGGGAGCAGCTCCGAGATAGGAGGCGCTGAGACCGAGCAAGGCCCAGCATTCGGCACTGCGCGGGTATTTGCGGGTGAGGGTGACGAACTGACGCATGGCGGACTCGACGCGGCGCATCTGCAAAGTCTCGAAGGCGCGGACGAAATCAGCATCTTTGGCGACCTCGCGCAATTTGGGCGTTTTGGGGAGATTGGCGAGCGGTTGAAGGGCGGCGCGAGATTTGCGGATCTGAAGAGCGGCGGCATCGCAGGGCAGGGCGAAGTTCATCCAGCTCTTCAGAGGCACCTGCATCCCGACGATGCCGATGACCTGGCCGAGGTCATTGATGACCGGTGAGCCGACGGCACCGGGCGAGTCCAGGCCACGCACATTCAACCAGCCAAGGCCGGTGAGAGCGCCGTCCACTTCTGCGGTGGCATCGGCAAGCACAAGGCCGCGCTTTTCTGACATGGCGAGAACGTGGCAGGGCTGTTTGCTGCGGAAATCCGTGGCGGGCTGCAGTTCGAGAGGGCGCGTGTCCGTGCGTTCACCCTGAAGCAAGGTCACACCGGTGACCAGATCGGCCATGTAGAAGCCGGTGATCTTTTGGTGCGTGCCATCCGCTCCTGTGACGGTGACGTAGTCGATTTTTTCGGCGATCTCAGGATGCAGGAGACCAGTGTCCGTGAGGATGACGCCGTCAGCGGAGACATAGCAGCCGACGCCGTTTGCCAGTTGTGAGCCAAAAGCATCCCACACACGAAGTCCGACGATGGAGGAGACAATCTTGACGCCGAGATTCCGCAGGCGGAGTTCGTCGGGGGTCAGGGGGCGGTCGGGTGTGCCGGTTGGAGGTTTTTCGCCGGGCAGATATGGAGAGATGGGGGGCAGCAGATCCGGACTGGGCTCATCAGCCATGGGTAGACCTTTGGGTGCGCCCTGGAACAGGAGGAGCGGGTTCTCGTAGTTGTTCACGTCCACGGGAAAGCCTGCATTTGTCGGCAACTCGGGTTCGGAGCTGGGCAGGGGCAAAGGCTCCGTCAGCGGCGCTGGCACGACGAGTTTGGGGGGGGATTCCTGCGCGAAAATCAGGGCAGGAAGGAGGGAAAGGGACAGCAGTCTGAGCAGTCGCATGGGTTCAATGTGTCCTTCATGTGACAATCCGCGGCAGCTTCCGTGTGACGAATTCTTCACATCGAAGGCATTTCGACACCTTCGTCTGCACGCTAAAAGCAGGTAGATTAATCATTCTCATGCGCACGACATTACTTCTCTCTTTCCTCTTCACGGCATCGGGCCTTTTCGCCGCCGATTTGGAGCTTAAGTCCCTCGGCGACGCCGCTGAGGGGCAGAGTGCCAAGCGGAAATATGGCCCCTATGTCGGTGTGTCTGTGGGTGAGACCATGAGTCAGACTGGATCTCTGCGCGGTGGTGGAACGATCGAAGATCAGGATGGTGCCGCCATCTTCAGCATTGAAGTGGGTAAAAGCTGGAAAATGAAGAAGCTGCCGATCATGACGTCGCTGGATGTCGAATCCACCTTCATGTCCACCACACTGACGGGTGATGCCGTGGAAGCCGACATGAATTCGCTCTTCTTCAACCTGAACGGCACCATTGGACTCGATCTGTATCGCTACCGTGCGCGCATCGGCAAGTTTGCCGCTGGTTTCCGCCCTTACATCGGTGGTGGTTTCGGCGGTGGTCAGGTGTGGTTCCGCAACGCCAGCAGCACGGACCCGACCCAGACGCCTTTCACCATTGATGAGTTCATCAACTCTTGGAACTGGTACGCGGGGGTCGAGTGGACCTGGAAAGACCAATACTCTGTCTTTGCCGAATACCGTGACTTCCATTTTGGCGATCTCGAAGACCTCCGCGGCTACAGCGCTGACGGCTATCTCGTTGGCTTCCGCTACCGCTATTGATTCCTCCATACTCCCACCCTTCCTTCTGACGCCCATGCGCCCTGTTATCTCCCGTTTCGTCGCCGTTGCCGCCGCTGCTCTGGCCGTTGTCTCCTGCAAGACTGTGACCACAGAACGTGTCACCTTTCCAAACACACCCGTCGCCTATCAGCTCGTGAGTGACATGGTGGACGAAGAGACTCTGGAACACACCGTGAAGTTCCGCAATGTGGGCACGAGCATCATCAGCTTCGACTACACCATCTCGGATGAACCAGGAGTTCCTCACACGGATGCGGAAGGTCCGAACAGCGGCGTGATCGAAAACCTCTATCCTGGTGCTGAAGCCAGCGTGAAGAACCCGATTCAGGATGAAGACGGCGTGTATGTCGTGCTTGGCAAGGTGGTCCATGGCCGCAAGGCGGCGGATGAAATCACGCGAACCTTCAAGCCGAACGCAGCAAAGACCGCTGCTGCAGCCAGCACTGAGAGTGCCGTCGGAGCGCTGCCTTTGCTGGAGCCTGTGGCGGCACCTTGATCATGAGGCAGCTCTTCAAGTCTTTCCTTTCTTACAGCCCCGG
>NZ_JBILYB010000036.1:0-47182 GCF_044378005.1 Prosthecobacter sp.
GTTTTTTCGGGGCTTCTGCGTCGGGCTTGCGAGTGGCGAAGGCGATGTTCCAGATGCCGGCTTCCTGGCAGGTGTTTAAAACGCGGATGACGTGCTTGTAGTCCACGACTTCATCGCCTCGAAGAATCACGGCCTGATCCTTGAAGACGGTCACGATGTTCTTCAGCTTGGCGAGCAGTTCCTCAACGGTGAGCTGCTGGCCGTTCACGATGATCTCACCCTCGCTTTTAATGTTGATGATGATCTCCCCGACATTGCGGGATTCGTTTTCTTTTCCCTGATCGGCAGCGGGGACGCTGATGTCCATGACCTGCTCGTTCTTCGCGTAGTGCGAGGTCACGGCGAAGAAGATGACCAGCAGGAAGAGCACGTCCACGAGCGGCGCGAGCTGCATCGGCGTGGGCTCGATGGAGTGTTGTTTGCGAAAGTTCATGGCGCGTCAGGCTGGTGATGGTCTCAGTCCGGGCGTCCAGCGGCGGCGCGGGCGGCGCGTTTGTACTGAACGGCGAGTAGGGCCATGATGTGCGTGGTGGCGGCTTCCATCTCGGAGATGAGGCGGTTCACCTTGCCACGGAAGATGGAGTAAAAGATGAGGGCCGGGATGCCGATGGCGAGGCCGGAGGCCGTGCAGAAGAGCGCTTCAGAGACGCCCTGTGCAAGGCCGAGCTGATTGCTGCCGCCGTATTGAGTGTTCGAGATTTCGTGGAAGGTGGTGATCATCCCCAGCGTGGTGCCGAGCAGTCCGAGCATGGGTGCCACAGCACCGACGTCACCAAGATAGGCGATGCGGGCGAGCAGAAGGCTGGACTGGCGGTTGCCCTCGGCTTCGGTGACTTCCTTCACTTCTTCAAAGCTGGCGGTCGGGTTGCGCGTGGCAAAGTCGAGTGTCTTTGCAGTGACACGGGCGATGCATTCATTGCGGCGGTTGCAGACGGCGAGCAGGCCGAGGTAGTCTTGTTTGCGGATGAGGGCATCGGCGCTGTTCATGAACGCATCACTCACCACGGTGCCCTGGCGGACGGTGAAGGTGAAGAGCACGATGAAGAAAGCAGTGATCATGGAGAGGATGATCAGCGGGTAGGCCATGATGCCGGTGCGCTGCACGAAGCCATCCAAGGTAAGCGCTGCGGCATAAGGATTCTCGGTGGGGGCAGCAGCTTCAGTTTGAGGAACTGCGGCAGCAGGAGCCGCGGGTGCCTGGGCCAAAGCTCCGGAGGTCATCCAGGCAAACACAAGAGCGAGCAGGGCGAAGGCGGAAAGAGAACGGGGGGACATGCGGCGGCGATGGTAGGCAGTGGAGGCGTGCTTGCAAGGAATCACACAACTCCTTGACGGCCCGTGAAGCCACGGTTTTTCCTCCGGTGCCGCTTTTCCTCATGCCCAGTGCCCCCTTATCTGCTGATTCCATCATCTCTCTTTTAGCGGAGCATGAGCTTTTGGAGGCGAGTGAACCGGTGAATGCAGACAGCGATCTCTTTGCCCTCGGGCTCGATTCGCTGGCGATGATGCAACTGCTTCTGCATATCGAGCGTGATTGTCAGGTCACCATTCCGGTGGCTGAGATCACGAGGGAGCGCTTCTCCACGCCGAGGCGTCTGGCTGAGTGGTTGAGTCGGTCGTGAGGCAGGATGAGAAAAGCCCAGGCTCGTGGGAATAAGACCATTCGGCCAGTCTCTCAGGGGATGTCGAACCTTCATCCTCCTGCCCATGCAGATGGCTCTCCACTTCCCGATTGACCTCCCCGCCGCACGTCCCATAGCTGCGCGCGTGACTCCGGCTACGCCCAGTTTTGAGCAGATCGTGGACGCCCATTATCAGGGGCTCTACCGCTTTGCTCTCAGCATGTGCCGTCAGGATGCCACGGCCCAGGATCTGGTGCAGCAGACTTTCCTTCAATGGGCGCGCAAGGGCCATACTCTGCGCGATGCCGCGAAAGTGAAGACGTGGCTCTTCACCACTCTCTACCGCGACTGGCTGAGCCAGGCCCGCCGGGAAAGGAGGCACGAAGAGATCGAGTTCGAGCCTGATCTTCACGGTTCCACTCAGGAGGAGCCCGCTGAGCCTCCGCGAGTCGATAGCGCCACTCTTCAGCGTGCTCTTGATGAACTCCCTGCCAGCTACCGTGCGCCACTCGTCCTGTTTTATCTCAAAGAACTTTCCTACAAAGAGATCGCCGAGACGCTCGGTGTGCCCATCGGCACCGTGATGTCTCGCCTTTCCCGCGCGAAAGACATGCTCCGCAGCATTCTGCGGCGGAGCGAAGACAGCGCTGCCTCCAATATCCTCACCCCAGATTTTCAGCCCCAATCCAACCTGTGAACCGCGACCAAGCCAGACTCGAACTCGATGCCACCACACTGCGTCCCCACGATGCCGTGCCTGAGGCGCGGGCTCATGTCGAGAATGATCCAACGCTTGCCGCATGGGTGAATCAGCGGGCCGCCTTTGATGAGCATGTGTCAGGTATCCTGCGGGATGAAATGTCAACCCCAGGGGACTTGCGTGAGCGTCTCCTGGCCTCCGCCAAAGCACCCCAGGTGGCATCACGCCGAATGCGGGATTGGCTCATTCCTTCCCTCGTGGCAGCGGCGGCATGCATCGCTCTCGGCTGGCAGATCATGGTGCCGGAGTTCAAAGGGTTGTCCGCTTGGCAGGCAGAGGCCATGCCGACACTGGCGAAGCTCGAAATCGGCATGACCCGGCTGGATCAGCGGTCAACGGATGTCGAAGTCCTGAAGCGCTACCTCACCGCATCGAGTCTGCCTTGCCCCGATTGCATGCCTGATGCGCTGGTGAACATGCGAACCTTTGGCTGCAAACGCATCCAGGTGGCAGGCCGACCTGCCGCGATCATCTGCTTCGATCTTGGCGGAGGCAAAGAGGCCCATCTGATCGTGGTCGAGCGTGCCGGATTGCCAGACGCGCCGCCCGACCATCAGCCTCAGTTCGCGAAGAGCGCTGACTGGAATCTCGCTGCTTGGAGTGATGGCACGCAGAGTTTCCTGCTCGCCACGAAAGCCGATGTCTCCGCTTTGAAAAAGCTGCTCGGACTGTCCTAAGATCTCACGCAGCCGACTTCGGCCAGCGTGCCAGTGCCAGCATGAGCCAGCCGCCCATCAGCAACAGGCCGCCGAGTGGCGTCACCGGTCCCAGCCAGGTCCAGCCAAAATAGGCGAGCAGGTAGATCGAGCCGCTGAAAAGCAGCACTCCATAAAACAGCAGGTGCCAGCCACGCACCACGCTCTTGTCGGCAGCCCCCAAGAAAAGGGCTAGCAGGTAAAGAAACATCGAGTGGGGCAGGTGATACCGCACGCCCGTCTCCCAGGACTCCAGTTTGCCCGCAGCCAGGAGCACCTCATGCACGGAGCCATGAGCCCCCATGGCCCCGAGGGCCACAGCGGCGAAGGCGGAAAGCGCGGCAAGGCGGAGGAGATCGCGGTCGGGGGAGAGTGTCATGCGGGCAGGATGGGACTCGGCTGGGCGTGCTTTGTCAATTCGTCAGGGGGAGAGGCCGGAGCTTTCTTTGCCAGCGGCCAAATTTTTTCTCGCCAATTCTGCGCCATGTTTGTCTAATCACAGCGGGTGCGGGGATATTCTCCCGGCACTCATTCATACATCATAACCAAACCAAACAACGCACTACTATGAAAAGAGCACTCCAACGAGGTTTCACCCTCATTGAACTCCTGGTGGTGATCACCATTATCGCGATCCTCGCGAGCCTGGCGGTCCCTACTTTCAACGTCATTCAGGACATGGCGAACCAAACCTCCGCCGCAAACAATTGCCGGCAGATCATCATGGCGATGAAAATCTTCGCCAATGACAACAACTCGATCTACCCGGACACCTACAACAACCCGCAGACTGGTGGTCAGGCCCTCACGGCCAACGACGCCTTCCGCGTGTTGATTCAGGAAGAAATCATTCAGGACGAGCGCATCTTCGGTGCCAAGGCCTCGATGTTCCAGCCTGACAACAACATCGGCACTGCTCCGTCCTTTGACCAGGCGCTGCAGGCCAATGAAAACCATTGGGCACTCACCCAGGGTCAGACGACCTCCAGCAACGGCATCATGCCGTTGGTGTTTGAAAACCCCCTGGCCCCGAGCTGGCCGCCGCAGTGGAACTGCGACGCAGCTGGTCAGCCAAAACCAGGCCGTGCCTGGCGCGGTGGCAAGATCATCATCGGTCGTAATGACAACTCCGTGAACGTCGAGTCGCTCGCTACCAAAAAAGGCCCTTCCGTGGGTCCAAAGGCAATGACCGGCGGCTATGACATCTTCACGATGGCCAGCCAGAACATGCCCCAGCAGGTGCTGAACATCCTCGGTGGAGGCATGCAGCAAGGCGGTATGCCCGGCGATCCTAGCTTCACCAATCCTGGTGCTGCTGGTGGTCTTCCCGGCCTGCCAGGCGCCCCTGGTGGTGCCCTTCCAGGTCTGCCTGGTGCTCCCGGAGCGATGCCAGCCCTCCCCGGCGCTCCTGCCGCTGGTGGTTTGCCAGCCCTTCCAGGCGCTCCTGGCAAATAATCCGTGGGCGGATGCCCTGAGCTAACACTCAACGACGCCGTCGGGATGACCTCCCGACGGCGTTTTCTTTTTCTTTGCGGGTGCGTGCTGCGTCCGCCAATCCTTCTCCATGCCCGCTGGTCCTTTCTTTGCCTTCAGTTCCATCACCGTCTTGTCGGTTCTTGCCGTCGTGCTTGGTGGTGTGGCGCTGGGTCACTTGCTGACTCACCAGCGCGACCATCGCACGGCTTCCTTTTGGGCGGCGCTCATCGTGCTTTCCCCCATTGCTGGAGCCTGCCTCTACGCGCTGCTTGGCATCAATTTCATCCGCAGACGCGGGCGTCACTATCGAGGCGGCGTGGGGCCCGCCTATCGCGATCCTCCACCGACCTGCCCGCTTTTTTATCAGGAAGATCCGGTGATTGCTGCGCAGGATTGCTCGCTCGCCACGACGCTGGACCGCATATCGCGCTTCAACTTCAGCTCGGGAAACAGGGTTGAGCCGCTCATCAATGGCGAGGAAGCCATGCCCGCCATGCTCACCGCCATTCGTGAAGCGACGTCCACCGTCGCGCTTTCCAGTTACATCTTTGAGGCCACCGGCATCGGGGCAGAATTTGTCAGCGAACTCGCCGCTGCGCATCGCCGCGGCGTGCAGGTGCGGGTGATCGTGGACGATGCGGGCACGCGCTATTCCTGGCCTCCCGTCACGCGTGTGCTGGCAGCTCAGGGCGTGCCCGTTCGGCGCTTCATGCCGAGCCGCTTCATCCTGCGCCTTATCACGATGAACCTGCGCAATCACAAGAAGCTCCTCATCGCGGATGGTCGCATCGCCTTCACCGGTGGCATGAACATCCGTGAGGGAAACATGCTCACGCGGAACCCAGCGCATCCGGTGCAGGACCTTCATTTCAAAATCACCGGCCCCGTGGTGGCGCAACTTCAGCGTGTCTTCGCCGAGGACTGGCACTTCTGCGCTGGGGAGCCGCTCGACGAGTCTCTGTGGTTTCCCGAGCTTTCCATGACTGGCGAGACTCATGCGCTGGGAATCATTGATGGACCCGACGAAGACTTCGAGGTCATGCCCATCGCCCTCTTCGCCGCGCTCAATGCTGCGCGTCATCGTGTCTGCATCATGACTCCCTACTTCCTGCCGCCCGCCACACTCATCGCCGCGCTGAAGCTCTGCGCCACGCGAGGCGTGGAGGTCTCCATCCTCACCCCCGCGCAGAATAACATTCCCTGCGTCTCCTGGGCTGCGCGCACACTGTATCCCGAATTACTGCACGCCGGCTGCCGCATCTTCGAATCCCCGCCACCTTTTGATCACTCCAAGATTCTGCTCATTGATGACGCCTGGTCGATTGTCGGCTCCACGAACTGGGACCCACGCAGCCTGCGCCTGAACTTCGAGTTCAATGTCGCCTGCCATGACCTCGGTCTCGCCCAGCGTCTCACCACCATTTTTGATCAAAAGAAAGCGCTGAGCACCGAGATCACCGAGGCCGCCCTCGACACAGCCTCAAACTTCGAGCGTCTGCGCAACGGCTTCGCCCGCCTTTTCATCCCCGTCTTATAGGGTTAAAGCCTCTTCAAGTCGTCGCGCTACCTCGCCGACAGCAGATACCCCAGCACCATCACCGCGAGCAGGATGGCCGCCACGATCTTCCACAGCGTCTCCTTGCTCAAAGACGGCCTGCCTTTTCGATTCGTGCCAAACTCACGCTGGATGAAGTCATCATAATCAAAGTCTTCATCCGGCAGATCCACACCATCATAAGTCTCCGCGTTCTGTTTCCAGCCCGACTTCGCACAGGAGCCGCAGTCATCGCAGGCCACCGCTCCACGCGGCACCCACTCCCCACAGTTCGGGCACTGGCCGGGTGGTTTGAAGCGAGCCATGACAGCGGCAAGTTTAGATCATGCCCAGCTTCATCTTCCCCTCGATGGAGATCATGCCCTGATTCCAAGCAGGCTCCCACACGAGTTCCACGGCTGCATCGTCCATCTCTTCGATGGTCATGATGCGGCTCTGCGCATCTGCGGCGATGGTCGGTCCCATGCCGCAGCCGGGGGCTGTCAGCGTCATCTTCACCACGGCCTTGTTTTTGCCTTCGGCGTCCTGCTCCACCTTGCAGTCATACACCAAGCCGAGATCCACAATGTTCACCGGGATCTCAGGATCATAGACGTTCTTGAGTTGATTCCAGACCTGCCCTTCCAGATCACCGACATCCGTTGGGATGTTGGAGGAGCTGCTGTCCTGCTCCTTCTTGTCCGCCTCCAGATCGATGCCCAGCGCGTCCGCATCCTGAGCACTGATACGTGCAAGGCCGAAATCCGTCGCCACCGTGTAAGTGCCGCCGAGCGACTGGGTGATGATCACCTTCAGACCGAGGGGCAGCTTGATGCTTTCCCCGCTGGGGATCTGGACGGCTTCGACTTCGCGCTTGAGTTCGAGGGAGGAATGCATGGTGGGGAGGGGAAAAAGACGAAACCCGAAGGGCGAATGACAAACGAGTCACCTTCGGAGGTGGACGCCCATGAATGCCGCCCATGAGTGGGGTGTCAACCTTCCATCGTCCCGGCCCGCACATCACGCCTCAGCGTGGATCGTTGGCCTTGGATAGTCGCTTGTCGTCGTTCCTTTCCTGGCCTCATCACCTCACCATGAGCCCGGCGATGCAGGCGGTGCAGTAGCAGGCGAGGAGGCCGCCGATCATGGCTTTGAAGCCAAGGCGGGCGAGGTCGGCCCGGCGTGACTCTGCCAGGGCGCCGATACCGCCGATCTGGATGGCGATGCTGGCGAAGTTGGCAAAGCCACACAGGGCGTAGGTGGTGATGGTGATGCTGTCGGGATGGAGGTCCTGGGCTTTGCTCAGGCTGAGGTAGCCGATGAATTCATTGAGCACGATGCGCTCACCGAGGATGCTGCCGATGGTCTGGCAGTCCTTCCACTGGATGCCCATGAGCCAGGCGAAGGGGGCGTTGACCCAGCCGAGGAGGGTTTGCAGGGGCTTTGGGTCGGCGATGCCGATGCGGGCGAGGCTGAAAGAGAAGAGATAGTTGGCCATGGCCACGAGGGCGACGAAGGCGATGAGCATGGCCATGACATTGAGGGCGAGCTTCATGCCATCGCTGGCCCCATGGCAGACGGCATCGAGGCCGTTGACGGTCTCGCGCTCGATCTCGCGGCCAGTGCCGTCGGCGGTGTCACTCACCTCGGTTTCAGGGAGGAGGATCTTGGCAAACATCAGCGAGGCAGGGGCGCACATCACGGAGGCCGTGAGCAGGTGACCGGGGGAGATGCCGAAGGAGACATAGGCTGCGAGTACGCCGCCGGCGATGGTGGCCATGCCACCGATCATGAGCGCCAGCAGTTCGCTGCGGGTCATGGTGGCGAGGTAAGGCTTGATGACGAGCGGAGCCTCGGTCTGCCCCATGAAGATATTCGCGGCTGCGGCCAGACTTTCACTGCCGCTGGTGCCCATGACCCGCCGCATCATCCAGGCAAAGACGCGCACGACGGCCTGAAGGATGCCGTAGTGGTAAAGCAGGGATGATAGGGCGGAGACGAGCACGATGGTGCCGGTGATGGTGACAGCGAAGAGGAAGGCATTGTCCGGCCCCCATTTCTCCGTCATCAGCTTCTCGTTTGCCAGCGGGCCGAAGACCATGCCGACGCCTTCATTGGAGAAGCTCAACAGCCTGCGGAAGGCATCGTCCATCTTCCCAAAGAACCAGCCCCCGGCCTGAGTCCGCAGGATCATCCAGCCCAGGATGAACTGGAGAAGGAGTCCGGAAAAGGCCGTCCGCCACGGAAAGTGGCGGCGATTCTCAGACATCGCCCAAGCCAGTCCGATAAAGACCAGGATGCCGAGGAGACCGAGCCCGTGATTCATAGAGGAGTGAAGTCAGCGGGTGGGTGGCGGCTCAGCCTGTGCCGTAGGTCACTGGATGCCCGCGCGGCTGTTCGCGGGAGTCGCGCCCTGGATCTTGCTTTGCTCCTGGAGACGATTCCAATCCTCCGTGGACAATTGCTTGGCGCGCATCCGCTCCTGGTAGGTCACCATGGCGACAAAGCAGGCCACATCGATGACGAGGATGATCATGGCGATGGTGATGCCGTATTTCTTGAGGCTCTCGTCGATGACCTTGTTCTTGTTCACCGAGAATTCATTCCCCTTGGAGAACATGGACTGAAACAGCCTCCGCCACTGACGGGGTTCACGCGCCACGCTGAATGACCACACAAAAAGTGCGGTAAGCACGATGCAGGCGATTTGGTAGGGAAGGGGGAAGCGTTCGTCCATGACGTCGCCCGGAAGCGATAAGGTACGAAATAGAGTGCTCTGCCGAGGATGGCAATAACGATTCCATCGGACACCCGTAAAAGAATCGGAGGTTGCTTCCTTTGTGCGTTATCAACTGCTCGCTCAGGTTGGGGAAAACGGAGGCTATGGATGGGGGAATGGAGGTTACGAAAAAGACCTTGGGTGAGTCATTCTCGGACCAAGGCTTGACCGGCCCCTATCCCCCGCCATTCATGGCGCCGCTTTATGACTCGCCAAGAAAATCTCGAATCCTTCTTCCGCAACGGACGCACCGTTATCCTCCCCCTCGATCACGCCTGTGCCATTCCCGTTCCTGGGCTGGAAAACCCCTTTGAAATGATCGACCGCGTCAGCCCCTACGTGGACGGCTACGTGATCAATCTCGGCGTCGCCATGCGGGCCGCCGACTCCATGGCGGGCAAGGGGATCTGCCTGCGCACGGACACCTACAATACGCGCATCGAAGGCGAAGGCGCGGGCTCCATCAATGTCTATGGCGTGGAGGAAGCGGAAATGGTCGGCGCGAATGCGGTGATGAACATGCTCTACCCCGGCTGTGCCAATGAGCGCATCAATTTTCAGGAAGTGGCAGATCTCATCCGCACGAGCTTCGATCTCGATATTCCGACGATCATCGAGGCCCTCCCTGTCGGCCTCGGCCAGAGCGCCCACTACACTTTGGAAAAGGTGAAGTTCGCCGCCCGTCTCGCCGCTGAAATGGGTGCTGATGTGGTCAAGGTGCCTTATCCGATCGATGCGAAGCCCGGCGACTTAAAAGCCATCACCGAGTCCTGCTTCACCCCCGTGATCGTGCTCGGCGGAGCAGCTATGAATGACGACGCCAGCCTGCTGAAGATGGTGGAAGACGCCATGGATGCAGGCGCGGCCGGCATCGCCATCGGTCGTAATGTTTGGCAGCATAAGAACCCGGCGGCTATCGCCCGCAGTCTTGCCGCCATCGTGCATGAGGAAGCTTCGGCTCTCGAAGCACTCGCCCTGCTGAAAGAGCCGCTGCGCTGAGATCATCTGCCGGAGGAAAGTGTGCCTCGTTGGATTCCTGGGTCAGATTTTCCTCTGCACCAGCGTTACAGCGCTGCCCATGAAGCCTCTCTGGTTCCTTCTCCTCATCTCTCCATCGGTTTTTGCCGTGTTGCCTGCGATCCAGCCTTTCCTGGATCAGAACTGCATGGACTGCCATGACGCGGAGATGAAGAAGGGCGGGCTCGATCTGGCGGCGCTCTCCACCGATGGCGCGGACGCGGCGGCGCTGAAGAAATGGGTACGTGTTTTTGACCGTGTCGCCTCAGGGGAGATGCCTCCTGCGAAGAAAAAGCAGCCCGCGCAGGATGCCGTGCAGGATTTTATGGCGGCGCTGGGCGGTGATCTGGTGACGAAATCGAACGCGCAGAAGGGCACGGTGCTGCGTCGGCTCAACCGCCGCGAGTATCAAAACACGATCAATGACCTGCTCGGCGTGAAGGTGAACGTAATCGACTCGCTGCCCGAAGACGGACGAGCGCACGGATTCGACAACATCGGCGAGGCGCTTTCCATCTCCGGCATCCAGATGCTGCGCTACATGGAGGCCGCTGAACTGGCGCTCAATGCGGCGTTGTTTGAGGAAATGCGCCCGGAAACAACACTCCAACGCGCAACTTTGGAAAGTGACCGCAACAAGGACAACCTCGGCAAGCACTGGCTGAAGCGTGAGGATGGTTCGATCGTGGTCTTCAACAATGGTGGCTTCCCCAGCACCGTGATCCCGAATCTGCGGGCCAAACAAGCAGGCACCTACAAGTTGCGCGTCACCGGCTACGGCTACCAGATTGAGGAGCCCGTCGTCTTTGCCCTCATCACGGGCAGCTTCAATTTCCGCAACGCGGACAACGTGACGCACAGCTTCCACGAGCTGCCCATCGGCAAATCCGGCACGGTCGAAGTCACGCTGCATCTTGATGCAAACAAAGGCATCTGGATCAGCCCGCAGGGACTGAACGGAGCGGATGGTCACTCGCCGATCAAAGACGGCCCAGCGAACTATCCTGGCGAAGGCATGGCATTTCAGGAGGTGACGCTTGAAGGCCCCATCGTTTCTGACTGGCCGCCGCGCGGGCAGACGATGCTTCTCGGCGGGGCAAAGCTGCGCCAGCTCCCGCACGGACTGCCGAACTCGCAGGCGTGGAGAGCCAGAAGCCCGGACTTCAAACACAAGTACACGGCCGACAGCGCCGATCCGGCGGGTGATTCGCGCAAGCTGCTGCCCGCCTTCATCTCCACTGCATTCCGCCGTCCAGCCACCGCCTCGGACATCGAGCCTTACTTGAAGCTCTTCGATGCCGAGTTCGCCGAGAGCAGTGATTTCCTCGCTGCCATGCGCACCGCCGCCATCGCGGTGCTGTGCTCTCCTGAGTTTCTCTTTCTCAAAGAGCCTGCTGGCAAACTCAACGATCTTCAACTCGCCACACGTCTCAGTTACTTCCTCACGCGCAGCACGCCGGATGCCGAACTGCTCGCCGCTAAGCTCACTCTTCCCGAGGTGCTGCGTGCGCAAACCGAGCGACTGCTGAAGTCGGCGACGATGGAACGCTTCGTCGCTGATTTTACCGATGGCTGGCTAAACCTGCGCGAGATCGAATTCACCACGCCGGACAAGCAGCTCTACCCCGAATACGACGAGCTCCTGCTCGACTCCATGCTGCGCGAGACACGCAGCTTCATCACCGAACTCATCCGCAGCAACCTCGGTGTCGCCAACATCGTGCAGAGTGATTTTGCGATGCTGAATGCGCGCCTCGCCAAGCACTACGGCATCCCGGATGTCAGTGGACTGGCCATGCAGAAAGTGAACCTGCCAGCCGACAGCCATCGCGGTGGTGTTTTGACCCAGGCGAGTGTTTTGAAAGTGAGCGCGAACGGCACGAACACCTCGCCCGTCGTGCGTGGGGTCTTTGTCATGGATCGCATTCTGGGCATGGAACCGCCACCCCCGCCGCCTGGTGTCCCCGGAGTCGAGCCGGACATCCGAGGTGCCAACACGCTCCGTGAGCTGCTGGACAAACATCGCAACCTGGAGAGCTGCAACGGCTGCCACCGTGTCATCGACCCGCCGGGTTTTGCGCTGGAAAGCTACGACGTCATCGGCGGCTGGCGTGAGCGCTTCCGCAGCATCGACAAAGGCGAGCCGGTCAAGCTCGCCGTGGAAGGTCGGAAAGTGCGCTACCGCCTCGGACCTCCCGTGGATGCCGCTGGTGAGCTCACCACTGGCAGCAAGTTTGCCAACATGTCCGAGTTTCAAAAGCTGCTTCTCGCCGGCCAGGATCGTGTGGCCCACTGCATGGCGGAAAAGCTGCTCATCTTTGCCATGGGCCGCCCGATGGGCTTCTCTGATCGCAGCGAGATCGAAAAGCTGGTGGCTCAATCGAAGGCCAAAGGCCACGGGCTTCGTGATCTCATTCATGCCGTGGTTCAGAGCGAAGTTTTCAGGAGCAAGTGAGCTCGTCGCCTTTGCGTTTGACCGAGGAACTATTGGGCGTCAAAAGTCGCGTTCGCGGCGTTCTTGAAAGCGCCTGTTCAACCCCCAAAACAAACGCACTTACATGGAATCAGCTAATCTCACCGTCTCCGTCGGCGGTATCGTCCCCGACTTCACGATGGAAACCTATGAGCCAACTCAAGGCGACTTCGGCAAGGTGTCGCTCGCCGACATCAAGAAGGCTGGCAAGTGGACCATCCTCGTCTTCTATCCTGCCGACTTCACTTTCGTCTGCCCGACTGAACTGGCTGACCTCGCTGACCAGCAGGACCAGCTCGCCGCTCTTGGCGCTCACGTCATCGCTGTCTCCACGGACACGAAGTTTGCCCACATGGTCTGGCGCAACACGGAAGGTCTGATGAAGAACGTGAAATACACTCTGGCCGCCGATCCTACTGGCACCGTGAGCCGCCTCTTCGGCGTGTATGACAATGGTAGCGGTCTCGCCCTGCGCGGCACATTCATCATCAATCCCGAAGGCAAGCTCGTGACCTCCGAGGTGAATTTCTACAACGTGGGTCGCAATGCCAGCGAACTCGTCCGCAAGATGGAAGCCAATGTGCATCTGCTCGCGAACCCAAGCGAAGCCTGCCCAGCCAACTGGAAGCCCGGCGTGAAGACGCTGACTCCTGGCAAGGACCTCGTCGGCAACGTCGCTGGCGCTCTCGCCAAATAAAGCGCCGCTGAAGACGGTATTTGCACCGGCCTCGTGAGACTTAGGTCCGCGAGGCCGGTCTTTTTTGGCTCAAATCGTCCGGCGGCTCCGTTGATAGCAGATGAAACTGACCTTCAGCATCTTCTTCGTTCTCCTGTCAGCCTTGGTTACTCGGGCGGACATCACCATCGGCAAGTTTGACCTGAAGGAGATCCGCGATGTCTCCACGCTGGAAACAAAGGTGATCGAGGACTGGCATCCGAATCCCAAAGATTCATCCATCCGCCAGAAGCTCGTGGAGATCACGGTTTGCGAGTGGTGGCCGGGCCAAAAGGTGCGCATGCCGGTGACGCTGCTCGCTCCTGCGTCAGGGATTTGCACGAACGTGCTCATCGAGAACACCAGCGCACAGTTGAAGGTGACTGCTGCCTCCGGCGCAAAGCTCCGTTTGCTCAAGGAGCATGGCGTGGGCCTCGTCTTCATTGGCTGTATTCCGATCGATACGATGGAGCCAGTTGGTAAACTGCATCTGATGATGGAGGAGCATTTCATCCAGACCAAGAGCACGCGCTACACGCCCGCCTGGATCTGGGGCATCAGCGATATGCGAGCGCTCACCGCAGCGATGGCCGAGAAGGACGTTTTTCAGCCGAAGAAAGTGCTCGCGACCGGCGGCTCGAAGCGCGGTGTCGCCACAGCGGCGGCGGGTATCGCGGATGATCGCTTCACCGCGATCATGCCAGTGGTTGCACCGGTGATCGAGAGTCCCGGCGGGCCGTATGTCGAAGGCATGATACCGCCAGAGATCACAAAGATGAATGACGAATTCATCGCCGCGATGGCCGATCCAGTTGGCAAAGAGAAGCTGCTCGTTCGCCAAAAAGCTCGCTCGGATGAACGCATCACGGTGAAGATGGCGCGTGATGCTGGTTGGAGCGATGCGGAGATGAAAGTCGCCTGCAACGCCGCGTGGGAGGCCTGCCGAACGACGAACTACCTCGACGTGTTGAAGCAGCGTGGAACGGAGATTTTCTACAACCAAGGCTCGAATGACAATGTGAGCCCTGGGCTTGTCGAACTCGGTCGCCGCTTCCCCCAACTGCCGGTTTACATCGTGCCGGGCGGCCAGCATGGCGGAGCGAAGGAGGCAGGCTTTGTGAAAGCGGTGAACGGTTTGCCCGAGGTGGATGAGAACCTCTACGCCTTCGCCACGCATCACTTTTTTGGCACACGTCGCATGGTGGCTCCGCCGAAGGTCACGTCGCAGTGGGACAAGGCGACGAAGCGTCTCGCAGTGACGGTGGTCTTCCCAGATGGCAGCGAGCCGCAGGAAGACTCGCTCTGGTGGTCAGTGAACCGTCATCCCGACTACAGCATCCAGATGGAGTTTGATGCATGGACTTCGGTTCCGATGAAGAAGATCGGCGCGGCTACTTTCAGCGGCGAAACGATGGTGGAAGGCGAGGTGAAGACGCTGAACTTCATCACAGTTCATGCGCATCAGGAAAATGGCAGCACGCTCACGGTATCGAGCCCGGAGATTCGGCTCGAATAACTTCCTGAAACCAAATCACCGCCCAGATGCAGCGATGAAGCTGAGTGGGCGGTGATCGTGGGAATCTGAATTTTTCGATTAGAGGGCGGCGATGATGGCATCCCCCATTTCGCGGGTGTTCACCTTCTTCGTGCCAGCGGCACCACTGAAGATGTCGCCAGTGCGCTGGCCGCTGTCGATGACCTTTTTGACGGCGGACTCGATCTGCACGGCTTCGGCTTCGAGGCCGAGGGAGAAGCGCAGGAGAAGAGCGACGGAGAGAATTTGAGCGATGGGATTGGCGATGCCCATGCCGGCGATGTCGGGGGCGGTGCCGCCGGAAGGCTCGAAGAGGCCGAAGTAAAGGCCGTCGCCCTTCGGTTTGCCGAGGCTGGCGCTGGCCAACATGCCGAGTGAGCCGCAGATCATGGCCATCTCGTCGCTGAGGATGTCGCCGAAGAGGTTTTCCGTGACGAGCACGTCAAAGCTGCGGGGGGCTTTGATGAGCTGCATGGCGGCGTTATCGACGTAAAGGTGGGCGAGGGTCACATCCGGGTATTCCTTGGCGACCTCGACCATCGTTTCACGCCAGAGGACGGAGTTGGTGAGGACGTTGGCTTTGTCCACGCTGGTGACGTGCTTGCGGCGGAGCTGGGCGGCTTTGAAAGCGACGTGGGCGATGCGGACGATCTCGCTCTTTTTGTAAACCATGGTGTCGATGACCTCGATGTCGCCATCAGGGAGTACTGTTCGGCTTTTTGGCTGGCCGAAGTACATGCCGCCGGTGAGTTCGCGGACGCAGAGGACATCAAAACCGCCCTCGACGAGGTCGGGGCGGATGGGGGACGAGGAGGTCAGGGCAGGGTAGCAGATGCCGGGGCGCAGGTTGGCGAAGAGGCCGAAATGCTTGCGCAGGGGCAGGAGGGCACCGCGCTCGGGCTGCTCATTGGGGGGGAGTTTTTCCCATTTCGGGCCACCGACGGAGCCGAAGAGGATGGCATCGCTGGCCTCACAGGCGGCGACGGTTTCGGACGGGAGGGCCTTGCCCACGGCGTCGATAGCGGCACCGCCGACGAGCTGGTGATTGTATTCAAAGGAGATGCTGGAACGGGCTGCGACGGTGTCGAGGACGCGGAGGGCCTCGGCCATGACTTCGGGGCCGATGCCGTCACCAGGGAGGACTGCGAGTTTGTAGGAGCGGGACATGAGAGGGGCGGTTTATGGAGGGGAAACGGGCGACGGCAAGGGCGGAGTCGAGGGAAGGGAAGTGAGGTGATTGAGCGGTAGTGAGGGTGGATGGGTCCCAAAGGACATGAAAACCACGCGATTTTTAGGATTGCCTTCTTTTGGGCATGTCAATACGCTGTCTTTACACCCTATGAAAATTCACCCCCCAATTTTACGGCCTGTTTGCCTGGGCCTGCTGATGGCGCTGACAGCCTCCGGTCAAACGGTGCAGGTGCTTTCAGACATTAATTCCGCACCTCTGTCCGCCAGTACGGTCGCGGATGAATTGGTTTTGGCTGGCAATACTCTCTATATTTCCACAGATGATGCCGTCAGTGGTTCCGAGTTGTGGAAGTTTGACGTCAGGGCCGCCTTCCAGAACCCCAACGCTGTGGCGGCAGATACAGATGGGACTTTGTATGTGGCGGACACGGCCAATCACATCATCCGTAAAATCTCCCCGACGGGAGCAGTGTCCACGCTGGCAGGTAAAATCGGGGTGTCTGGGGAGCTGGATGCTGCGGGTATTTCAGCAACGTTTAATTCGCCGCAGGGGATCACAGTGGTCACTTCGGGGGCAAGCAAAGGGGTGGTTTATGTGGCGGACACGGGCAATCATACGATCCGACGCATCACTCCCGATGGGGTGGTGACGACACCTGCGGGAGATGGAGGCTCTCCGGGCAGTATCGACGGTGCCGGGGGAAGTGCCCGCTTTCGCAATCCAAAGGGAGTGGCGGTCAACCCGACGGGAACGACGCTTTATGTGGCAGACACAGGCAATCACACGATCCGAAGCCTAAGCATCACCGGAACGACAACCATCACGGTAAATGTGACATTGGTGGCCGGTCTTTCGCTTACACCTGGGAGCCTGGATGGCACCGGAAATGGGGCACGCTTCAGAGACCCGAGTGCCATCACGCTGGACAGCTTGGAGCGGCTTTATGTGGCAGACACAGGCAATCATACGGTGCGTAAAATCATCAATGGTGTGGTCACAACCCTGGCTGGAGCGGCGGGGACCGCTGGCAGTGCGAATGGCACAGGAACAGCAGCCCAGTTTTCCAGCCCACAGGGGGTGGCATGCGACACGTCTGGAGCGAATATTTATGTCGGAGATACGGGTAACCACCTGCTGCGCAAGGTGACATCTTTAGGTGTGGTCACGACACTGGCGGGTTCGGGATTGCCTGGTGCTGCGGATGGCACCGGGGTGGCGGCGAGTTTTAATGGGCTCACTGGACTGGCCTTGCTAAGCAGCCAGCTCTATGTGGCGGACAAGAGCAACCAGACGCTTCGTCGCGTCAGCACGCCTGGAGTGACCACCTTGTATGCGGGCCAGACTGGAATCAGTGGTGGGATTGATGGCGCTGCGCTCTCGGCTTCGACGAGTGCGGTACCTGAACTCGTTCGCGATATTTTCCCCGGCCCCGTCAGCTCCGAACCCAAGCATCTGACTGCAATGGGGAGCAATCTCTTCTTCTCCGCAGAGGATGCCAATGGGGATCGCGATCTGTGGATCAGTGACGGCACACTCGCTGGGACAAAGCGTGTGGGGAACACTAATTTCATCGCTGACCCCTTTGGCCCTGACAAGCTTCTGAACGTCAATGGCACCCTCTTTTTCCAGGGCTACGCATCTGACACTGGAGCCGAACTTTGGAAGGCTACAGTGAGCGGGGCGACGGTGACAGTGGAGGAGGTGCTGGACATCAGAAATGGCGTGGAGACCTCCGAACTCGACAACTTCTATAATGCCAACGGCACACTGCTCTTCGCTGCTTATGACGGGCAGGATCCAGACAACAATGAGGCGACTCCTAGCCGCGGTCTTGAATTGTGGAAAAGTAGCGGCACGGGGGCCAATACTTCTTTGCTGGCGGATATTTTTCCAGGATCGTCGGACTCTCTTCCTCGCAACTTCGCCACGTTTAATGGATTCCATTTCTTTTCAGCCAATGGTACGGATGGGTTCGATCCTATCGGACGTGAATTATACAGGACTGATCTGAACACCGTGAGCTTGGTGGCAAATATAGAGGATTTGGGCGGCTCGGACCCCCAAAGTCTGGTGGTTTCTGGTCCTGCCGATGTGGCTTCGGGAGGTCAGCTTTTCTTCACAGCTGCCACTGATGACTTCGGCAGGGAATTGTATGTGATCAACACGACGACTGGGTTGGGAAATCCCACCCTGGTGAGAAACCTCAATAACAATGTCGAAAATTCACAGATCGCCAACCTGACCCCGATCGTCGCCACGATCGGAAATCCGACACAGCCCAACCGGGTGATTTTCTCTGCGGACGCCAACAACAATCTGGGCAACGAACTCTACATCAGTGACGGTACTTTCAACGGCACGGTGCTCCTGCAGGACATCACACCGGGTGAGGTGGGGACTAATCTCGGAAACTTCGTGCGAATCTCCCCTGGCTTGATTGTCTTCACGGTTCAGGCACTGGATGACACCATCACTCTCTGGCGCACTGATGGCACACAAAGCGGAACCTTTCAGATCGAAGCATTCTCGGATGAAAGCCTTTCTTTCACCAATTTCAGGGCACCAGCCCTGCTTGGGACAAATCTTTATTTCATGCTCGGAGATGATGAACTATGGCGCACGGATGGCCATAGTGATGCAGGTACGGTGCGGTTGCACCGCTTCAGGACGACCACCGGAGATTCGTTTGCCGAAGGATTTACTCCATTGAGCGACGGAAAGGTGATCTTCAGTGCCGTCACCGAAGCTTCGGGTCGTGAACCCTGGATCACTGATCTGGCGGGGAATACGACTCAACTCGCCGAACTGCACGCAGGCACTGCTGGATCCGATCCGCAGGACTTCACGCCTACGGACGACGGGCGTGTCTTCTTCACGGCCTTAGGCTCCACCGACAACCGCGAACTTTACGTCAGCGATGGTCTGACTGCCGTCTTGGTCAAAGAAATCAATACTCTCGAAGGCAGCAATCCCCAGCAACTCTTCTGGCATCAGGGAAAACTCTACTTCTCCGCCCGCAGCGACGGATTCAACGATGATTTGTGGGTGTCTGACGGAACCGAGGTGGGGACTCAACTGCTGGTGGCTATCAATGGAGGGCAGGCATCTTCGCCAGCTCACTTCGCCGCCGTGGGGGACACGCTCTATTTTGCCGCCTCCACATCGACGTCTTTTACGGAACTCTGGAAAACGAACGGCACGGCTCTGGGGACAGTGCAGGTTAAAGACATCGCCATAGGGACGCCGAGTTCTGATCCCGAAGAACTGGTGGCCATGCCAGCTACGGGCACTTCCAGCAAACTCTACTTCATCGCCACCGGCAGCGGCGGCAGTCAGAATACCGGTCGTGAGCTTTGGAGGAGTGATGGCACGTCCGGTGGGACGACAGTCGTCAAAGACATCATTGCCGGGATCGGCAGTTCCATTGCCAACAGCCAGCCTTCTTATCTGACTGTGGTCGGAAACAAACTCTACTTTGTCGCAGATGATGGCGTCAAAGGCCGGGAACTGTGGAAGAGTGATGGAACCACTAGTGGCACTGCGCTGGTCAAGGACATCAATACCCAAGCTGGCCCTTTCACTGGGACAGACGCCTCAGATCCCACTGAGCTGCGCAATGTGAACGGCAAGCTCTTCTTCCTCGCGGATGACGGTGTCAGTGGACGTGAACTCTGGGTCAGTGATGGAACAACCGGAGGGACCGTCAGGGTCAAGGATATCGTGGCGGGCATAGGAAATGCCGGAATCCAGGAAATGACGGTGGTTGGCGATGTGCTCTGCTTTACCGCTGACGATGGTGTCAACGGGCGTGAGGTCTGGGTGTCTGATGGCACTGCGGCAGGAACTCAGATCGTCGAAGATCTTCTTCCGGGCGCGACATCGTCTGTCCCACACAGTCTCGCAGGCATTAGCACCACGCTTATTTTTGCAGCCTTGGATGCTACCATCGGAGATGAACCCAGGTTTGCCTACCTTGACTCGAATCTAATCGTCGAAGTCATCCAAGACCCGGCTCCTCCCGCTTTGGTAAGCGGCGTTTCCACCGTGAATTTCACTCCTCCCACGATCAATTTCGGCGGCAGCAAGGCCCTAAATTTCAAACTCAGCAACTCCGGCACCAACAGCCTGCGGAATGTCACAACGTCCTTCAGCGGTTCTCACGCGGCTGATTTCACCGTCACGAAAAAGCCTCTTGCGGTCATACCGAAGGATTCTTCCACCGAATTGACCGTGCTGTTTAAACCGAAGGAAGGAGGCCAGCGAACTTCCACCTTCACTATTTTCAGCACAGATTCAGATACCCCACAATTCACCATCACCCTCACAGGGCTCTGCACCAAAGATCCGACCATCGACGAGCAGCCCGTTTCGCAGATGGTCAAAGTTGGGTCACCCGTGACCTTGAGTTCGACCACCGCCTCAGGCACCGCACCCATCACCCTGCAATGGCGCAAAAACAATGCAGCCCTCGCTGGTGCCACCACTAATCCACTCTACCTCTGGGCTGCCAAGCTCGCCGATGCTGGAGCCTATTCCGCACAGTTTAAAAGCAGCAGCACGCCTGCTGGTCTGGGCACCAGCGACATCGCTCAACTGGGAGTCGTAGAGGACTACAATCCAGCACGCGTGCAGCCCGTGAAAGTCGGTGCCAGTGTCAAACTCACCGTCAATGCAGCGGGCAACAGCCTCACCTACGCATGGAAGCGCTCTCCCAATCAGAATCTGAGCAGTCCTGAGACACTGAGTTTTGTCGGTTTTAACACCAAGACTCTCACCCTTCCCCTCACGCAAGCGTCCGACAGTCAGTATTACTTCTGTGAAGTCACCGGCCCCGGGGGCATGGCCGTTGGCTGCACCACACATGTGAAAGTCTTCCAAGATCCGCCCATCATCACTTCCTCGCAGGTCCTGCCTGTGGGCATCGTCGGGTCTTATTTTGAATATCAGATCCAGGTCGCCAGCGACGCTAACAGAGTGCCGCTGTCCTACACCGCCAAAAACCTGGCTCCAGGCTTGAAGCTCGATACTAAAACCGGGCTCATTACCGGCGTCCCTACTGCGGCAGGAATCGGCACTCGCAGGGTGCTTCTTGGTGCCACCAACGGCATTACACCGATTCCTCTCCCCGTTGAGGCAGATCTCACCATCGTCAATCTTCCCGCTGGTCTCGAAGGTGTCTTCCAAGGTCTCGTCGAGCGCGACGCGGAGATCAACGGCATGGCCGGTGGCCGCATCGAACTCACTGTGACCAAAGCGGGCTCCTATTCAGGCAAACTCAGCCTCGCTGCCGAGAGCTACAGCTTCAAAGGCAACCTCAGCTTCGGAATCGATTCTGATCCGGACAACAATCCGATGACGAACGATGCCGAAGCCATCGCTCCCTTCACTGGTAGCGTCAGCATCCCTCGCAAAGGCATTGCCGCACCGCTGGCCCTCAGTTTCACCATTGATGAAACTTCCAAAAGCACCCTCAGCACCGGTCAGATCACCTCGGTCAATGTCACTGGCCCGGTCCAGGCAGATGTCACCGGCTGGAAAGTCACTACCAACACCGGTCGCTATCTCGGCCTCTATAACTTCGGCATTCAACTTTCACCCACGGGCGGCGAACTTGCGAATCCCGATGTTCCGCATGGCGACGGCTACGGCTCCTTCACCGTCAGCACCAAAGGCACGCTAAGTATCGCAGGCATGACCATCGATGGTGAAAAGATCACCTGCGCCACCCATGTCGGTCCGAATGGTGAAGTCCTCCTTTATCAGAGCCTCTACGCCACAGCTAGAAAGGGCTCCATCTGCGGTCAACTCACGATTGATACAGAAGGGGATACCGACTCCCCCACGGATAACACGCTCGCCAGCATCGCTCCCTTTGACTGCACTCGTCCCCCTGCCACAGCCGCTGTGGGAACAGCCACCAATACCCGCACTTATCGCGCCGGATTCGGTCTTGGAGACACACCTTCAACCACCACTCCGCTTGAGCTGGATGCCTTCGGCGGCATCTATGCCGCGCCCCCCAACCTCCTCCAGATCATCACTGGTTCCACCACTGCGGACAAAGCCAACCTGACCTTCACCGAGGCCGGTATCGACCTTCCAGGCACGGATGAGCCTGATCTTTCCTCTCTCGCCATCAATGCCAGCGCAGTGAAGGTGCTCACCGCTTCGGCGGCTGCTACGAAGATCACCGCCGCAGTCAAAACCGGACTTTTCAGCGGCAGCTTCGCCCTCGCAGACGACGATACCAGCACTACCAATCCCAAACCCGATGAGATTAAACGCAGCGTGAAATTCTTCGGACTCATCGTCCCTGAGACTGGAGATCATCGTGGAGTCGGCTTGTTTATGCTGCCCCAGATCCCGCCAGCGACCGGAGCGACTCCGGCCAAAACTGCCCCAATCCTCTCTGGTAAGGTCGATTTCGACAACGACTGAGTCCTGTCAGACTCGATCTCCCAAACGGCAGCACCCACTTCGGGTGCTGCCGTTTTTGTCTTAGCTCATCATTGATCGAACCTCCTGCCGCTCTGACAGTCTGACCGTCGCCTATGCCTGTCATCCGCCTCCTTTCCATTGCCGCAGTCGCTTGCGTCTGGTGCGCCGCGCTCCTCGGCTATCGAATCCATTGGGCTGGCCATACGAAGTTCGTTTTCCTTGCCTGGAATCTCTTCCTCGCCGCCATCCCTCTAGGTTTTGCGGTCCTGCTGTCAAAAATTGAGCGCTGGCGTCTCGCGACCCCTTTCATCTCAGGCTGGCTGCTCTTCTTTCCGAATGCACCCTACGTCCTCACCGACCTTCTGCATCTCCACCCGCGTTCAGGCATTCCTGTATGGTATGACCTGCTGATGCTCCTTTCTTTTGCTCTTGTCTCTCTCTGGATGGGCTTCCAGTCTCTCCAGCTCGTGCAGGTCTGGATTGCGCGGAAGTCCTCCCTCCTCATGGCCTGGAGCTTCGTCGGCATCTGCCTCATGCTGTCCGGCTTTGGCATTTATCTCGGACGCTTCCTGCGCTGGAACAGTTGGGACATCGTCAGCAACCCCGGCTCTCTATTGGGCGACATCTGGGAGCGCTTTGCCGACCCGCTCGCTCACGGCCAAACTTGGGGAGTGACATTAGGCTTCGGAGGACTGCTTCTCGTGGCGTATCTATTCTGGATGTTTTCCACCACCTCTACGACCTCCAGTGACAATGCCGACTGAATCCGCCTGGACCCATCTCCTCCTCTTCGACGGCGTCTGCAATCTCTGCGACAACAGCGTCCAATGGGTCCTCGCTCATGATCTGCGTGGCATCGTCCACTTCTGCTCCATCCAGTCTGAGCTCGGGTCAAAGCTCTATCGCGAGCGAGGCTTCGATCCTGCCGAGCCGCACAGCATGATCCTCATCACACCCGAGGGCAGCTTTGCCAAAAGCGATGCGGCTCTCCAGCTCGCCGCGCTCATGGGGGGACGCCTCTCTTGGCTTGCCATTTTTAAATTTATCCCCCGTCCTCTGCGCGACCTCGCCTACACCTTCGTCGCTGCGAATCGCTACCGCTTCTTCGGCAAAAAAGATGCCTGTCTGATCCCTCGACCCGAGTGGAAAGATCGCTTTCACTCGTGAACTGAAGCCCCGGGAGACGTTTACAGGCATCATGCGCCAACTCATCCTCAGTCTCAGTCTTATCATCAGTGCCCAGGCAGCGAGCATTGAGATCAAAGACGCCGCGGCACTCAAGTCCGCGTTTCGAGATCTCAAGCCCGGCACTGTCTTAAAACTCGCCCCCGGCGACTATCCCGGCGGGCACCATATCATCGGCATCGACGACCTCACTCTCGAAGCCCTCGATCCCAAGCAGCCGCCGCATTTCAAAGGCGGTGCCAGCGCCCTCCAATTCTCCCGCTGCCAGCGACTCACGCTCCGCCATCTGAAAATCAGCGGCCAAAGCACAAACGGCCTGAACATCGACGACGGCGGACAACGAACGAGTTCGGTGAAAGGCGTCACCCTCGATCATCTCGACATCAGCGACATCGGCCCCACCGGCAATCACGACGCCATCAAGTGTTCTGGTCTCGATGAACTCACCATCCGCGACTGCACCATCACCGGCTGGGGAGGGCAGGGGATCGACTTTGTCGGCTGTCACAAGTCAAAGATCATCGGTTCCAACTTCACCGGCAAACCCGGCTTCACCGCCAGCGCCGCCATTCAGCTCAAAGGTGGCACCAGCGAGGTCAAAGTGGAAAAATGCCACTTCAAAAACGCCGGCGAGCGTCCCGTGAATGTCGGCGGCTCCACCGGGCTCGACTTCTTCCGCCCGCCGACTGCCGCGTATGAAGGCAAAGACCTCACCGTCCAGGACTGCATCATCGAAGGTAGCTCATGCGCTGCCGCCTTTGTCGGAGTCGATGGAGCCCTCTTCACGCGCAACACCATCCTTTACCCTGAGAAGTGGATCTTCCGAATCCTCCAGGAAACCACTAGCGAGCGCTTTTCACCCTGCCGCAACGTCAGGATCACCGACAACAAGATCCTCTTCCGCCGCGCCCAGGTGCAGATCGAGATCAACATCGGAGCCAACACCGCACCCGAGACCTTCAGCTTCGCCAACAACCACTGGTTTGCTGAAGATCGCCCTGATCGATCCAAGCCCAGGCTCCCTGCTGAAGAAAGCGGCGGCGTTTATGGAGTGGATTGGAGGTAAAAGACGTGCTGTCGCTATCCCATCAATCCTGATGCGGGGCGTCGTCCGAATCCCTTGCCGAGCCGGCTGCGATAGTGCTCAGCCCGGATGAGAAAGATGATCATCGGCGATTATGTACAGCATGATCCACTTTGGATTCTGCCAAATACCTGAGTGCCCAGACGATTAAAGCTGGGAGAGCGAAGATAAACAAACAGGCGTAAAAAGTTACTTCTTTTGAGATCGGCCGACCGAAAGCTTCGATGTCGTTAGCAAGAATTATCCAGGCAGTGCAGATTAGCAACGCTTCCAAAACAATAATCATGTAAGTTCCGATAACTTGCTTCGAGTTTGGCTTGGTTTTGTCGTATATCTTCAGTCGCTCTTTTACGAATGGATAACCTTGTGGGTGTGATTCTACTTCCATTCGAACACTGTTGAGCGGTATCAGGGGAATTTTGAAAAGGATGACCCAGGCCGTCGTGATGAAACTGTTGCGTCCAGTGTCACGCTCAAATCTGAAATCTCTTTTTCCATAGTAGATGACTCCACAACCTAAAACATGAAATTGAGCGACTGAGAATCGTTCGCTTGGAGGAAGTTTCGCGATTCTCTCACGCTCGCCTTTTGCCACTTGAGTTATCACCCACCAAACAAGGCTGATAAGCACGAGGATTGCGATGATGGGATACAATGGCGAATCCCAATCCAAATTAATGAACGAAAAATATTCGTCAGCACGGTTTTCCATTACGTGTGGTGTTAAACTTATCGTTCAAGTGTTAGCCAGACCAAGAGCGCGGGTCAATCACAAACTGAAACCAGTCATGGCAAAAATACTCACAAATCCTTGTGTCTTTGCTGCGTATGTCTGAGAGTCCCGTTCTCCCTGCCACCGCCTCATGCGCGACTACTTCATCCGACGCTTCCTGCTCATTCTTCCGACACTGATCGGGGCGACGATGGTGGTGTTTTTCATCACTCGGGTGACGCCAGGAGGGCCTCTGGAGGCCGCGCTACGACAGGCTGCGGCTCAGCAAGGGGACCGAGGCATGAAGGACGCGGGTGCCTCGCTCAGTGAGGAGCAGAAGGAGGAGATGGCCGCCTACTATGGTTTCGACCGGCCCTTCTTCCCGGCCTACCTCGCCTGGCTGGGCATCCTGCCAAAGGAAGGTGACAAGCAGTTCGTCAAGTTCGCGAAGGACAAGCAAGCGATGCCTGTGACGCTGCAAGAGCTGCTGCCGCGCGATCAATGGAAGCCCAACAACGCCTACCGAATCACCCAGGCCAAAGTGACTCGCGATGGCAAGCTGTCCGCCGATGATGCCAGCGGCCTGAAAGAGTGGCAAACTCGCGAGGAGAAGGAAAAAGAGCGCGTGCAGGTCTTCCGCCCGAAGTTCGACGGCTTGCTGCAAGGCAATCTCGGCATCTCGACACGCTACAACGAATATGTCTGGGACATGATCCGCGAGCGCATGCCGGTCTCGATCTTCTACGGCCTGGTCACCTTCATCATCAGCTACCTCGTCTGCATCCCACTAGGCATTTTAAAGGCCATCAAGCACCGCACGGTGATCGACAATGCCAGCTCGATCCTCATCTTCGTGGGCTACTCCATCCCCGGTTTCGTGCTGGCGAGCGTGCTGGTGGTGTATCTCGCGGCGCGACTGAACTGGTTCCCCACTGGCGGTTTCGTGAGTGAAAACTTCGCCTCGCTCACCGTTGGTGGCAAAGCCTGGGACGTGGTGCATCACGCCGTGCTGCCGCTGATCTGCTACATGGTCGGCAGCTTCGCCTTCATGACGATGTTGGTGAAAAACAACCTCATGGACAACCTTGCCGCCGACTACGTCCGCACGGCAGTGGCGAAGGGCGCGGGCTTCAAGCGCGCGGTGCTCGTCCATGCGCTGCGGAACTCTCTCATCCCGCTGGCGACCACGCTGGGGCACATCGTCTCGATCTTCGTGGCTGGCTCGACGCTCATAGAGCTGATCTTCGAGATTAACGGCTTCGGTCTGCTCGGCTACTACAGCGTGCTGGATCGCGATTACCCGCTCGTGATGGGCATTCTCGTCATCCAGGTCGTCCTGCTCATGGTGGGCAACATCTTGTCTGACTTCTTCGTCGCTCTGACCGACCCACGCATTCGCTTCGAATAACCCATGTCCCCCCGCACCACTGGCATCACCCTCCTCGTCTATGCAGCGCTCAGCGCGCTGTTTCGCGGGCTGTCGTTGTCCGTGCCGGTGTTCAAGGTCTCGTTTCTTGGTGGTGCTTGGCTGGGATGGATTTTGCTCGCAGGCTTTGCGATCACGGGTGGTTGGTTGCTCTGGCGTGGGCAAACGCAGTGGCATTGGAGTCCGTTGACTTTGAAACAGTTCCGCCGCTTCCGTGAGATCAAGCGCGGGCATGCCTCCTTCCTGGTTTTGCTAGCACTGGTGGGCGTGGGATCACTCGACACTCTGATCGTGGGCAAACGCGCACTCGTCGTTCGCTATGAGGGCAAGTTCTACTTCCCGTTCGTGACCGACGTGAAGCCTGCGACCACCTTCGGACTCAAAGACGAGTCGGAGACGGATTACCGCGAGCTGCAGCGTCAGTTTCGCGAGTCCAAGTCTGCGAACTGGGTGCTCATGCCCATCGTGCCGTATGATCCGAAGCTCGACACGCCGGAGACCATCGAGGAGGTCGTGCTGCGTGATGGCGTGGCTTATCGGGCGAGTGAAACCAAACCTTTCGATGGCCGCGCTTACACGCTGTTTCGCGACAAGCCGCAGCAGAAACGCCAGGAGTGGGTCTTCCGTCATGGTTTGAAGCAGGGCGAGATGCTCGGCTGGGATGCGAACAACGAGCAGGTGGAGAAAGCCACCTTCGACAAAGGCAGCCGCACCGCCTATAAAGACTTCACCGAAGGCAAAGCCGCGGCGCTGGAGTCTCAAGCCTCTGAAACTATGCTGACGGTGGTTTACCCGCCATCACCGCCATCGTGGGCGCATCGGCATTTCCTCGGCACGACTTCGATGGGTGGAGATGTGCTCGCCATCCTCTACGGCGGCTGGCAGCAGGCGATCATCGCTTCGATCCTGTTTGTGACTTTCGTTTTCGTCGTCGGTGTCGCGGCGGGTGGTTTGCTCGGCTACTTCGGTGGCGTGCTGGATCTCGTTGGCATGAGGTTGATCGAGATTTGGTCGGTGCTGCCGTTTCTGTTCATCGTCATGATCGTCAGCTCGATCGTCAGTCCGAACCTGTTCCTGCTGGTGGTCATCATCTCGCTGTTCAGTTGGATGGGCACGACGATCTACATCCGTACGGCGGCCATGAAGGAAAAAGCGCGTGATTATGTCGCCTCCGCGCGGCTTCTCGGTGCCAGCACGGGTCGCATCATCTTCAAACACATCCTGCCAAACAGCATCGCCATCTTGGTGACGCTCGCGCCCTTTGAGGTCTCGGCGATCATCACCTCACTGGCCGCGTTGGATTACCTCGGGTTCGGTCTGCCGCCGGAAGAACCCAGCTGGGGCCGCCTGCTGCACGAGGGCACCGAAGACTTCAATTACCCCTGGATCGTCAGCAGCGCCTTTGTCGCGATGACCACCGTGCTCGTGCTCGTCACCTTCGTGGGTGAAGCCATACGCGAAGCCTTTGATCCAAAGAAATTCACGACCTACCGATGAGCACTGGGCACATGATTTCATTCGCTCGCAAAGCTGCTCTCATCAGCTGTGCCGTCCTGCTTGTTTCTTGTTCCGACTCAGACGACACCCGCTTCCCGCCGTACGACAACACCGAGGAGGTGACGGCTTACTGGAAGTCGAAGCCGGACTTCTTCCAGTGGAAGACGCCAGCCGACCTTCCAGCGAGTCTGAAATGGGAGAACGCCGCCGATGTGCCAGAGTTCGGCGATCCGCGTGCGAAGAAAGGCGGTACCTTCCACGACTGGCATCCCACTTTCCCGCCGACATTCCGCAAAGTCGGTCCTGATGCCAGCAACACCTTCCGAGGCGAGCATCATGACAACATCGAGATCAGCCTCATCACGCGGCATCCCGATGAGGATGTGTGGATTCCCGGCTTGGCGAAGGAGTGGGCCGTCTCCGAAGATCGTAAGACCGTCTATTTCCGCCTCCAGGACAAGCTGACCTACTCTGACGGACAGCCTGTCGAGGTGGAGGACTTCTTCATGACCTTCTTCGTCATGACCAGCACGCACCTGAAGGATCCTTGGTACAATGACTGGTACACGAAGGAGTATGCGGGGATCACCAAGTTCGATGACCGCACCTTCTCGATCACGATTCCGGAGCCAAAGCCAGACCCCGTCTGGTATGCGATGATTCCGCCCAGCCCGCGACACTTCTACCGTGAACTCGGACCGGATTTCCCAGCACGCTATCAGTGGCGCATCTGCCCGGTGACCGGGGCTTATGTCATCGACCCCGCTTTGATGAAGCGCGGACGCTCCATCACGCTTAGCCGAGTGAAGGACTGGTGGGCGCGTGATCTGAAGCACTACCGCTACATCTTCAATTGCGACTTCCTGGAATACAAGATCATCGCCAGTCAGGACAAGGCCTTCGAGATGTTCCGTCAGGGCCAGTTTGACTACTATCTCGCTGGCCTGCCGCGCTATTGGTATGACAAGGCGGAAGTCCCCGAGATCTACAAGGGTTACATCGAGCGGCACATGTTTTACAATGAGTACCCACAGGTCACCTGGGGCATCCGCATCAACGAAAGCAAGCCGCTGCTCGACAACCTCGACGTGCGCCTCGGCATCAGCTACGCGATGAACTTTCAGAAGGTGATTGATGTGGACTTCCGTGGCGACAAGACCCGCATGAACAGCACGGTGTCAGGCTTCGGCAAGTTCACCAATCCCGATCTCCGCGCACGGCCCTACGATCCAGTGAAAGCTCGCGAGTACTTCGCGAAGGCTGGCTTTACCAAGGCCGGACCGAACGGCATCCTGCAAAATGCGGAGGGCAAAAAGCTTTCCTTCACGCTCACCACCTTCAACTCCGGCACCATCACGCCGATCATGCTGCGCTTGAAGGAAGAGGCCAAAAAGGCGGGATTGGAGATCAATGTCGAAGGGCTCGACTCCACGCAGATGTACAAGAAGCTCGACCAGAAGAACCACGAGATGGGCTTTGCCGGATTCGGCGCGCAGCCGCCTTACCCGCGCTTCTGGGACGACTACCACAGCGCCAACGCCTTCAAGATCGGCAAGGACGGCAAGCGCGAGATCGTCACCGACACCAACAACATGACGCAGACCGCCGATCCCGCGCTCGATCCGCTCATTGATCAGCATCGCAAAGCGAAGACCGAGGAAGAAGTGCAGCGTCTCTCCTGGCAGCTCGCCAAGCTGATCGAAGACCGCGCCTGCACCATCCCGGCCTGGGAGTCGCCATTTTACCGCTACATGACCTGGCGCTGGGTGCAGTGGCCTGAGAAGGGCAATGCGCGCAAAAGCCGCGAGCCGATGGATGCTCACATGTTCTGGATCGACGAGGATGTGAAACGTGAGACGAAGGAAGCCATCCGCACCGGGCGTGACTTTGGTGAAACCCTGCGTGTCTTCGACGCCTACAAAGCCAAGCAATGAGCAGCCCCATCCTCCAGGTCGAAAATCTCGTCACGGCGTTCGATACGGACGCGGGGCGCATGACCGCCGTTGATGGCATCAGCTTCGATGTGCCTAGCGGCAAGACGCTCGGCATTGTCGGTGAGTCTGGTTGCGGCAAGAGCGTCACGGCTTTCTCCATCACACGATTGCTGCCTCAGCCTCACGGGAAAATCCTCGGCGGCAGCATCCGCTTTGAGGGACGTGATCTGGTGACGCTGCCGCTCGATGAGATGCAGAAGATTCGCGGCAACGACATCTCCATGATCTTCCAGGAGCCCATGACCGCGCTGAACCCCGTGCAGACTGTCGGCAGACAACTCGCGGAGGCCATCCTGCTCCATACCGAATGCAGCAAGGCCGAGGTGCTCGCTCGCAGCATCGACATGATGAAGAAGGTGCGCATTCCTGCACCGGAGCAGCGCCTCAACGAGTATCCGCATCAGCTCAGCGGCGGCATGAGACAGCGAATGATGATCGCCATGGCGCTCATCAACAAACCTAAGCTCCTCATCGCCGACGAGCCGACTACCGCGCTCGATGTCACCGTGCAGGCGCAGATCCTGGAGCTCATCGCCGACCTGCAAAAGGAGATGGGCATGAGCGTCATCCTCATAACCCACGACCTCGGCGTCATCGCCGAAGTGTGCGATGAAGTCGCCGTCATGTATGCTGGACGCATCGTTGAGCAGGCCAGTGTCTTCGATCTCTTCGCCAAGCCGCGCCATGCCTACACCCAGGGGCTTTTGGAAAGCATCCCGCGCCTCGACAGCAAGCCTAAGACGCTGCTGAAAGCCATCCCCGGCAATGTCCCCGGCATCGCTGACTTCAAGCCCGGCTGCCGCTTCGCCGAGCGCTCGGGGCGTGAGCACAGCCAAGCGCATCTGACCAACCGCCAGCCCTTCATCGAGATCGCACCGAACCATTTCGTCGAGCACTGCCCCATCTGCGTCGCATGAGCCTCCTTACCGTCCAAAACCTCCAGCAGCACTTCCCCGTTCGGGGCGGTGTGCTTCGGCGCTCTGTTGCTTCGTGCAAAGCGGTCGATGGTGTGAGCTTCACGCTTGGGGAAGGTGAAACCCTCGGCCTCGTGGGCGAGTCCGGCTGTGGGAAGACCACACTTGGCAAGGCCATCGTGCGTCTGCTGAAGCCCACCAGCGGCAGGATCGAGTTCGATGGTCAGGACATCACTCACGCGGGCATCGGCGCGCTGCGGCCCATGCGGCGACATGTGCAGATGATCTTCCAAGATCCCGCCGAGTCGCTCAACCCGCGCCACACGGTGAGGGATATCTTGGAGGAGCCCTTCATCGTGCAAAAGATGGGCACCAAGGAAGAGCGCCGGAAGTGGGTGCTCGACCTGCTCGACAAGGTCGGCCTGTCCGCGAGTGCGACAGATCGGTTCCCTTTCGAGTTCAGCGGCGGCCAGCGGCAGCGCATCGGCATCGCGCGAGCCATCGCTTTGAAGCCGAAGCTCATCATCTGTGACGAGCCCGTCTCCGCGCTCGATGTCTCCGTGCAAAGCCAGGTGCTGAATCTCCTGCTCGATCTCCAGCGCGAGATGGGCCTGAGCTACCTCTTCATCGCGCACGGACTCAGTGTCGTGAAGCACATGAGCGACCGCGTCGCCGTGATGTATCTCGGCAAGATCGTCGAGCTCGCCCCAGCGGAGGAGCTTTATCACCACCCCCGCCACGCCTACACCAAGGCCTTGCTCGATGCCATTCCCGTGCCTGATCCAGCGAAGCGTCGCAAACGCCAGCTCCTGCAAGGCGATGTGCCTTCGCCGATTAACCCGCCTGCGGGCTGTGCCTTCGGGCATCGCATGAGGCATCCGCAGTGGGAGCAGAGCGTGGGCATGGACCTCACGCTGAAGGAAGTCTCCCCCGGTCACTGGGTGCAGCCCTGCCCGTGCTGCACCTGAGGGGCGGATTTCTGTCAGCATTCGAGCCAGATGGAGGGCTCGCCCTGCGTACACATGGGCCCATGAAACTCACCCTTTCCCTCCTCCTGCTCACGGGCCTGGCCTTTGCAGCAGATGCCCCAACGAAGAAGGCGGAGGCCCCGGCCAAAAAAGCCGCGGCTCCAAAGAAGATCACTATCTATCCAAAGAACCCCACACCTACCGCAGCCGATGTGCGCTACGGCCCCGCTGAGCGAAACGTCTTCGACTTCTGGCAGGCAAAGTCGGACAAACCAACTCCGCTTCTCTTCTACATCCATGGCGGCGGCTGGATGGGTGGCGACAAGAAGGGCATCGCTGTCGAGCCGTTCCTGAAGGAGGGCATCTCCGTCGTCTCCATCAATTACCGCTACATCTCCCAGGCGCAGGAAGTGCTGCCGCCGGTGAAGGCCCCGCTGCATGATGCCGCGCTCGCCTTGCAGACCGTGCGCAGCAGAGCGGCGGAGTGGAACATCGACAAGACACGCATCGGAGCCAGTGGTGGTTCCGCCGGGGCTTGCAGCAGCCTCTGGCTGGCCTTCCATCCTGACATGGCCGACCCGAAGAGTGAAAACCCCATCGCCCGCGAGTCCACCCGCCTCTACTGCGCCGCCGTGAATGGCGCACAGACCACGCTTGATCCCCAGCAGATGAAAGAATGGACGCCGAACAGCAAGTACGGTGGCCATGCCTTCCTTCCCGGCAAGGAGCGCCCCACCTTCGAGGCCTTCCTGGCCGCGCGGGAAAAGATCCTGCCATGGATCGCCGAGTACTCGCCCTACGCCCTCGTTTCCTCGGATGACCCGCCGGTCTATCTTTACTTCAGCGCGCCCCCGGCCCTCGGCCAGGAGCAAAAGGACCCCACCCACACCGCCAATTTCGGCGTGAAGCTTCAGGAGCATTGCAAGGCCAATGGCGTCACCGCGGAGCTATTCTATCCCGGCGTGACTGACGTGAAGGCCAAGACCACGAACGAGTATCTGATCTCGAAGCTCAAGGAGTAGCCCGCTGGTTTAGGGACCGCTCAGACAGGACGATGGCGGGGTGTGTTCTGCGAGGTCAGTCACTCCTCGCCGCACACGCCGCCATCTCGTTTTCGGCAATAGGCAGGCTAGAAGCTGATGTTTACACCTAACGTCAGGTTGTGTGAGTTGTAGTTCGTGCGTCCGAACTGGTTGCCATAGAAAATGTAGGCACCGACAGCGGGCGTGATCTGGAGGTGCAGACCGGCGTGCAGGCGGAGACTGTCGCGACCCATCTCAGGTCCATGGACGGTGAAGACCGGGCCGGGACCAGCGGCGAAGCTGGAGTCGATACCCTGCGTGCTGTCGAGGAACTCATGCTGCCAGGAAATGCGCGCTTGTGGGGTGAGTCTCATGCGGCCGATGGGCTGCGAGTAACTGATCCTGACACCGAGGTTCGACCGCAGAGACTCCTGACTCTGATCGGGGTAGCGCAGGGGCGTGAGTGATCCCGTTTCCGTAAAGCCGTCAAAGTTCACGCGTGTGTAGGCGAGGGAAGAGAAGATCCCCAGGGTGAGGTCGCCGATGTGGTGGTCGTAGCCGCCGTTGATCAGGGAGCTGAACTCCAGGCCATCCGTGCTGCCGGTGGCGCGGCCCAGCAGGGCGGCGCGATCGGTGTCGTAGGAGTTGTAGGCCAGGCCGGTCTGCCCATCGAGGTAGAAGCCGCCGCCAAACACGGTGGCAAAAAGCGCGCCACGGAAGCTGTCGGCCTCAATGCTGCCTCCATTGATGAGGCCGGCGTTCGTGCTGGTATAACCACCCATGACGCCAAAGGCGAAGTGGTCGTTCACCAGGTAGTCTGCGCCCATCATGGCACCGATGGTGTTGAAGTCATAGCCACTCGCATTGTAGGTGGTGCTCACATTGGCGCCGCCGCCCAGGCCTTCCATGAAGAAGTTCCAGCGTCTCTCATAGGTCTCGGTGGGGGCGGGAGCGGTCTCCACCACGCCCTTGCCACTGCAGCTTGTCGGGCCCGAGGTCGCGGGCTCCGATCTGTCACTGCTGTTGCGGCGGGCGCTGTCACGCACCTGCTGGAGGTGCTGTTGGAGACTGGTCGCCTGGATCTCAGCCGCATGGAAGCCCATCTGGAAGATGGCGGTCAGCTCATCCGGTGCGATCAGGTCATAGAGGCCTGGCAGCCGGGCGATTGGCTGGCCGTTGAGGTAAGTGATGGCGTCATTGCCTTGATTCAGGAATTGGAAGCCATCCAGGCCGCCAGCGGTGGCGATTTGGTTGGGCGTCAGGCCGGGCACCGAAGCATAGGAGTCCTGGACCCAGGTGATGTAGGTGTTGGTGGTGTCGTAGGTGATGGTCGGGTAAAGCAGCGTGTCGCCCTGGTGATAGAGAAAGTTTTGGTTGAACCGTGCATTGAAGAACCTGGAGAAGGGGGCATTGGAGGGGAACTGGCCGGTCCTGAGGCCCGTGGCCTGGATGATCGTCTGCATGTCACCGGTTGGATTGCCAATCGCTATCCCGCTGGGCACATAGACGCCACTGTCATCATACACGAACACCGTGCCGCCCGTCAGGGTGGTGGTCCCCGTGACATCGAACTGCGTGTAGGTGCCCGGAGTGGAGCCCTGCAAGTGCATGCGGATCTCCCCCCCGCTCTGCACATAACCGCCGGTCATGATCCTCAGGATCTGCGCTGCCTGCGTGTCCACGATGCCCTGCTGGATGTCCAGCGTGCCGGTGCCAAAGGCGGTGGAGTTACTGCCGGAGGGATTGCCCACGAGGACCGTGCCGGGCGTGTCGATCGTGGTCCCGCCACTGAAGGTGTTCATGCCGCGCAGCAGAGTGGTGCCGGGGCTGGTGATCACCATGCTGCCTGCGCCACTGATCACGCTCCCTGGTGCCTGGGTGTTGCTCCCTGGGGCGATCCAACTGACCTGGCCGTTGTTCACCACCGCATTACTCCACACGCCGCCGTTCACCAGACTGATGAGCAAATTGGCTCCTGGGGCCACCGTGATCAGTGAGCTGGGCTGAATGGAACCCGTGAGGCCATTGCCCACCTGCAGAGTGCCTGCATTGATGTTCGTTGGGCCGGTGTAAAGGTTCTCTCCCGTCAGGGTGAGCTGTTTCAGCCCGTCCTTCGTCAGGCCGATGGTGCCGCCGACCACGCCGCTGATCACCATGCCTGCGCTGTTGCTCACGCTGATCGTCTGGGAGGTGCCACCCAGGACCAGGCTGCTGCCGATGGTGACCAATCCCGCGCCATTGTTGACCCGGATGCCCGTCACCAGTCCCGAACCAGAAATCGTCAGGGTGTTCGGCCCGGAGATGCTCACGGCCGCGCTGTCATTGATCGTCAGGCTGTCGATGCTCTGGTTCTGGTCCAGCAGCGTGTTCTGATTGGCCGGAGCCACGCCTGTCACGGAGAAGATCACATTCGCCCCCGCCACCGGGATGTTCTGGTTCACCGCGCCGGTGATGTCCGGGGACCAGTTCATCAGCGACCACTTGTTGTCGATGCCGCCCTTCCAGTAGGTGCCGGTGGGGCCTCCGACGGGTGGGATAGCCAGCCCGCCATTGTTGATGTTGCTGGTGTCCAAGGTCACAGCGCCATCAATCGCCAGCGCCCTACCGTTCGAGAGGCCGGAGCCAGTGGTCATGGTGATGCTGGTCTGCGCCAGAATGTTGCCGCCAAAGGCCGAGCCGATCCCCAGCGTGGCCGAGCTGCCCACCTGCCAGAAGACATTCGGCAGTTGCAGCCCCCCGATGACAGTGAGCGCCGAGAAATCCGACGTGGTCAGCGTGCTGCCGATCTGGAAATGGAAGGCCGCGTTGGGATTCCCCTGCGGGTCGAGGAACAGGTTGCCCGTCAGTTGGGCGGAGGAGTTGAAGGTGTACACCCCCGGCGTTAGCGTCATGCCGCCCAGGTCCTGGCCCGTCAGGTTCGTACCCACCGGCAGTCCCGCGATGACATTGTAGGCTGTCACCGTGGCCGCATGAGCCGCGATCCCTGGCGCATCTGCTCCCGTGTAGATGTCCCGGTCACACTCCCTGGTGGGAAGCCGACGATCGCTGATCCCGGATTCACTCCCAGGTCACCGATGAGGATCGTCGCCCCCGTGTTGGTCACCGTGGAGCCCCCCAGTACCGAGAACGTCCCTGCCGCCCCCAGTGTCTGGGCCTGCACTGGCGCTGCCAGTAGCATGCCCCCAACTATGAGTCCCAGTCCCCAACTGCCCGCCCGCCATAATGAGTATCGTATTCCAAAGGTGACTGCAATTCGTGGGTCGGGTGTGTTCATGCTGTTAGATAGGTGATGAGGTGGGATTGAGATTGACGCTTGTACACTCCGGCTTCCCACTGCCCGCTACCAATAGGGTCAAACCCTACCAACAGGCTGGCAGGTGAAGAGGCGTGCTGGCGGGTATCAGCCCCAGCTATAAAAAAGCGCATCAAGGGGAGGTCCCTTGATGCGCTGTTCCTGCTTCCAGGCTGACTAACTTCGCTTACGGCTGGGTGACGGTGTTCTGCTCCAGGGTCACGGCGGTCTGGGCCATGGCCCGGCCATTGAGCTTCGCGCCCGTCTGCATGGCGATCAGGGTCTGGCAAAGGATGATGCCTTTGAACTGGGCCGACGTCTTCAGTGTGGCCTGGCCTGCCACCTGCCAGAAGATATTCTTCGCCTGCGCTCCACCGGCCAGCGTCATGATGGCACCGCTCTCCACGTTGAGATCGGCGGCGACCTGGAAGATCCACACGTCCTCCGAGCCGCCGGTGAGGGTCACTCCCGTGGTGATGCCCACGGAGCTGCTCCATTTATAGAGGCCCGGGGTCAGCGTCATGCCGCTGATGTCGCCCGCTCCGAGTTCGGTGTAGTCTGGCAGCGTGCGCTCAGAGGCGTCGTTGTAGGCGAGCTGCATGTCGCCGATGGCGGTGGTCAGCTTCACAGGATCTTCGATACGGCAGGCAGGACCGGCGGCATCCACGGTGTAGATGGTTCCGGTGACCTCCGCGCACTCCAGGCCGATCGCGGCTCCGGTGATGGGGCTGGCGCCGACGTCACCCGTGATGGCGGAGGTGGGCACATTGGTGACACCTGTTTTCGTTAGGATGACAAAGCTGCCCGCCGAGCGGAGATTCACCGGGGCTGGACCTACGGAGGGCTTCAGGCTGACGTGGCCGGAGAGGCCTCCGCCGATCACCTTCAGGGTCGGTGCGAGGAAGTAGCCGTAGCCGCCGGAGAGGGTGCCTTTCTGCAAAATCACGCCACTGTAGGCGGGCTTGCTGCCGTCCGTGTGGGTGAAGGTGCCGGCAAACTTGCCCGTGGCGGCGGTGAGGGTCATCGAGTAGCTGGCATCCGCCGGAATGCCGAAGCGGGTCACCGCGTTCAGCGGGGAGATATGCAGCGGCTTCTTCACCTCGGAGGTGAGCCCGCCGAGCCGAAAGGTCAGCAAAGCATTGTGGATGGTGCGTTCGACGACAGACAGTCCGGGCAGCACAGCAGTGCCGGGCACGGCGCGGTACTTGGCACCGACCGGGCTCGTGCTCACGCCCTCAGGCCAGCCGTAGGGGTAGTATTGGCCGCTCATGTAGGGCTTGAACCAGAGGAAGCCCGTGCCGATGAGGTCATGGCTAGGCTGGGTGTCATCAAGGGCGATGAGGCCGCCGAAGGAGCCGGCTTTCGAGAGGTAAATCTGGGCGAACAGAGGGCTGGTGAGTGCGGCACTCAGGGGCGCGCTCGCGGTGACGGCGGTGTTGTCAGCCAGCTTGCCGGTGAAGGTCACCAGGCCAGCGGGCGTCACGGAGATCGCACCGATGCCATCGCCCTGCGGGTAATTGGCGGCGATGAGTCCGTTGTCCTGGGCCTTGGCGGGGATCACCACGGTGTAGTATCCTTTGTTCGCCGTGTAAGAGGTCGGCACGGGGTGCAGGGTGCTGAAGGCGGCGCGGTCCGCTGCGAAGGTGGACCAGGGAAGCGCGGCATCGCGCCCCTGGGCACCGAGCGATCCGGTGATCTGATGCGTGCCGTTGGGGGCGAGATCGAGCGTCACGGCACTGAGGATCAGGCTAGACTTCCCGGCCCGGGCGACGGTGACGGTGCTGGCGAGCGAGGTGCCAAAGACGGCATGGCCGCTGTTGTCAAACCTCCCCGCGAGCGGGAGGGTCAGGCGGTCGATTTTGAAGGTGCCGGTGAAGCCGCCGGTGGTGGCCACCAGCAGGTGGATGAAGCCGGTGTTCTCATTGCTCGCGGGCTGGGCACTGGCCTTGATGAGACCGTTGAAGTTGCCGACCACGGCGGGTGTGAATGGATTTACCATGAATGACACATTGAAGACGGGATTCAGGGCCATGCGTCGGTGAACAGGAAGGCGAGCCTCGGCAGGGCGGTGGCAGGGGTGCTGAGGCCCGTGCCCGTCCAGCCGTTGAAGATATTCGTCGCGCCGGGGCCGGTGGGCACGCCGGTGAGGACGTAGCTCTTGCCGACCTGATAAGCCGCGCCAGCCAGCTTGCCAGTGACGGTGCCGGGACCGGAGATGTTCACGGTCAAAGCCACCTTCACCACATAGGTGAAGTTGCGCGTGATGAGGAGGGAGGCATTGCCCGCCGCATCAAAGGACTGCACGCGGAGGGTGTTGTAGCCTCCGAGTGGGTGCAGGGCGAAGGCAAAGGTCGTGCTGAGCGCTCCGGGAGTGGTCAGAGTGGCGGACGCGGGAGCGCCACCGTTGAGAGAGACATCCACACGGGCCACGCCGATGTTGTCCTTGGCCTTGCCGGTCACTTGGTACGTGCCTCCCGGGCTGCCTTGAATCGAGGTCGTCGCGGCACTGGGGGTCGTGTTGACCAGGGTGGGTTTGATCGTGTCGATGGGGACCGCCCGGGCATTCAGGGGCAGGAGCAGCGTGGCGGCAGCCAGGAGCAGGAGGGAAGCTCGTTGGAAAAGCGGAGCTCTATTCATCAGGGGCAGACTGAGGGCGACACAGTCTGGGTTGGAGCGGGGGATATTCATCACCGCTCACTGGAGCGGGTATGCTGAAATCCACCATGGGGTGATCTGCCCATGGAGGGGACCTTCGCCGAGGCTCCATCTCCAGGAGTCGCCCGGCGGGGCAGGGGCGACACAGAGACACGGGGACGGCGGGATGCCAGCTCGCTGCATCATCAGGAGATGCAACTTTCCCCTGCCATGTCAGGTTTCAGGGCGCGCACCATGAACAAACGCCTCCTCCTTCTCGCCCTCGGTCTGCCTTTCGCCTCTGCCCCAGCGCAGCAAACAGCGCCTCCTGCCGTCAATCGTAGCCTGCGTCAGTTCGAGGTGATGGACGTGGACAAGGATGGCAAACTCAGCCGCACGGAGTTGCCCGAGCGCTTCCGCGAAGGCTTCGCCCGCGCTGATACGAACAATGACGGCAGCATCTCCAAGGAAGAACATCTGGCGGTGGTGAATCGCAGCCAGCAGCAGGCGAAGAAAGGTGCTCAAACCCGCCCGCTGCCTCCCGGTGTCGAGGCCCTGCGCGATCTGCCCTACGCCGAGACGGACAATCCACGCCAGAAGCTCGACCTCTTCCTGCCGAAGTCGCGCAAGGGTGACCAACCACTGCCGGTGATCGTCTTCATCCACGGCGGCGGCTGGCGGGGGGGGACAAGAACGGCGGCATCGGCAATGTGGGCCGTTTTGTCGAGAGTGGCGAATACGCTGGAGCCAGCATCGGCTACCGCCTGACGGACGAAGCGCAGTGGCCCGCGCAGATCCACGACTGCAAGGCCGCCATCCGCTGGATCAAAGCCCATGCGAAGGAATACAATCTCGATGCCAGCAAGATCGGCGTCTGGGGCACCTCCGCTGGCGGGCATCTCGTGTCCTTCCTGGGCACCAGTGGCGATGTGAAGGAGCTCGAAGGCACGCTGGGCAAGCACCTCGATCAGAACAGCAGCGTCACCTGCGTGATGAACTTCTTCGGCCCCGAGAACTTCCTCTCCATGGTCCGGCAGCCGAGCACGGTGGATCGCACAAAGGGCGGGGATTACCCTGAAGCATTGCTGCTCGGCGGACCCGTGCCGGAGAAGGAGGCGGCCGCCAAAGAAGCCTCGCCCGTGACGCATGTCTCGAAGGGTGATGCGGCCTTTTTTACCGCCCATGGCACCAAGGACCCGCTCGTCCCCTTTGCGCAGGCGCAGGAGATCCATGCCGCGCTTCAGAAGGCGGGTGTCCCCTCCCTGCTCCAGGAGATGACGAACGGTGGCCACGGCTTCAGAAGCCCGATCCTCGACGAGCGCGTGAAGCAGTTCTTCGATCTCCACCTGCGCGGCATCGCGGCGGAGATCGTGCCCACGCCCATCGTCGTCGAAGGGAAGTGATGCCTCAGGAAAGGTGGCGCTCTGGCGGGGCGTTCACGGGCCATGCGTTTCGTCATCATCAGCCTGTCTCTCTCCGCGCCCATGCTCATGGGAGCGCCGGTGGACTTCGCCAAAGAGGTCTATCCCGTGCTCCAGCGTGCCTGCTTCGAGTGTCACGGAGCCGAGGTGGCCAAAGGCGAGATGCGTCTGCACGAGCGGGCCGCTTTTGAAAAAGCAGATCACGCGGAGATCCTCCGCCGTGTCGCACTCCCGCGCTCCGACAAGGAAGCCATGCCCAAACGCGGCACACCGCTGAGCGCGGTGGAAGTGCGCACTTTGAAGACCTGGATGGAGAGCGGTGCCGTGTGGCCGGACTCGATCCAGGCTGGCAGGCACTGGAGCTACATCCCACCGCAGCGGCCAGCTTTGCCAGAGGTCAAAGAGGCCGCGTGGGCCAAGCATCCGGTGGATCGCTTCATCGCCGCGCGACTGGAGAAGGCGGACATCCCGCACTCGCCCGAGGCCGATCCTGCCGTGCTGTATCGTCGGCTCTCGCTGGATCTCACCGGACTGCCGCCCGCTATCGCCGAGGTGGAAACCTTTGTGAAAGCTCACGCGCAAGATGCCGACAAAGCCGTGTCGGCAGCGACGGATCGACTGCTCGCCTCGAAGGAGTTCGGCGTGCGCTGGGCCAGGCCCTGGCTGGACGTGGCGCGCTACGCCGACTCGCACGGCTTTCAGCGCGATGACCTGCGAGAGATCTGGGGCTTCCGCGACTGGGTGGTCAATGCGCTAAATGCGAACATGAAGTTCGATCAATTCACCATCGAGCAAGTCGCCGGTGATCTGCTGCCGAATGCCACGCCGGAGCAGATCGTCGCCACCGGCTTCCACCGCTGCACGCCGACAAATGTGGAGGCGGGCACCGAGCCCGAGGAAAGCCGCATCAATCAAGTGATCGACCGCGTGAACACCACCGGAGCTGTCTGGCTCGGCAGCACGCTGGAGTGCGCCCAATGCCATAACCACAAATACGATCCCTTCTCCCAGAAGGACTACTACCGCCTGCTGGCCTACTTTAACAACACGGTGAAGGAAGCCGAGCGTGCGAACCCGAAGACACCGGGCAGCATCAAGTTTGACGGCGTCCCCGCGCCTCTACCGGATGCGACGCTGGCCGAGAAAAGGCAGCAGTTGCAGCAGCAGATCGCCGCGCTGGAAAAGAGTCGCGCGACCGCCCCGTTGGCGCAGAAGCCCGAGACCGGTTCCATCGCGCTGAAGCCCGTGGCGGTGGACATCGAGAGCGGAGCGGAGACGGAGCTTCAGCCAGATCAGAGCCTGCTCTTCATCGGCGAAGGTCCCGACAAAGATGTCTATGAGATCGAGTATGATCTGCCCGCCGGCAGCATCACGGGCTTGCTGGTCGAGGCATTGAGCGATGATTCCCTCCCCGGCAAAGGACCAGGTCGTGGCGTCGCAGGCAGGCCGAACATCGTGCTCCAGCATCTCGAAGCTTCGGTGACCTCTGCCAAAGAGGCATCAGAGACGAAGCTCACCTTTGGTTCGGCTCATGCCAGCTTCTCGCAGTCGAATTTCCCCGTCGCTGGCCTCGCCGACACTGATCCAAAAACCGGCTGGGCCATCATGCCACGCTTTGGCCAGAGCCATTGGGCCGCGCTGACTTTGGCAAAGCCTCTCGCCAGCTCACCTGGTTCACGTTTGAAGCTGAAACTCGTGCAGCAGTATGGCGGCGGACGAGTGATCGGACGGCTGCGCGTCTCCGCTTTCCAGGGAGATGTGCTTGCCTCTCTACCCAAGACTGATGAGCCTGAAGCTGCCTCCCCAAAGCTCACCAAGCAGGAGCGCCAGCTCGCTTCCTTGAAAAAGCAGCTCGCCGACCTGAAGCCCGCCACCACCGAGGTCATGCGCGAGCTGCCCAAACCCAGAATGACGGCCATCTTCAAGCGCGGCGTTTATACTGATCACGGCGAGCCCGTGAAGCCCGGCACGCCGGAGATCATCGAATCGAAAGCCGATGCCACACCGAACCGCCTCGGCCTGGCAAAATGGCTGGTGAGTCGCGACAATCCCCTGACGGCACGAGTGACCGTGAACCGCTGGTGGGCGGAGATCTTCGGGCGCGGCATCGTGGCCACGGTCGAGGACTTCGGCATCAAAGGCATCCCACCGACGCATCCTGAGCTGCTCGACTGGCTGGCCGTGGAATTCATGGAGCGCGGCTGGGACATGAAGCATGTCTTGAAGCTCATCGTCACCTCCCGCACCTACCGCCAAACCAGCAACGCAGGCGGCGCAGGTGCGGCACAAGATCCCGAGAACCAGCTCCTCTGGCGTGGCCCACGCCATCGCCTCGATGCCGAGATGATCCGCGACAACGCCCTCGCCATCGCGGGCCTGATTGATTTAAAGCAAGGCGGAGCCCCCATCCGCCCGCCGCAGCCCGATGGCCTCTGGGCCAAAGTCGGCGGCCAGCAGTACAGCTACGTCGTCAGTCCCGGCAGCGAGCAGTATCGCCGCGGCCTCTACGTCGTGCTGAAGCGCGGCTCCCCGTATCCCAGCTTCGTGAACTTCGACGCCAGCGCCCGCACCGCCTGTGTGGTGAGGCGCTCCCGCTCCAACACACCGCTCCAGGCACTCACCCTCCTGAACGACCCCGTCTATGTCGAAGCCGCGCGCGCCTTTGCCCAGCGGCTGGTCAAAGAGGCCCCGTCGAGTGATGTCGAGGCGCGGATCACCCATGCCGTGCGCCTCGCGCTCTCACGTCCGCCGCGTGCCGGGGAGATCGCTGTGCTGCGTGCGCTATATGATCAGCAGGTCAAGCCAGGCGGTGAGGAAAAAGCATGGATGGCCGTGACCTCCGCCCTGCTGAACTTGGACGAAACGATCACGAAGGGCTGAATCCTCAACGGTTGGCATCCATTCCGCGCATTCTCACGCCGATCTGGATACTTGTGCCGATCTTGTCGTTGGTTGGGTGCGGTTTGGCAAAGGCGGGGCAGTGCGACATGTGGCTTGCGGAGGACGCGTTGGTTGTCGGCGAGCCAAGGCTGAAGACCCTGGGTCAACGGCTATCCATTCAACCGCCCCCATTCCCATGAATACCAATCCATCCCCCTTCCTCCGCTGCGAACTCGATCGTCGCCGTTTCATGGCGAATACGGCAAAGACCATGCTTGGTGTCGGCCTGATGCCTGCGGGTGAGCATCTCTTCTCCGGCAAGGCCTTTGCGGCGGGTGAAGGGGCGGCTACGGCCAAGCAGGTTCCGACGGCGCGCAATGTGATCTTTCTCTACATGACCGGTGGTCAGAGCCATCTCGACACCTGGGATCCGAAGCCGGAAAACAAAGAAGTCTCTGGGCCGACGAAGGCGATCAAGACGAGCGCCGATGGCGTGCAGGTCAGCGAATACCTGCCGCGGATGGCGAAACAGATGCATCACGCCTGCGTGCTCAATGCCGTGGCCACGAACACCGCGGCGCATGAGCAGGCGAACTACTTCATGCACACGAGCTTCGGCCTGCGCAGCACGATCAAGCATCCGGGCATGGGAGCTTGGCTGAGCTTTTATCAAGGCGCGGGCAATCCCGCGCTGCCGCCCTATGTGTATATCGGCAATGACAGCCGCCATCCGGGCGCGGGCTTCTTTGCCAAGAAGCATGGTCCGCTCATGGTGAACAATCCTGAGGCTGGTCTGCAAAATGTGCGCATCCCGAAAGGCGTGACCGAGGAGCGCTTCGCCACGCGTCGCGATCTCGCGGGCGTGCTGGATGCCGAATTCACGGCCGAGTGGGACACGCGCAATGTGAAGGCCTACAGCGACATGTATGACGACGCCGTGAAGCTCATGAAGAGCGATGACCTTGTGGCCTTTGACCTCACGAAGGAGTCCGAAGCCGTGCGCCAGAGCTATGGCAAGGAAACCTTCGGTCAGGGCTGCCTGCTCGCTCGTCGCCTTGTCGAGCACGGCGTGCGCTTCGTCGAAGTCGCCTTCGGAAGCTGGGACACGCACACAGCGAACTTCATCAACACACCGCGCCTTTGCGAGACCTTCGATACCGCCGTCAGTGCGTTCGTGCAGGATCTCGAAGCCCGTGGCCTGCTCGCCAGCACCATGATCGTCGTCTCGTCCGAGTTCGGCCGCACGCCGAAGATCAATCAGAACCAGGGTCGCGATCATTACCCCGTCTTTAGTTCCGTGCTCATTGGCGGCGGCATCAAAGGCGGTATGAAATGGGGCTCCACCGACAAAGCCGGGGCCGCTCCCGTGGATGGCAAGGTCTCCCCGCCCGACATCAATGCCACCATCGGCTATGCCCTCGGCCTGCCGTTGGATCAGGTGATCTACTCGCCGAGCAAGCGACCATTTACCGTCGCCGATAAGGGGCAGCCGCTGACGCATTTGTTTGCGTGAGGTGGAACGAGTCGCGCAGCAGTGATGATCGAGGGCTCTTGAATGCGGCGACGTGGCTTGCATCCCTGCCGGGATGCCTTCACACGGGTGAATCATTCGCACTGCGGTCCGGTGGTCGATCTCGCTGACACGAGATCGACTGACCGGCTACAGGCTGTGAACCCTTCGGGTTCGAATGCACCCAAGCTAGTAACGTGAGGTAGATGCCTCAGGCGGGACTCTTCGGCAGAGGCGGAGGCGCTGCGGGTTTCTTCGGCTCGCCCATTTTCCACAAACCTCCCGCACTGAGCTGCTTCGCACCCCAAGGCAGCCAGCGGAGAACGCGGGCGGCCAGCCAGAGTGCCCAGCCGAGCATCAGGGCGCGGTAAACCCAGATCGAAACGGAGATCACGACTGGACGTGGCAGCAGGCCATCGGCGGTGCGATCTTGGAACCATTGCAGGTGACTTGTGGTGGAGCCGTAGCCGGTGACGAACATCTCGGGCTTTCCGAGCAGTCCCTCATGCACCACGGCCAACATGCACAGCAGCGCGATCACGGAGGCGAAGGCGAGGAGGATTTGAAGGACGTTGAAAAGCGCGGGCACTTTGATCGCTGAGCCTGCGGAGCCACGCCAAGCGAGGGCAAAGAACCACAGCACCACCGCCGCGCCGATGAAGAGTGGCAACTGCATAAAGCCGAGCAGCAGAAGCGCCCACTCATGACCCCGCAGCGGGGAGATCTTCACCTTTGCCAGTAGCCAACCAAGCAGAGCGGCGGAGAGCGCGAGGCCCCAGAACCTGACCGCCGGGCCACGCATCGGTCCGCTGGCCATCAGCAGCCAGCGGGAGGCGGGCATATCGACGGTGGTGGTGATGTTGGAGGCCATGACGGGCAGCGTGATGGCATCGGTGGGCATTTTGAAAGCAAGCGCGCTGGGTGTCTTCCACTCCAAGTCGATCTGTTGATCTCCAGGCCGCACGGGAATGATCACCGCGCTGCCTTCACGACGCACGGGCAGCTCCTGACCGCGCACGCGCAGGGTGGTGATGGCAGCATCGGCGGGTAGGTCGATGCGGAAGTCCTCGCCCAAACTGGCCTGCACCTGGAGCGTGAGTTCTGTGCTGTGCTGGCGATCTCCGAGGCGGGTGTTTTGGCGGGCTCGATGCACGGTGGTGGTGGCTCCCTGCACGGCTTCGGGACGCGAGACGGTGAGCTTTACCGTTTCACCGGGCCATGGGGTCCAAGTCGGCACGAGCTGCGTCTGCCGCGCTTCATAGACTGGGGCCAGCCCATCGTGATGAACATTCCAGACTGGCGAGGCGGTGAGCGTCCAGTGCTCCACCCAACTCTCGCTTGCTTCGGCCAGCAAACTTAGTTCGGGCACAGGCGCGAGTTCGCTCTCCCAGCCCACCTCTTCCTCTCCAGCACCGAAGCGCACCTCGATGCGACCTTTGTCGGCATTCATGCCTGCACTCATCACCCGCTCGCCTGCCAGCAGCGGCACGCTGAGTGAGATGGCTTTGCCCGTGGGCGAGAGTCGCTTCACGCGTGTGCGGGCCTGCCAGATGAGGCCGAGCTCCAGTTCACGCTCGATGCGCACGACGGGGAAAAAGTCCTTCTGATCATAAGCCGCCTCGGCACTGGCGGTGCGGTTCTGCTCCACAAAAAAGACCTGATCCTCGGGCACGCCATTCGGCTTCATGCCCGTGACTGTCCAGCCTGCGGCGTCGATCTGCACCTGTCGTGGTTTCAAAAGGAAGCTCCACTGCCACTCCGCGCCGGGTGGGATGATACCGGCGACCTTCACCGTCTGCACACCGGGCGTGGCGAGCACCCAGAGATAACCTTCATGACGCATCGTTACGGCATCGCCGACACTCACCGGGCTCCAAGCGGGCAGCTTGCCGGGCAACGGCACGGCCACGAGTTCACTGGCATGGATCTCCACTTTCATTTCGAGTCGATGCCCGGCCAGCTTCAGTCGCACTTGTGGGATCTCAGCGCGCTGAGCTTTGAGAGGTCGAGCTTCCAGCACACGCTCGCGGAGTTGCTTCAGCATCTCCTCGGAGGGCACCTGCGCCTGGGCAGAGCCCAAACTCATCAGCAGGGCGAGAAGAAGCATCGTGGCCGCCGGACAGAAGATGCCGGTGATCCCCTCTCCCCGGATTGGAGCCGTCGATGTTTCGTCACGCTGTGCCGAGGCGAGGGAGAGCGCTGGCGCGGCCTCAGGCTTCCTGAGAAGGCCAAGGGCCTTCCGTATCATAGCGAAGGGTTGCGGCGAAGCCGCTACCCTGGAAAAGGGCGGCAGCAGTGCGTTGTCAGAGGGGAACCGCAACGCGGTTCCGCACCTGCTTGTGATGAAGGTCGTCCAGCGCGCGAAGCCGGTGCGGAACCCTTTCAGGGTTCCGCCAGACGTGGGGCAT
>NZ_JBILYB010000162.1:0-12780 GCF_044378005.1 Prosthecobacter sp.
TTCCCGACAACATTATTTTTTAGCTTGGGCGGTTGGCATGATCCTCAGCCTGCTGGCGGAGATGATCCGGGCACGCGGATGTTCCTTCCTGGGTGTTTCCGTTGTTGCCATTCCTGGCTCGGATCATACATGCTGGCCTCATGGTCCATCGCCTGCTACTCACCGCCCTCCTGGCTTCCGCCCTCTCTGCTGAAGAGCCGCAAGCCTTTGATCGCCTGACCTTTCATGCCGCGCCGAAGCCTCTGGCAGCGAAAGCGAAGACGAGTGACTGGCCGCGCGTGCTGGGGCCGAATGAGGACTGCTCCAGCCCGGAGTCGCCTTTGCTGAAAATCTTCCCTGAGGGTGGACTCAAGCCCGTGTGGGAGGTGGCGATGGGCGAGGGCTACACGTCGCCTGCGATCAGTGGCGACTTCTGCGTCATCTTCCATGCTCTGGATAAGAAGGAGACGGTGGAGTGTCTGCATCGCGAGACGGGGCGGCGCTTCTGGATCAAAGACTACGGCATCGAATATCAGGATCGCTACGGCTTCAGCAATGGCCCGCGCAGCAGTCCGGTGATCGCCGATGGGGTGGTGCTGACGCTGGGGGTGACTTCGATGCTCCACGCCTTTGATTTGAAGACCGGTGCGGAGCTGTGGAAGCATGATCTGCGCAAGGAATACCATGTGCCACAGGACTTCTTCGGCGCGGGATCATCCCCGCTCGTGGTGGATGGGAAGGTGATCGTGAATGTGGGGGGCAAGGCGGAGGCATTTGATGGCTTCGAAGATCGCAACGAGCGGGCGCGCAAGCTGGCGACGAAGGGCGTGAGCGTGGCCGCCTTTGATCTCAAAACCGGTGAAGTGAAGTGGACGGTCGAGGACGAATGGGGCGCGAGCTATGCGTCGCCTGTTCTGGCAAAGCTGCATGGTCAAAGCAAGGTGCTGATCTACGCTGGCGGCGAGAGTGACCCGGCCATCGGCGGCCTGCTCTGCATCGATCCGGTGAGCGGGACGCTGCATGACCGCTTCCCCTGGCGGGATGAGGAGTACATCCAGTCCACGGGCAGCAGCCCGGTGGTGATCCCGGAGAAGAATCGCGTCTTCATCAGCACGGTCTATCCAAAGAATCGTCCGCACGGCGGCGTGATGGTGGAGTATGACGCCGGCTTCAAAGCCAAAGAAGTCTGGCACAGCGCGAAGATCGCCTGCCACTGGATGAATCCGATCTTCCAGGACGGCCACCTCTACGCCATTGATGGAGAGCGCGAGAACAACTCCCGTCTCGTCTGCGTGAATGCCGACACCGGTGTGGAAGTGTGGACCAAGAACCTCGAATGGGAAGATGCCGGGCTCGGCACCCTCCTGGGCCGGAGTCGCCCAGTGGGACTGAGCATCCTGCGCGCGACCTTGCTGAAAGCCGATGGGGCGGTGCTCTGCCTGGGTGAGGTCGGCAGCCTGCACTGGCTCAAGCTCACGCCGCAAGGCTGTGAGGAGATGCAGCGCACTCAGCTCTTCTACGCCCTGAACACCTGGAGCCTGCCATCTCTCAGCCACGGCCTGATCTATGTGCGTCAGCAGACAGAAAGCCTGGATCGGAAGACGAACATGCGCGTGATCTGCTACGACTTGCGCGGCGAGTGATCTTCCCGCTGGTTTGCCTGAATCCAGCGCTCGGGATTTCCGACCTCTCTCGATTCAGGCACCTCTGGAATGGGAGAGCTCCGTTACTTCTTCACCAGCGACTCCAGGTAATCGAGCAAGCTCGCGAACTCCTTCACGGTGAAGTTCATCATCAGGCCGGGTGGCATCATGCTCATGGGGAGCTTCTGGCGCTCTTTGATGTCGGCGGTTTTGAAGGTGAACTCCTGGGAGGCGATGTTGCGGAGCTTGACTTCGTTCGCGCCTTCCAGCGTTATGAAGCCCATCTGCTGGGTGCCGTCCTTCATCGTGATCATCTCGCTGGCGAAGCCTTGGGCGATGGTTTTGTTCGGGTCCAGGATGTTTTGGGCGAGATCGGGGCGCTTGTAGGTTTGGGCGATGTTGCCGAGGTAGGGGCCTTTTTGGGCTTCGGTCTCCTTCACGGTGTGGCAGGCCACGCAGGTGGCTTTGGTGAAGATTTGCTCGCCGAGGGAGATGTCGCCCTTTTCCTTCAAAACGGCGGCGAGGGTTTCCTCGGGCTTCAAGGTCATGAGCTTGGGCGTTTTGTCCTCGATCTTCTGAAGGCGCATGGCTTTGGCGGCGCGTTCGGCGGCGCCTTTGACCTCGGCATCGGGATCATCGAGCGCGGCGAGCACTTTGGCGGCGCTGGGCATGTGCTTGGACGCGCTGATGGCGTCGATGATGAGCTTGCGGTGCTTCGGATCGGCCCAGCCTTTGTCGAGCGCCTTCTGCGTGAGCTGGATGGACTCGGGGCTGCCCGTCTTGCGGTTCGCGAGGTTCAGCAAGGCGGCGTTGGCATACATCGACACTGGCCACTCGGCCTTCTCGGCGATCTGCTCGACGAGCTGGTGGTGGTTTTCGAGCTTCGGGGCGTTCAAAAAGGCGGCAAAAGCGGCATCGTAGTCTTTCCAGGAGTCGGGGAGCTTCTTGAGCGGCTCTAGCGCAGCGAGCGTGGCGGAGACGCCGTCGGCGCTGTCCGTTTTCGACAAAGCGGTGATCGCCTGTGCTAGCGTAGCAGGTCCGACGGGTCCGACCTGTCGGACGAGTCCGACGAGCAGCGGTACGGCCTCCGCAGGCACCTCATCCGCCATGGCGATCTGCGCCACGGCATCTGGGATGACCTTCGGGTCCTGCTTCGCGAGTTCGAGTATGCGCTTGAGTGAGTCATCGGAGCGGATGCGGTTCCGGCTCATCTCCTTCACAAGAAAGGTCGCTTCTTCCGGCGATGCATTGGCCAAAGCATCGCGTAGGGCGACGTAAATCTTGTCGGTCTCACTCCAACCTTCCGGCTGGTAATACGGCCCCCGAGTGTCCGGCCGCGTGCCCCACGAATCGCCCTTCCACTCGCCTTCCTTGAAATGCAGTCGGCACAGCGCGGCGAGCATGCCCTGGCGCAACGCGGGATCGGTGGCTTTGCCCAGGCGCTCGATGAGGCCGGTGACGACTTCGGGCTGGTGCATCATTGCAAGAGCTCGAAGGGCGGAGTTCAAAGCGGACTGCTTGTTTGAGTCTACCAATTCAAAAGCGACGGAACTTTCGCCAATCTTGGCAATCGCGTGGATTGCCACATGCCTCACCAGCGGGTCTGCATGCTCAAAAGCGAGACGAACATAAGTTTTCTCGTCAGCAAGGCTCTTGGCAGTCCATAGGTTTGCTTTGGCCAGCAGAAATTCTTCATCCGTCCACCAGTTGGGACGATTGGTGATCCAATCTGGCGTGGAGAAATTGATGCCTGTGGAAGGTCGCCCAGCGGGTGTGGCGAAGCGTTGCAGCAAGGTGAGCAACTTCAGAGTCCGAGCATCTTTGATCTCCCCAACTTGCAGGCGCTGATCGCCAGCTCGCTCGAGCGCAATCGCAAGACCGGCGGTGAATGCAGTCGTGACATCCGGATTCTGCAATTGCTCCGTGAGCAGCTTTTCACGAGGCTCAGAGAAATTTCTCCTCACCAGCTCCCGCTGCGCCTCCATCCTCCGACGATTGCTCGCTGACTCCAGCGCCTTCACCAACACCTCATCCTTCGCCTTCGCAAAATTCGGCAGCGGTTCCGCTTTGAAGCCCTTCGGCTTCACTTGCACGATGTAACCGACATCGGGGCCGGCCCAGCCGAAGGTGGCACCTTTCCAACTGGCGCAATAGACGTGGCTTAGGCCATCGACATCGGCGTCGGTGGGGCGGGTCATTTTGATGAAGGGCTCGGGCTTGCGGGTTTCTTCAAAGGTAGCGCCTTTGGGCTTCACCTGATGATGCCAGAGAGCACCGCTGCCCCAGTCGCAGGTGAAGGGGGCGTTGTTCCAGGTGCCGAAGCCAGGCTCGTCGATGTAAACCGCGCCGGTGCCGCTGCCGCCGCCGTAGTCGGCGAGGGGCTGGATGGCCTCATCATTGAAGTTTTTGTAGAGTCGCGGGTAGCCGTGGTCGTCGAGGCCGGTGAAATGGTGGAAGCGCACGTTCCAGCCGCCGCCGTCGTTCGTGTTGTCGCGGGCGAACATGTCCATCAGCGGGCTGATGGCGACCTCCAGGATGTTGCGCGTGCCGGTGGAGTAGATTTCGAGACCGGTGCCGTCGGGCCGCACGCGGATGACGCCGCCGCCGCGATGCTGCAGCGTCTTGCCATCCGTGCCAGTGGCCTTCAGGAAGCCGAAATCGCCGCCCGCGATGTAAAGCCAGCCGTCGATGCCGAGGCTGAGGCCGTTCGTGGTGTGATCGGCGGGGCGGTCTTTGAAGCCGTAGGCGATGCCATTGACGAGGATGTTTTGTTTCTCGGCGACGCCATCGTGATCGGCATCGATGAACTCGCTGAGGTGCGGCGGATGCACGAGGTAGAGGCGGTCATGGTCCCAGACGAGGCCGCGCGGACTGTCCACCTCGCAGAAGACCTTCGTTTCATCCGCACGACCATCGCCATCGAGATCGCGCAGGCGGATGATGCGGCCACGGTTGGGTTTGCGCTCCACGGAGCCGTTTCCGTCGGAGGAAACGTAAAGCGTGCCATCTGGCTCGGCGGCCAGGAAAACCGGGTAATTCGCCGCGGTGCTGTTGGCGAAGAGCGTTACGTCGAATCCTTCAGCGACCTTCACGTCGGCCAAGATGGCAGCTTCCTCCTCCGGCGTGAGTTTCACGATCTTCGGCACGACGTTGCCGCCGTCTTTGCGGGGATCGGTGGCCTGGTTGTATTCTTTCTTCTGCTCGGCGCTCAGCTTCGGCGTGATGGCTTTGATGCCGGGGCCTTTGAGCCGCACCTCGCGGATGCTGGCCCAGCCGCCGCTCTTTTTGCTGAGGGCATGAATCTTCACAAAGCGGATGCCGTCGGCCTTGGCGAAGTCATTTGAGTAAGGCGCGTTCTTTTCATTAGTGCTGCCATCGACGAGCGTGGTCCACGTTTTGCCATCGGTGCTGCCTTCGACTTTGAAGTGATACACGCCGTTGTTTTCCCAGGAGGTCTCGATGCCGGTGAGCGTCTGCGGCTTCTCCAGCTCGAGCTGCAACCACTGCGGATAATCGGGCCCGCTGGCGCACCAGCGAGTGCTTTCGTCATTGTCCACGGCACACCAGGCGAAGTTGTTCTTGCCCTTCTCCTCGCTGCTCGCGGTCGCTTGGATGCCCGTGGCGTCTTTCGGCACTGGCGGCGGCTTCGGAGCCTCGACCGGCTTCGCAGGGACAAACGTCACCTTGTTCTGCCCTTGGAACGGCGTGAGGAAATCCGGCGTGAGCTTGTCACAGGCCCAAAGCAGGCCACGCGTGATCAGATCGAGGTAGCGAGCATCGGCGACGGTCTCCGTGTTGTGCCCGATGGTGGTGCTGAAGCTGCGGGCACCGGCTTTTTCGTTCGTCCAAGCCACGATGTATTCCACGTCCTTCGTCGTGCCATCCTTGTTTTTGACGGTCTGCTTGCCCATGGCGAGCGGATGGGCGTCGAAGAGGTTCGCGTTGTTGTAGAGCTCTTCTTTGATCGTGGTCCAGTCGGCGAGCGTCTTGGTGATCGGGTGCTCTTTATCGACAAACGTGATCGCAATGGGCTCCTGCGGGCCGTGCGAGTTCGATTGCAGGCCGAGGCGCTTGAACCAGCGATCCTCGCCCGTGCGGAAGCTGTGCATGGCGCAGTGAAGCTGGATGCTCGGGATCGTTTTGTGAGCGTCGAGGATGCGCGTGAGCGTCTCCTTGTTGTTCATGCTCGCCGCGCACTCGTCGTGAATGATGATGTCGTAGCCCTTCGCCCAATCCACCTTGTCATAGACCGGCAGCGGCGGGTTGGTGGACTTGTCGTCGGTCCAGATGACATCCACCTGCACGTTGGCTCGGGCCTGGATGCCTTTGGCGATGACCTCGTGCTGCTTCGCGTAGTCATGGCAGCAGCCACCAGTGATGAGGAGGGCTTTGAGGGGCTCGGCGGCGGTCAGCAGGGAGCAGGGAGCAAGAAGCAGGGAGAGAATGAGGCTGCGCATGGGAAAAACGGGGCGCAGAGATCGCACAAAAGGCGGGGTTGCTATCAGAAAAGTAGAGGGAATACCCTGATAGAGGCCACCAAAAGACGGCTGGGAGGTGCCTCGGACGCTCTACTGCTTCTGCGGCGCGTCGAGGGTGAGGTAGGTGCGGCCTTGGGGTTCACCGTTGAGGATGTTGAAGGACTCGATGCGCATCTCCTTGAGCACGGTGGCTCCATCCGCCTTCTGGATCTTGGTGACCTGGAAGCGTTTCACCATCTTGCTGAGCACATTGTAGGCCTCCATCTTGGCGACGCCGCCGCTGGCCTTCTCCACCCAGAGATCGACGGTGTAATACGGGCCTTTTTGATCCGGTGCGGTGACGCGGATGAGCCAGCACTTCACGCGGGCAGCGCCGAGCCGGGCGTCGGCGTCCAGCATCTTCACAGTTTTCCAGTAGGTGAAGCGCAGGGAGAGGTCCTCATAATTAAAATCCATGCCGCGCACGGGGTCGGCGGCATTCGTGAGCGGGACGGGGGCGCTGCCGCCAGCCTTGACCTGCCAGAGGGTGGCGGGCGTGGTGGTGAGGTCGAGATGGACGATCTCGGGCGGGGGATTTTTGAAGCGGAAGCGCATCACATTGCCGGTGAGAGTCAGCTCCAGAGGCTCAACTTTGCCTGTGTTGCTGTCCCGGAGTTCGCCGTTCATGCGGTGATTTTGCAGGGCGTAGCTGCGGCGGACGAGGACGAGCACCTGCTCGGCGGTGAGATTCGGTGGGTCCTCGGCACGCAGGGCGGGAGCACAGGTGGCGGCGAAGGCGAAGGCGAGCAAGTGGCGGCGGTTCATGGGGGAAATGGGCGCGCTTACGACATTGCGACGCGTGGCTTCATTCAATCGCGGCAGGCGGCAAACGCCAAAGAAATCTGTGGCGGTGAGGCGTGGCACCGGTTACTTCCCCACTGAAGGCTGCCCTGTGGCGCCTGCCCCAGACACCAGAATGCACGGCATGTCATCCCTCCAGGCCATTCGCGACGCACTCGAGCAGTCGCCGGACAACGTATCCCTCCTGCTACTCTTCGGCCATACGTGCCTGGAGCAGCTCCATCTGGAGGATGCGCGGGATAGCTTTGAGCGCGTGCTGACCCTGGAGCCGGATCATAGCGATGCGCAGCTCGGCGTGGCTCGGGTGCTTTTCCTGGAAGGTGAAAACTCCGGTGCCGCCGTGCGTGCAGAGCGTGTGCTTCAGCAAAATCCGACGGACGCGCAGGCCCACCTGCTGCTCAGCCGCGTGCATCTGGCCGAAGGCGACCGCCCTAAGGCCATCGAGCACTTTCAAAGCGCCGCGCAGATCGACGGCACCCTCAGTGACCCAGCGCTCGAACGCGAGCTGGGCCAGACCGTGCGCGATGCCCGCCGCACCTCCCCGATTCCCGCCCAGGAGCCTGCCTCCCCCGATGGTGCAGAGGAAGGCGACACCACCGCCGAGTTCCCGGACGATCTGCTCGATGATCCACCCTACGACTGGCGGCCCGAGACCTTTTATGCCCCTGGCGACCCAGGACGCTTCGGCGTCACCTTCGCCGATGTCGGCGGCATGGAGGAGCTGAAGGAGGAGATCCGCCTGAAGATCATCTATCCGCTTCAGTTCCCTGATCTCTACAAAGCCTACGGCAAGCGCACCGGCGGCGGCATTCTCATCTATGGCCCTCCTGGCTGTGGCAAGACGCTCATGCTCCGCGCTGTCGCGGGCGAGGTGCCGTGCAATTACCTCTCCGTCGGCCTCCACGAGATCTTTGACCCCTACTTCGGCAGCACTGAGCGGAACCTCCATCAGATCTTCGAGACGGCGCGCGCGAATGCTCCCTGCGTGCTCATCTTTGATGACCTCGACTCCCTGGCCCAGGACCGACGGAATGTGCGGGAAAGCCAGCTCCGCAATCTGGTGAACCAGTTCCTCCACGAGATGGACGGCATGAGAGGTGAAAACCAGCGTGTCCTCATCATCGGTGCCACCAATCAGCCCTGGGCGCTCGACCCCGCCATCCGCCGTCCCGGCCGTTTTGACCAGGCCATCCTCGTGCCGCCGCCGGACGAGCCCGCTCGAGAGCAGATCATCTCCCTTTTGGCGAAGGACAAGCCCATCTCCAATCTCGATGCGCCCGCGCTCGTCGAGGCCACCGTCGGCTTCTCTGGCGCAGACTTGAAGTATGTCTTTGATCGTGCTGCCGAGATGACCCTCTCCGCCGCCATCCACAGCGGCCACTCCGTGCCCATCACCATGGACACGCTGTTGGCTGTCGCCCGTGGTCACACGCCGACCACACGCACTTGGTTCGAAGGTGCCCGCGAGCATGCCCAGCATGCCACACCGGACACCTACGCTACGGAAGCGCGGAAGTCCCTCGGTGCGCCGTCCCAGCAGCAGCGCGAGCCCTGATCTGCCATGGCGTGGGTCTATCTCATCCTCGCCGGAGTATTGGAGATCGGCTGGGCCATCGGATTGAAGTATTCTGCTGGCTTCACCCGGCCCGGCCCCAGCGTCGCCACCGTGCTGACCATGATCGCCAGCTTCCTACTGCTGGCGCAGGCGCTGAAAACCATCCCCGTGGGCACGGGCTACGCCGTCTGGACAGGCATCGGAGCCGCAGGCACCGCCATCGTCGGCATGATCCTGCTCGGCGAGCCACGCGAAGTCGGGCGCATCCTCTGCGTGCTGCTGATCCTGAGCGGTGTCGTGGGGCTGAAGGTCCTCTCATGATCCATCCGTGTCTCCGCCCTTGCGCCCCATTCCCGCGACCCTATGATCGCCGAATGGACATCCAAAAAATGATGAAACAGGTGCAGCAGATGCAGAGCCAGATGCAGAAGTCTCAGGCCGAGCTCGCCGCCCTCAACTTTGAAGCCACCGTCGCGGGTGGGAAGGTCGTCGTCACCGCCAACGGTCAGGGAGAAATCCAGAGCGTGAAGATCGCCAAAGAGATCATCGATCCCGAGGACGTGGACATGCTCCAAGATTTGGTTCTTTCCGCCGTCCAGCAGGTGCAGAAGAAGGTCAAAGACACGCAGGCAGCCGAGATGGGCAAGCTGACTGGCGGACTCGGATTGCCGCCGGGGATGGGTTTCTGACCCAGGCCCGCATGGTCATTCGTCAGTGACCAAAGGCGGCCTTCACTTCCTCCGCGAGGATCTCCAGACCTTCCTGCACAATGTGCTGCGGCTGGGAGTAAGTCAGGCGGAGGCATTCATGGGGATGCTGCCACGCCTGATCGAGTCCATACGCGAAGTAATGACCAGGGATGACGAGGACCTTCCGTGCCTTCAATCGGCGATAGAGTTCCGCTGCGGGGATGGGCAGCTTTTTCAGCCACAGCCACAGGAAGAACGCGCCCTCCTGTGCATGCAGAGCCCAGGGCACATCGCTGCCGAGTGCATTGGCGAGCACGCCTTTGGCGAAATCGGAACGCTGATGGTAGAAGGGGCGGATCACTTCGCTGCCGAGGCGAAGCATCTGGTTATCCGCGAGCAAGGGTGTGAGCAAAGCCTGGCCCACATTGCCATTCGCGAGGGAGGCGATGGCATTCATGTTCGAGAGTGCTTTCACGATAGCTGGATCGGCTACGATGACGGCGGTGCGCACGCCGGGCAGGCCGACTTTGCTCAAGCTGATGCTGAAGATCATGCCGGGCTCCCACGCGGGTCGCCAGTCGTCATGGATCACGCCGGGGAATGGGTGACCGTAGGCGTTGTCGATCATCAGCGGGATGCCATGCTCGCGGGCGAGATCGCGGAGGCGGGTGAACTCGTCGGGCGTGATCACGTTGCCGGTCGGATTCGTCGGGCAGGAGACGCACATGGCGGCGATGTCCGGCGTGAGATGCAGCTTTTCGAAATCGACATGGTATTTGATCTCGTGCTCCCCGCACTCTTCGATGCGCGGCAGCACGGCGGTGAACTGCCCTTCGCACAGCGCCTGATTTGCATAGCCGATGTATTCGGGCAGCAGTGGGAAAAGGATGCGCCGTTTGCCGGTCGGTGAGTCGCCCGCGAGGAGATTGAAGAGCAGGAAGAAGCCAGTCTGGCTGCTCGGCACGACGGCGATATTTTCCCGCGTGACGTCCCAGCCGCATTCACGTCTCAGGAAGCCCGCCATGGCCTCACGGAAGACGGGATTGCCACCCGGTGGATCGTAATTGAGCAGCGTCTTGTCGAGCGCAGCCCCATCGGCCAACATCTCGCTCATGCGCTGCCGCCAGATGGCCTGCACCTCGGGGATGGCTGCGGGCTGCCCACCGCCGAGCATCCGCATATCGGGATAAAGGGTGAGTGCCTCACCACAGTCATCCATGAGTTCCTGGATGCCGCTGGGACCGGCAAGACGGTTGCCGATGTCAGAAAAGGTAAGGGGAGTCGGGCTCATGGTCGGTGAACCATTGACGGCCTTGAACCCAACCTTGGCAATTCACGAAAACGATTTCCGCAGGTGACTTGGCAGGATGTTCAGCGCCTCACGATACTTCGCCACGGTGCGGCGGGCGACCTTGATCCCCTGACCGTCGAGAATTTTCGCCAACTTGTCATCGCTAAGCGGCTTCGACTTGGGCTCATTTTTGACGAGATCGGCAATGGCGTTTTTCACGCTGGTGTTGCTGAGATCCTCGCCGGAATCGGTCTTTACGCCATGCCTGAAGAAGAACTTCAGCTCGAAGACACCATGCGGCGTAGCCATGTATTTGCCGGAGATAGCGCGGCTGACCGTCGTCTCATGCACACCGACCTCATCGGCCACCTGGGCCATGTTCAGCGGGCGCAGAAAGCCGGTGCCCTTCTTTAAAAACTCCTGCTGATGGGCGAGGATCTGCACGGCGATCTTGAAGATCGTCTGCTGGCGCTGATGGATGCTGCGGATGAGGAATTTGCCGCTGCGGAGTTTGTCGCGGATGTAATTGCGCACCTCCGTGCTGCTGCCCGGCTGGCTGATCATGTCCTTGTAGGCATTGCTCAGGCGCAGGTGGGGGAGATCGTCGTTGTTCATCACGGGCACCCATTCGCCTCCCTGGCGCTCGATGATGATGTCGGGGGTGACGTAGTTGTTGGAACTGGCGGTGAAACGCGAAGCGGGGCGGGGATCGAGCGTGCTGATGAAGTCAGAGGCGCGTGAGATCTGCTCGATCGGCACGCTCATCTTGCGGGCGAGGATGGGGTAGCGCTTGTTCGCCAGATCATCGAGATGGATGTCCACGAGACGGTAGGCGAGGCTCTGACGTTTGCCCAGACGGTCGAGTTGGATGAGCAGGCACTCGCGCAGATCATCCGCACCGATGCCCACCGGGTCGAAGGTGGTGAGCAGGTCCTTGGCTTTCTGCAAACCATCCAGCGGTATGCCGTGCTGGAGACTTAGATCCTCCACGGGCGTGGTTAAAAAACCGCGATCATCCAGGCTGCCGATGAGAAACTCAGTGAGCTTCACGACCTCAGGCTCCTGGGTCTCCGCGGTGCGGAGTTGGGAGATGAGGTGCTCCTGCAAGGTCGTGGGAGCCGAGATGCTGTCCATGAGGAACTGCCAGCGTTCCTGATCCTCCGAGGTGCGGCTGCTGGTCTGCATCCGGCTTTGAGCCCAGTACTCGCGCCACTCGTCATCCATCTGGGAGATGACGTCGAGCTCATCGCGCTCCTCACGATTGTCCGGATCATCCGGCACGGCGTCATCCAGGGACACATCAGGACTCTCCAGTTCCAGCACAGGATTGATCTCCACCTCCTGCTGGATGATCTGACGCAATTCCAAGGTCGGTGCCTGCAGAATCTGAAGACTCTGCTGCATCTGCGGACCGATGGCGAGCTTCTGCGTCTGGGTCTGATATAATCCTTGATCTGCCATGGTTGGGTTGGGGCCTCAGTGCGTTGGCCACTACCCTGTTTCACTGAGGCAGGTCGCTGGCAAGCAAAGACCGCGCCAATCTCCGTTTTATTTTTGGACCCTCTGAACACCTGCTCCGGTGAACATGCGCAAGAATGGACGGCAACCGTGCTCAGAAAAGACACAGAGGCGCAGCGTGACAGCCCGGCCAGCGCGCGTAAACTCTGGCTCATGGCATTGTTGCTCGTCGAAGATCTCCAGGTTCACTTCCCCATCCGCACAGGATTCGGGAAGCGCGATGTCGTGAAGGCTGTCGATGGGGTGAGCTTCCAGATTCCCCAGGGCAAAACACTCGGCCTCGTGGGGGAGAGCGGCAGCGGCAAGTCTACCGTCTCACGAGCGCTGCTCAAACTCATCCAGCCCACCGGCGGGCGCGCCGTTTACCGGGATCAGGAGATCTTCGCCATGCCGGAGGCGGCCTTCCGTCCTCTGCGCAAAGAAATGCAGATGGTGTTTCAGGACCCGATCGGCTCGCTGAATCCTCGCATGACGGTCGAAGCTATCCTCGGTGAACCCCAGGAGATCCATTTCAAAGACCGCAGCCGCACCCAGCGTCGGGAGGCATCGGCAGTGCTGCTCAAGCGCGTGGGCCTGCCAGAGGAGTCCCTCACACGTTACCCACATGAGTTCAGCGGCGGCCAGCGCCAGCGCATTGGCATCGCCCGCGCCCTGGCCGTGCAGCCGAAATTCCTGATCTGTGACGAGCCTGTCAGCGCGCTCGACGTGAGCGTGCAGGCATCCATCCTGAACCTCCTGAAGGATCTCCAGGCTGAGTTTGAACTCACCTACCTCTTCATCGCCCATG
>NZ_JBILYB010000270.1:0-4098 GCF_044378005.1 Prosthecobacter sp.
CTTTGCCTCGGGCGACATCGAATCTGGCGGTGGCCTGGGTGAGATTCGTGGTGGCGGTGACGATGCGTGATTTGAAGCTGTGCTTGAGGGCACCCAGACAGAGTGTGCCGGAGAAGCTGCCGTTGGCGGTGATGACGAGGTCGATGCGCCCGCCGAGCCCCTGATTGAGGGCGGCACTCCTGCCCAGCGGACCGGTGAAGATGCCGGTCTTCGTGCCGAGACCGTGGATGAAGAGGTTGGTCTCGACGGTGTCGCTGTTCACGCTGTTGAAGGCGGTGAGGGTGATGGGAATGACGGTGGACGGTGCCTCCTCGGGGATGCCGGTGATGAGGCCGGTGACTTTGTCGATGACGAGACCTTTGGGCAGGCCTTTGGCGGTGAATCCGGTGGGTGCGAAGGCCGGGATTGGATTGACGGGAACCTGGAAGCGATAAGGACCGCTGAGCACGGCGTCATCGAGGTCGCCTTCGAGAGTGATCTCCGGCGCGCGGTTGAAGACATCGACACGGCGGATGCCGGCATCGACGGTGCCTGCTGCATTGGTGACAGCGCAGATGTAGTCGTCACTGTAAGAGGTCTGGTGGAGCGTGATGCTGACTTTGCTGGAGGTTTCGCCACCGAGAGGCCCGGTGGTGCGGCGACGCCACTGGTAGGTGAGGTTTTTGCCGACGGCTTTGGCGATGAGCGGAAGTACGGTGCCCGAACTGACGACGTGACGGGAGTGGAGCACTTCGACGACGCCGATCTCCACCGGCGGAGTGAGGCGCGTCATTTTCTCTCCATTGACCATGCTGGTCAAAACGCAGTCATAGGTGCCAGCGTGGCTGGTCTGGATGTTCACGAGGTCCAAGTGCGCGGTGGTGGCTCCAGAGACGGGGCCGCCATTGCGCCGCCACTGGAAGCTGTCCGGCGTGGGGCCGGTGAAGGCTGCATCCAGCGCGACGGTGGTGCCGGAGCCGACGAGGCGGTTTTCAGCGACGCCGGTGGGCTCGGAGGCGGGTGCGGTGGACATGGTGTCGAGCCAGACGCGGTCGAGACCGCCAATGCCCGCGCCGTCTTTGACATAGACGAAGTCGATCTGATGCACTCCGGCGGGGACGGTGAGGCTGGCGGCCTGCCAGTCGATGATGCCGCTGGTGCTGGATACTTCGGCACCATCGAGCATGACGCGGAGGTAGTCGCTGTCCTGCTCGGTGGAGATCTTCTGCCACCAGTTGAGGACGAGGGGACCGGTGACTCGGGTGCTGAGGGAGGCGAAGTGGCCGTGGGGCAGATTTCCAGCGGAGAGGGCGTCTTTGCCATCCTTGGCCTGGATGCCTGGAGCCGGGCGCCAGAAGGCGGGGCCTGTGGTGCTCCACTTCAGCGTGGTCATGTCCAGAGCAGGGCTCATGTCGGTGACCGTGGTGACGTTGACGGGCTGCGTGGTGGTGGTGCGGAGGGTGTTCTTTACCTCGGCGACGTAAAGCCCGGCGTGCTTGGAGGTGGCGGGCCATGCTTCAAAGATGGGGCCTGTGCCGACTTGCTTGCCGTTTTGCTTCCAGGCGTAGCTGAGGTCGGCACCTGTGGCCTCGACTTCAAGCCGGAGAGGGGAACCGGCCTCGATGAGCGCCGAGTAAGGAGCACGAGTGACAAGCGGCATGCCCTCGATGCCGACGAGAGCGTAGCGCGTGGTGGCGGTGCCAGCGCTGTTGGTTACCTTGCAGTAATAAACGCCGATGTTGGCGATGGCCATGGCAGCGATGTTGTGGCTGCCGTTGGTGGCATTGTTGACGGGCAGCCCGTTGTGCCACCACTGATAGGCGAGCTGGGGCCCAGAGGCAGCGAAGGTGAGGGTCACTGGCTGACCTTGAGCGACGAAGGTGTCCTCCGGCTCGGCGGTGATGACGGGAGGTGTGATGACCAGCACGGTCACGGCAGGCGAGGTGGCTTCACCGGCGGCATTGGACACCACGCAGGTGTACACGCCGTTGTTGGCTTCCTCGGCACTGAGCACGCTGTAGGTGGAGCTGGTGGCACCGAGGATGGGTCCGCCACCGAGATGCCATTGATAGGAAAGGAAGAGTCCACTGGCGGTGACAGAGAGATTCAGCGGCTGCTTTTCATTCAAGGTGACAGAGGTGGGCGCGGAGGGTGTCAGGATCTGCGGAGGTGCGACGACGCTGAGGGTGACGGTGGCGCTGGAGATGATCCCGTGGGTGTTGCTGACGCGGCAGCGGTAGTTGCCGGTTTGGCTCACGTCGGCAGCAGGAATGGTGAAGCTGGCACTGGTCGCACCATCGACGTTCACGAAGTTGGGCGAGCCCTCTTTCTGCCACTGGTAGGAGAGCCCAGGGCCAGCGGCCAGGAGATCGAACGTGGCGGGGTCTCCGAGTTTCACGGCGATGCTGACAGGCTCACGGATCATGGTGGGAGGGCCATCGACGAACAGTGCGGCAGCATTGGAGGTGTCCGAGCCCGCTGAGTTGCTCACGATGCAGCGGTACTGGCCGCTCAAGCTGGTGTCCACGTCGGTGAACAGGAGGGTTGACTCCGTCTTGCCGGGCAGATCTTCGCCATCCTTCTGCCACTGGTAGGTGAGGAAGAGCCCCGAACTCATGACGCTGAAACTGGCCGTGGCACCATCCACCACATTCTGAGGCGAGGGGTGCTGGGTGATCATCGGTGGGGTGATGACGAGGAGTGTGGCGGGATTGCTGTTGACGGTGCCATCGGCATTGGTGACGACACAGCGGTAGTCTCCTGCACTGAGAAGCGTGGTGACCGGAATCGTGTAGGTGGCCGAAGTGGCGCCGCCGATGTCGGTGGTGCCTTTCTGCCACTGATAGCTGAGGCCGCCGCCGGTGGCGAAGACGGTGAACTCCGCCGGATCTCCGACATTCACCGCGAGATCCTGCGGATGCTCGGAGATGACGGGAGGCGTGCTGATGATGCCGGGGAACTGATCGATGCCGTAGGTGGTGCCAAGGCTGTTTTGGGCCACGAGCCGGAAGTGGTAGGACGTCAGGGTGAGCCCGGTGACGATGGCGCTCACGTTCACGGAAGTGTTTCCGGCAGCGAGGTTCTGCACCGGTGTGGTGCTGCCATAGGCCGTGGTGCCGCCATACTCGAACCAGTAGGTGGTGGCGAGTCCGCCGGGCATGACACGACCATTGAAGGTCATGCCAGTGCTCGTGACACCTGAGGCAATGTCGGAGAAGGCCTCGGGCATGGAGCGATTCTGGAGCGTGAGCGTATGCGCGCTGGTGCCGAGGTTGGCCCCGGTGGCGTTGAAGAGCTGGAGAACGATGGTTTCATCCGGCTCAGGCAGGAGATCGTGATTGATGGCGATCGGGATGGACTTGCTGCTTTCTCCGACGGCATAGTTCAGCACACCCTCGTCGAGGATGAAGTCGATGCCATTGCCAGCAGCGGTGCCGCCATTGACACGGTAACGCACACTGACAGCCCCTGGAGGTGTGCCGCCGATGTTCACGGGCAGATTGTAGGTGCCGATGTTCTCCGCCGTGTTCGCCGTGGCTACGCCAAAGCCCACGCTGCCGCTGGCGAAGGCGTCATTGTCACCCATCAGCATCGTGGCGCTGCCGAAACGCACGCCGTAAGTGCCAGAAGCAGGCGTGAGGGTCATGATGATGGACTCCACACCTTCTGCGATGGAATCATTCACGGGGAAGACCGTGACGAGCACGCTGGTGGCATTCGCCGGGATGGTGGCGCTGCCGCTGAGAGGCGTGAAGTCTGCTCCGCTGGTGGCGGTGCCGCTGATTGTGTAGTTCACCGTCAGTGGTGCGGCGGCGCTTGTGCGGCGGGAGATGAGGAAGTCCTCGCCTGCGCTCGACGTTTCCGTGATATGCGTCGTGAGTGCGCTGCTACCGTCCGCCACATTCACATCCACGACCTCCTGATCTCCATCAAAAATCCAGGCCGTCATGCTGCTGAACTGGCTCTGCATCAGGGTGTAGCCGGTGCCGGGCAGGAGGGTGAGCGTCACCGACTCGGCATTCTCCATGAGTGTGTCCGCGAGCATGGAGACGATGATCGTCCTGCTCGTGTCAGCAGCGGCGAACGAAATCGTGCCGGGAAGAGCGGTGAAGTCTGTAC
>NZ_JBILYB010000194.1:0-8670 GCF_044378005.1 Prosthecobacter sp.
CTGTAGTTCACCGTGATGGCAGTGCCAGTTGACGGACGCGAGATCTGGAAGACGGGGCCATTCGTGCTGCCGCTGGCAGGCTCCAGACCGGTGCCGGTGTTCAGCTCCACATAGACCTGGCTGGCGTCATTGTCAGCGATGTTGACTGTGCCCGTCCCCGTGCCGCCGATGACGTAATTTTGAGCCGTGCGGAGCTGCAAAATCACGTCCTGGGGGCCTTCATCGAGAGCGTCATCAAAGGGCACGATCTCCACCGTGATGGAGGTGCTGCCCGCCGGGATCACGGCGCGGCCATCCAGCCTGCGGTAGTCCGTGCCCAGTACTGCGCGGCCGTTCACTGAATAGTCCACCGTCAACGAAGTCGTCACCTCACCAGTGCGGGTGATGGTGAAGAGCCCCTTGTCCGAGCCGGCCTCGCCCGCCGCTGCATCTGTCGTGGCCACGGTCACAGTGGGCATGTCATCGTCATTCAAAATGGAGGTCACACTCTGTGCCGTGCCATCCCGCAGATAAGCCGCGTTCGTCGCGAGTGTGGCGATGATGGTTTCCGTCGTCTCAATGGTCGTGTCATTCACCGGCGTGAGAGTGAAGGTCGTGCTGGCGCTGTTAGCCGGTATGATCACACTGGCAGGAGCGGCGTAGTCCGTCACGTTCGTGGCCGTGCCGGTGTAGGTGAGGTTCACTGTCAGCGCTGCGGTAATCACGCCAGTGCGCTCCAGTTTCATCGTCAGCGTGTCCGTGCCAGCCTCGTGACCATTGTCATCGACGGAGGTGATTTGCACCACCGGCAGGCTGCTTTCGTCATCAATGATCGGCACCACGGCACGCGGGTTGCCCGCCATGATGTAGCCGCTGGCGGTGTTCACGAAATCCAGTGACGCGTACTCGATCCCCTCGGCAGCGCCGTCATTGACAGGGGTGAGGGTGATGTCCAGGAAACTGGTGCCCGCAGGGATGATGTATTGGGAGGTGCCGCTGCCACCATCCGGGCTGGTGGCGGATGCGGGGGCTGGTGTCAGGGCGTAGTCGGTGTTCCGCGTCGCACTGCCCGTGTTCGTATTGTAGATCTGCACGGAGACAGAGGACGTTGTGCTGCCTGCACGGTTCAGCCTGATGGTGGCTATGCCGGGGACTGCGGCTTCGTTGGCCGTGGCATCGGGGTAGCTGATCGTGATCGCAGGCAGGCTGGTGCTGGTGAAGTTTTTCCCCGTCGAGTTCGGCCCTACCGTGACTGGATTCGCGAAACCGCTGACCGCAAAGGTGAGCGGGTAAAGCGTCGGCGTGATCGTGTAACTTCCACCGCCGATGCCAGTGAGGGTGTAATTGCCCGCACTGTCGGTCCAGGTGCCACGGAATGAGCCGCTGCTTCCATGGTTTGGGTTATTCGAAGGCGTATAGTTCGCCACATAGACACCTTCCAGCGGCTGGCCGGAGGGATCGGTAATGTTGCCACTGACCGTGAAGGTCGTCGGCGTGCCCACGGTGATGAGCACGCTGCGCGTGGTTCGCTTGCCCTTCATGTCACTGGCCGTGCAGAGCACCTGATAATGGCCTGCGCTGGCCCAGGACTTGGTCTGCACGGCTCCGTTGTTGACGGAGTATGTGCCGTCTCCAAAAACCCAGGAATAAGCCAGGGTATCTGAATCGGGATCGCTTGCCGTTGCGGTGAGAGTGACGTTGGCACCCGTGACCGCCGTGGTCGTGCTGGCATTGATCGCCAGCGTCGGCGCATTGTTTCCCGGCACATTCCCGACCTGAACAAACACATCCATCGAAGGCGGCGTGGTGCTGGCGTTCTTCGCGATGGGGGTGAAGTGGATGTTAAAATCCGGGTCGCTGAATGTGCGCCCCACCCAGAGGGCAGAATCGTTGCGCGTGTCCGTGATGCCGTTGCCGAATGAGCCTGGCGTCATGTCCAGGAGCTGGGCCCCGCGATTGCTGCCATTCAGCGGAGCACCACCACTGCCGCCGATGCCGCCCAGCCCCCACTGGTCCCAGGTCATCATCAATCCATTCGTAAAGCCCACGTTCGTGGGATGTCGCAGGCGGAACTCCGCCCAGTAATCGCGCTCCGAGTCACGCCGGATGCGCAGGGCATAGCGCAGACTTGGATCGGCGATGTCGTCGTCGGTCTGATGGATGCGATACAGCCCGCTCGAGGTGACATTCCAAAACTGCTCCTGCGGCATCCATGAGAGCGTGTTTTTAAAGCTCGCCGTGTATTGCCCGAAGCTGCCGCTGTTGCCCATGAGATCGAAAAGATTGCCATACTCTAGGTTGTTGCCCGGGCCCGTGAAGCTCGGCGGGGTCGTGCGCCAGAAGTTGGCATGCCAGACACCCAGATTGTGTCCGAGCTCATGACAGAAGGTGCCTGCAAAGCTAGTCTTCATCCTCATGCCACGCCCACCGACGGAAGCCGAGCCGCCGTAACTGCCAGGCCCCCCGTTCCAGCGCACCGCATCGAGATTGAAGCTGTTATTGTCATACCCCATGCTCCGCGCGATCTGCCGCGCGTGATTTTGAATGAGGTAATCACCTCCGCCCACATCCGCATCGTAGCGATTGTACCAAGCCAGCGGATACGGCAAAACGATCAGGGGAGGGACCGCGTAGGTGAAGTAGCAGCGCCCGTAGCTTGTCTGCACGATGTAATCGTTCATCTGCTTCAGCATGTCGTAGCACTCCTGCTCGTTCTGCGGATCGACTGGATTGTCTGGGAAGGTCGCGCGGATGTAGAGGAAGGTACGATGGCCTGTGGTCCACCCTCCTGGCACGGTGCCCACCAGCCCATGAGCTGGTCCACTGCCCGCGCCAGAGTTCAGATCTGTCCCCAGCGATGCCCAGTAGGCTTTTTCTTCGTCCGTGAGGTACTGCTCGGCCATCTGACTGATGTGCCCGCCGCTGCACACATAGATCACTTGTTCCGGTGTCTCAAAGGCTGGCGTCTCCTCTGTCACTGGCGGTGGTGCACCAGCTTGAGTCATCGCCACTTCCGTCTCGATGCCGGACACGGGGCAGACATCCACCACCTGACGCCCATCAGCCACCGGCACCTCCCCCACTTCCAGAACACGCACCGGCGAATCTGAAACCGCCATGTCCCGCGCCACAGAAACCCCGTTGAGGGAGACATTCGTCATGGTGCGCTGCATCTGCCGCTTCCCATAAACATAGGCATTCCAGCGTTTGCCATCGCTGCTGGTCACCGTGCGCGTGTAAGGCTCCGTGCTGCCTTCCTGACCCGGCAGCGGCACATTGCCATACACCTCATAGTCACCGCGCAGACGCGGCCGCTCCTCCAGCAGGCTCACGATCTCCGGCGGCAGCTTCTGGCGGACCACCATCGGCACCGCATGGGCGATGGCGGCCTGCGGGTCCGTCTTGATGAGCTTCGCGAGCTCCTTCGTGTGCTCTTTGGCAAAGGCCTGACCTTCCGCCAGCAATGCTGGCTTCTCGGAGAGTGGCGCATTGATAAATACATCACTCCATTCACGGAACGTCGCCATCGCAGGCGGAAGTGCCGAGAGATTGGATGCAGGAAGCACGCCCGCAGGCTTAGAAACAGGCTGCTCGATCGACGCCGTCGAGGGCACGCTTGGCTTTGTCGGAGTCTGCTGAAAAAGCCAGAAGACGATGATGGCCAGGAGCAACAGGGCCAGGATGAGACGAGATTTCATGGTTGGGATTAAGCTTTATACCCGATCCGACATCAGCACGGCAAGCATGCTGTCGGTATTCTTGCGAGGGACGGGCCTTTGCCCAACGTCTCGGGCCAGACTTTCTTGGAACTGAATCAAAAGACCCCCGATTGCAAAAACCTGTTTACCATCCCCTGCCCTGCTCGTTATAAGCGACCATGCACGACCCACGCATCGACCAACTCGCCCGCACTCTCGTCCGCTACTCCACCCAGGTGAAGAAAGGCGACTTCGTCTGGATCGACTGCTTTGATGTCCCGAACTACGTCGCTCAGGCGATGATCCGCGCCGTCGTCGAGGCCAAGGCACATCCGCTCATCCACATCCACGACACCGCCGTCACTCGTGAGATGATGCTGCACGCGGCGGATGATCAGTATGATCTCATCGGCACGCACAACCTCGAGCTCATGAAGAAGATGGACTGCTACATCGCCGTGCGCGGCAGCAACAACATCACCGAAAACAGCGATGTGCCCGCCGAGAAGATGAAGATGGTCATGGCGAAACTCCGCCCGCTGCAAAACGAGCGCGTGAACAACACCCGCTGGTGTGTTTTGCGCTGGCCCACCTCCGCCATGGCGCAGCAGGCAGGCATGAGCACGCAGGCCTTTGAAGACTTCTATTTCAAAGTCTGCCTGCTCGACTACGCCGCGCTCATCCCCGCCATGAATCAGCTCAAGAAGCTCATGGACAAGGCCAAGGACGTCCACATCAAAGGCCCCGGCACCGACCTGCGCTTCAGCCTGAAAGGCCTGAAGTCCATCGTCTGCGGTGGTCGTCACAATATCCCCGATGGCGAGGTCTTCAGCGCGCCCGTGAAGGACAGCGTCGAGGGTGTGATCAGCTACAATGCCCCAACCATTTATCAGGGCATCGCCTTCGACAGCGTGAAGCTCGAGTTCTCCAAAGGCAAGATCGTCAACGCCACGGCGAACAACACCGCCGCCATCAACAAGATCTTCGACAGTGACGAAGGCGCCCGCTACATCGGCGAGTTCGCCATCGGCTTTAACCGCGAAATCAAAGAGCCCATGCGTGACATCCTCTTTGATGAAAAGATCGCCGGCAGCTTCCACTTCACGCCAGGCCAGGCCTACGAAGGCATCGCCGACAATGGCAACCGCAGCCAGGTCCACTGGGATCTCGTGAACATCCAGCGCCCCGACTATGGCGGCGGCGAAATCTGGTTCGACGGCGTGCTGATCCGCAAGGACGGCAAATTCCTCCTGCCTGAGCTCAAGCCGCTGAATTGATCCTCCAACCGAGCCGTCTTGTGTGGCCCATGTGTGATGTAAAACTCCAGCCCCCGTTCTTCGCCGCCCTCGTGGCTTCGATCACGCTGCTCACCGCCGCCCCCGTCATGGCTGAAAATATCCGCATCGGCATCATCGGACTGGATTCCTCCCACTCCGAGCAGTTCACCCTCCGGCTGAACGACCCCGCGAATCCAAATCACGTCCCCGGTGCCCGCGTCGTGGCCGCCTACGCCGGTGGCAGCCCCGATCTGCCGGAGAGCGCCACCCGCGTCGCGGGCTTCACTGCCACGCTGAAGGACAAGTTTGGCGTGAAGATCATGGCGACGATCCCCGAGGTCTGCGCGGCCTCGGATGCGCTGATGATACTCAGCGTCGATGGCCGCCCGCACCTCGATCAGGCGAAGGATGTCATCGCCAGCGGCAAACCCTTCTTCCTCGACAAACCCGTCGCCGCCAGCCTGAAGGACGCCGTCGAGATCTACAAACTCGCCGATGCGGCGAAGGTGCCCATGTTCAGCGCCTCTGCCACCCGCTGGTGGCCCGGCGTGATCGAAGTGGCAAATGCTGAGCAGATCCCCGCCCGTGCTGCCCTGGCCTACGGCCCCTCGCCGCTGCTACCGCATCACCCGGACCTGTTCTTCTACGGCATCCATTCCGCCGAGGCCCTCTTCACCGTCATGGGCGGAGGCTGCCTCAGCGTCGAGCGCACCTCCGCGCCGGACGTTTCCGTCGTCACCGGACTGTGGGAAGGCGGGCGCCTCGGCACTCTCTACGCCCTGCACACCCTGCCCATGGGCTCCACCAGCTATAAGCTCATCCGCTTCGGCCAGGAAAAGATCATCGAACAAACCAGCCAGGGCGACTACACCCCCATGCTGCGCGAGATCATCAAATTCTTCCAGACCAAGCAGGCTCCACTCAGCGCCAAACAAACGCTCGAGATCTACGCCTTCATGGAAGCCGCTCAGGAGAGCAAGCGCCAGAACGGCAAGGTCATCACCCTGCGTGAAGTCCTCACGAAAGCCAGTGCCCCTGATGCCTGGCTGCCCGCTCAGCCGCCAAAACCAGCAGGTAAGTGAACGCATACTAGACTTGCGAGGTCCAACGGGCCTTGAGACAAAGTCTTCGGGCATGTGGACAAAAGGCGAATAAGACCCTTTTTGTCTCAAAGACAGAGGCTGTGAATAAGATTCATCGACGATTCCTTTGACAAATACCCCCCCCAACGCTCCCATGTGTCTCACTTGCTAGATAAGTTTGTCTAACTTTGATCCTATCCTCAATACCATGACTGAGACAGAAGCCCTCGCCGAAGCCCAAGTGCAGGAAGACATCCGCCTCATCCAGCGGATAGCCGAACGTGATTCGAAGGCCTATCAGACCTTTTATCAGAAGTATTCGGGCCTCATCTTTGCCTCCATCTCCCACGTCCTAAATGACCACCACGACACCGAAGACGTGATGCAGGAAGTGCTCGTCCAACTCTGGAATAAGGCCCATCTCTATGAGCCCCGCAAAGGAAAGCCTCTCACTTGGCTCACCACCATAGCCCGCAACCGCGCCATCGATCGCATCCGCTCGAAACAGCGCCGCTCACGCCTCAACGACGATTTCGAGACCGAAAGCAAAGGCGTGCAGCCCGAGTTCGACGATTCCAGCCACGAGCTGCTCGAAATCAAAGAGCGTGATGGCATCCTCCTGCGTGCGGTTTCCAAACTTAATCCCGACCAGCGTCAGGCCATCGAACTCGCCTACTTCAGCGGACTCACCCAGTCTGAAGTCGCCGAGCGTCTCCATGAGCCTCTCGGCACGGTTAAAGCCCGCATCCGCCGTGGAGTGAACCGGCTGGAAACGCTGGTGAAAGCAAAACTGGCCTGAATCCCTCCCCGTAGCGAACCCCAAAACCTGAGACAAAGCGGACCGAAAGGTCCGCTTTGTTGTTTTTTGAAACCATCACCCACCGTAAATAGAACCATGCGAATCGGAATCACTGGAGCCACAGGCATGATCGGGCAGGCTGTCAGCGCGCTCGCGCTGGGGTCCGGCCATGAAGTCATCGGCTATTCACGACGCGCCTCCCCCCAAGGTCCGCTCGTCACTAGGTCGCTCGTCTCCACCAGCACCAGTCCCTTGCCCGAAACACCGCTGGATGCGCTCATCCACCTTGCTGGCGAATCATTGTTCGGCCTCTGGACTCGGTCCAAGCGCGAGCGCATCTGGAAAAGCCGCGTCGATCTGACAAAAAAGATCGTGGAGCAACTCCGCTCCTGGCAGCCCGCGAGCAGGCCCAAGCTACTGCTTTGTGCCTCCGGCATCGGCTTTTACGGAGATCGGGGCGATGCCTTGCTGGAGGAAAAAAGCGCACCGGGCACTGGCTACCTCGCCGAACTTTGCGTCCAGTGGGAAGCCGCAGCCATGGAAGCTCAAGCTCTCGGCACCCGTGTCGTGCTTCTGCGCACCGGCGTGGTGCTCGGGCCGGACGGCGGAGCCTTCCCCCTCATGAAGCGCGCCTTCGCCTGCGGTGTCGGCGGGCGCTTCGGCTCCGGCAGGCAATGGATGTCCTGGATTCATGAGCAGGATCAGGCCGGACTCATCCTCTGGGCCTTGGAAAACGAAGCCGTCGCCGGCCCCTTGAATCTCTGCTCACCGAATCCGGTCACGAATGCCGACTTCACCCGCCAGCTCGCCGCCACCCTGCATCGCCCTGCCCTCCTCCATGTGCCCGCCTTTGCCCTGCGCCTGCTGATGCCGGGCATGGGCCAGGAGATGCTGCTCGCCGGACAGCGGGCCTTTCCCCGTGTCGCCACCGATCTGGGCTATCGCTTCGCGCATCCGACGCTCGACGACGCCCTCGCCAGCCTCACAAACCGTTGACGATGGTTGACGGTCGATGACAGTGGTTGACCGTGGTTTGGGAAACAACCGTCCACCATCGTCAACCTCCCCGCCATGTCCTCAGCCCAGACCACCATCGCCGTCATCTACGATTACGATCAGACGCTCAGCCCCACCTACATGCAGGACGAGACCCTCTTCCCGCACTTCGGCATCAACGCAGGCCAGTTCTGGAAAAAGAGCCGCGAACTCGTGGATCAGCAGGGCTACGACGGCGAGCTCGCCTACCTCAAGTGCATGCTCGACTACTTGGAGATGGACCGCCCCACCAATGCCGAGCTCGTGAAGCTCGGCGCTAAGCTCCGCTACTACAAAGGCGTGCCCGAAGTCTTCGAGGAACTGAATGCCACCCTCAGCAGTCAGCACCGCTCGTTAGGCATCAAGATCGAGCATTACATCGTCTCCTCCGGCCTGAAGGCGCTGCTGGATGGCAGCTCGCTGGCACCGTATGTGAAGCGCATCTTCGGCTGCGAATTCGGCACCGATAAAGACGGCCGCATCAGCTTTCCGAAGCGCGTCATCAGCCACACCACGAAGACCCAGTACCTCTTCCGCATCAACAAAGGCATGCTCGAGCCTCATGAAGACGTGAACGACCACATGGACCCCGAACTGCGCCCCATACCATTCCCGAACATGATCTACGTCGGCGATGGCCCCACCGACGTACCCTGCTTCACCCTTATGAAGCGCTACGGCGGTCACGCCATCGCCGTGTACAATGCAGACGAGCCCAGCCGCGCCAGCTTCCGCAAATGCTACCAGCTCAATGCCATCGCCGACCGCGTAAAGCACATCGCCCCCGCTGACTATCGCTC
>NZ_JBILYB010000163.1:0-12737 GCF_044378005.1 Prosthecobacter sp.
GTGGCGCGGAGGGCATCGCGCACGCCGAAGCACATGCCGTGGTGTTGGGCTAGGTGGAGGTTCATTGGTTTGTTCAGGGTTCTTGGTTCGCTGTTCTTGGCTTAACTTTGCAATACAAAGCTTGGGGGCAAAAAGGGGTTTCAGGTTTCGGGTTTCAGGGTCTTCACGATGGATTCGAGGAGGTCGATGTAGCTCTTGAAGGCTTTTTTGCCGGCGGGGGTGAGCTTGTAGGTGGTGCGGGGGCGGGTGCCGGAGTCGTCGCGCTCTTCCTGGACAAACTCAGCGGCGGTGAGGATGCGGAGATGGGTGATGAGATTGCCATCGCTCATGCCCAGCTCAGCCTTCAGATCCTGAAACGACCACTCCCCGCGCGAAGCCAGCAGCGTCATGATGGACAGCCGCGCCTTCTCGTGGATCGTCTTGTCGATCTGGTCGAAGTCGATCATTCCGCAGGCAGGGGCTCAGGTTTCTTGCGGACGAGGACGGCGATGCCGTAACCGATGTGGAGGAGACCGAAGGTGAGGCCCATTACGATAGCTGCTTTGCCTGCGTCATGAAGAGCGTAGTCAGCGGGAGGATAGAAAACTGTTAACCAGAATAACCCAGGCCCAGTTATCAAAAAGCACCAACCCAAGCGGGTCAGTGAACGTGGTGAAAAGCTGGAGATAGCAAGTAAGGACTGGCCGTACGTTACCACCCAAATCAAAGCCCCAAGAGAGTAATATCCCCTGTAAAGAATCAGGCCAAATCCAAACATGCCACCAGCAATGAAAGCTGGAGCAAAAGCCCGAAGAGCCATTTTCAAACCTGAAGAAATGAAAGGGTGCTGTCGCCTTTTCGCATCTTTTGCCAACAGATAGCTGTTTATGACCGCAACAACTGTCAGCACTCCCATCCAAGGAATTAGGAATTCGTGTGGCAATACGTCGGCTCCATTGTTGGAATGAAATTTCATGCTTAGCACAGCAAGGATCAGTGACGAAAGCCCTCCCACCAAAGCCGCCGGAGCCGAGATCGCCCGATAGATGTGGGCTTTCTCCATCAGGGAACGGATCACGCGGAGGTTTTCCAGGGCGGCTTGCTGGGTGCTCATGGCGGTCACTTTGTGTTATAAAGTGAATGGTGCAAGAGGAAACTTTGTGATTCAAAGTTTGGGGGTGACTTGAGGATGTTTGCGGAAAGAGTCTTCGCAGACCAGCACGCGGCCTCCTCTCCCCGGGGGGGCATGTCGAATCTAGTGGGAGGCGGTTTCGGGGAGAGGCTGGGTGAGGGGCAGAATCTAAAGCGGCGAGTATTCCCCTCACCCCAACCCTCTCCACGGAATCGGGCACAGCGTGTATTCCACCTGCACTGCCGGGGCGAGGGAGCCAGCGCCGTCGTTGACACCGCCCCGCATCTCTCAACCATGCGCGCGTCATGCGTCTCCGTTCTTTCCAAGGTCTCGTTCCCGCTCCCCAGCACGCCGCCGATGTCGCCGCTGTGCCTTATGATGTCGTCAACCGCGAGGAATCCTACGCGCTCGCCCACGACAAGCCTTTGAACCTCCTGCATGTGGACCGTGCGGAGATCGATCTGCCGCTCTCCGTCGATCCTTACTCGGCGGAGGTGTATGCGAAGGCTCGCGAGAACTTCCTGAAGCTCCAGGCGGACGGCGTGCTGGTGCGTGAGTCGGCTCCAGCGCTGTATTTGTATCGCCAGACCATCGGCAGCCACAGCCAGACGGGTCTCGTGGGCGTCTGCCACACGGAAGATTACGAGAAGGACGTCATCAAAAAGCACGAGAAGACCCGTCAGGACAAAGAGGACGACCGCACCCGCCTCGTGGATTCGCTGAGCGCGAATACCGGCCCGATCTTCCTGACCTATCGCGGCACGAAGAGCATCGACGTGATCATCCAGGGTCACATGGCGGCGAACGCTCCTCAGCACGATTTCGTGGCGGCTGACGGCGTTCAGCATCAGGTCTGGAAACTACCTGCCGATGCCTGTGCGCAGTTGGAGAGCCTTTTCGGCAGCGAGGTTCCGGCCTCCTACATCGCGGATGGACATCACCGCGCGGCCAGTGCTTTCCGCGTGAGCAAACTGCGCCGCGAGCGCAATCCGGGCCACACGGGCGGCGAGGACTACAACTGGTTCCTCTGCGTGCTCTTCCCCGGCAACGAGCTGAAAATCCTGCCCTACAACCGTGCCGTAAAGGATCTCAATGGTCGCACGCCCGAGGCCTTCTTGGCAGAAGTCAGTGGCATCTTCACAGTCAAACCAACAGAGGTGAAATCCCCCACGCTGCCCGGCCACGCGAGCATGTTTCTCGGTGGCAAATGGTATGACCTCGCGTGGAAAGCCGCACCTGATGCGAGCCCCATCGATCTGCTGGATGTCAGCATCCTCCAAGATCGTCTTTTGAAGCCTGTGCTCGGCATCGACGATCCCCGCACGAGCAAGCGCATCGACTTCATCGGCGGCATCCGCGGCACGGCGGAGCTGGAAAAGCTGGTGGACGCAGGCGACCACGCCGTGGCTTTCTCCATGCATCCGGTGACGGTGGATCAGCTCATGGCCATCTCAGATGCCGAGCAGATCATGCCGCCGAAGAGCACCTGGTTTGAGCCAAAGCTACGCTCCGGGCTTTTCATCCACACGTTCTGAGGCAGCGGCTTCGTCCAGCTTTGAGCGGATCATGCGCAGCACAAACAGGCAGGACATGGTGGCGGAGATCATCTGCACCAGCACGGTGGAGAGGGCGATCCCTGCCGCGCCGTAACGCTGCATGAGGAGCCAGTTAAAGGTGGCGTTTCCGACGACTGCCACGGAAGCGAGCACGATGATGAATCGTGTGGCCTGCATGGCGACGGCGACGCGTGAGGCGAGGCTGCCGAGGATGTAGAAAGGAATCTGCAAAGCACCGAAGCGAAGCACATCCGCGACACGCTGAGTGTTGTCTGCCGTGAAGGAACCGCGCTCAAAAAGCAGCGCGATGATCCAGGGCGCGAGCAAGGAAAGCAGCAGAGCCGCAGGCAGGGCCGCTGCCAAAATAATGCCGGCACTGCTGAAGAGCTGGCGCTTCACGCCGAGCCAGTCACGGCGCGCTACTTTGTCCGCAAAGTAAGGGAAGAGCACCTCGCAGCTCGGTGCGGCGGTCACGGCGAGGATGATGCCACACACTTTGTCCGAGTAGCTGAGTACAGACACGCTGCCCGCCTCCAGCCAGGAAGCCATGGCCTGATCGATAACGACGGCCATGTTAAAAATGGCACCTGCCACAAGGAAGGGCACGGAACTGCGCAGCACGCCGCGAACTTCAGGTTCCCAATTCTTCAGACAGCTCAAGACGAAGGAAGGCGAAAGGCCATCGCGCCGCCAGAGCACAAACATCAGGATGCCAAGATGCAGTGCGCCACCGGCGACGGTGCCATGCACGAGCGTGGCCACATTTGCCGTCGAATGATTCACGAGCAGCCAGAGGATGATGACCAGTGGCACGGCCATCGGTGCGGCAGCGGCCACGGTGAAATGTTTGTCGGCACGCAGCCAGGTCCCGAGCTGGTAGCTGATGCCGAGACAGGCCATGAATGGCAGCAGTTCACGCATCACGCCGACGGCTAGAGCTTGCTTTTCCGCCGAGAAGCCACGCGTCGTCCAGCCGACGAAATGTGGGGCGAGAACAAACAGCACAGCCGCTGTGACGAGAAGTATCAGCGCATGGATCAGCGAACTCTGCACCGCCAGCCGCTTGGCGCGGGCTGGGCTCTTTTGATGCATGACCTCGGCATACTTCGGCAGAAAAGCCTCCGGTAACCCGCCACCGATCAATGCGGCGATGAAGGTCAGCAGGGCAAAGGAGAACATGAATGCATCGAGCGCATCGCTGATGCCGAACTGCCGGGCCACGGCGGCGTCCTTCACAAACGACACGGCTTTGGAAACCACCGTCAGCATCGCGACGATGACGAAGCCCGACACCATGCGCGAGCCGAGACCTCGGGTGATGAGGGCTCTGGCCAGGGAGGAAAAGCGTAGGGCGAGGGAGCGCAAGATTCCCACTATAAGAGCCGCTCCAGCCATGGGCAAACGCCCTGCCGGTTCTGAGGCAACAAAGTTGGAGACAATCACAAGAAGGCATCCCATAATGCGCGCCCGTTATCCCCGTCATGACTGAGCCTGAAACGACATCCGATACACCAGCCGCACCCATCCCTTCTGCGGCTGCGGTGGATCTTACCGAACTGAAAATGATGCCTGCCTGGGTGTCCGGCATGAGCGGAGGCAGCACTACGGACTTAAGCCGCTACGAAGAGCGTGAAGATCGCGGCCCGCGCCGTGGCGGATTCGGTGGTGATCGCCGTGATGGCCCACCAGGGCGTCGCCCCGGCGGCGGTGGTGGCTTTGGTGACCGCCCGCGTCCAGCCGGCGACGGCCAGGGACAGCGCCCGGCTCGTCGTGACGGTCCTCCCGGTCAGGGTGGCGGTCCACGTCGTGATGGCCCTCCAGGTCAGGGCGGTGGTCCGCGTCGTGATGGTCCTCCTGGCCCACGTCGCGATGGCCCTCCGGGTCAAGGCGGCGGCCCGCGCCGCTTCGGTGATCGTAATCGTGAAGATGCCCGCCCGCAGCGCGAATGGGTGGAGATGCCGCGTGATATTCAGGTGGTCATCGAGCCCGAAGACAAAGCAGCGGAAGCACTCGCCACTCACATCCGCACGAGCGGTCATGCCTTCAGCATGTTTGATGCCGCACGTCTTGTGCTGGCCGATGGAGATCGCTTCCATGCCCGCTACGTTTGCGCGGCTGAGCGCAGCGGCGGTTTGTTTGCCACCAAGGATGGCGGCCTTTTCCTGACTCGTGAGGAGGCTCTCCAGCATGTCATGCGCAGCAGTGCGCTGGATGCCTTTTATCGTTCCGAAGAAGTCGAACTCGAAGAACCGAAGGGCGACTTCAAGAGCATCGGCATCTGCGGCATGAGCGGTGAGTTGCTTGGCCCCCCGAGCCATCACAGCTTCCAATCCACCATCATCCGCCTGCATCGCGAGCGCTTCTCCACGCTGCCGCTGGAGGAGTACAAACGCCGCGTTCGTGTGGAGACCAGTCCAGAGCGTGTCGCTGAATGGAAAGAGAAGCTGAAGAAAGGCCATCGCTGGGTCTGGCTGCTCGATCAGCCTGCGGAGGGCGCTGAGCCGCTCTCGCTGAACACCCGTGCGGAGATGGAATCTCACTTCCGTCGCATTCATGGCGATGCAGCCGTGTCCGAAGTGCGCGATGGCACTGTGTCTGGCAACATCGACAAATCGAAGCTCACGCATGTGCTCTTCATCATGCTGCGTCAGGGCGTGGACAATGCGCGCAAGCATCTCTTCGACATGTCCCAGAAGCTCGGTTCCGGATTCGAGCGGCGTGGGTTGAAACTCTTCAAGCGCCGCGCAGGCAAGCTCTTCGTGAGTCGCGTGAAGCCGAAGGCCATCGATCCAGGCGTTGTCTTCTCCGAGCGTGTGGCCAGAATTGTCGAAGTGCTGAAAGGCAAGGCCGGCATCCTGCTGCACGACCTCGTCGAAGCCATCTGCCCCTCCGCTCCGGTGGCACCTGCTCCTGAAGGCGAAACCGCCGCGCCTGCGAAGATCGCACCCACGGACGAACAGATCGGTGTCATCAAAGACATCCGCTGGCTCGCGAACGAAGGTTACGTTATCGAATACAGCGACGGCATGGTCTTCCTCGGCGTTCAGGGCGAGCCCCAGCCTGCCCCCAAAGCGGCTCCAGCGCCTGCTGCCGCCAAAGTGGAGACAAGTCAGGAAACCCCCGTGACTGAAAGCGCAGCCGAAAAACCTGCTGAGGAAGTCGCGCCGGAAGTCGCTGTGGAGCAGAACGTTGCTGAGGAAGTTACGCCCGAAGTCACAGTTGAGGAAAACATGGCTGAATCTCCCGCCGACGAAGCCCCTGTGGCGTCCGAGGCTGTCGAGGTGGAAGCGCCTGCCAGTGAAGCACCTGCTGAGGCCGAGGCCACGAGTGAGGAACCCATTGAGCCGACCTCCTCTACGGAGAACTGATCTTTCCAGAGGCATGGGGTGAACCCACCCCCTGCCTCCGAAGGGCGTCACGAAGTTGCGATCACGAACTCTTCCACGCGATCTTCGGCATCGAAGAAGATGTAGATCTTGTTGTAGTCCTGTGTGAAGGCACAACCGAGATGAGAGGCAGCTCGGGTTGGCAAAGGTCTCCAGCCTGTCATTTGAAAGCGCTCACCCGACTTGATCGTCGCTACTGGAGGGTAACGGAAGTAGGCGAGCACTTCGGCGCGAGTTGGACGGTTGCTCAAAAAAGTGCGATCTAGCTCGGGCTGAACGAATATCGGGCGGTAGAAAACGATGTAGTTCAAGACGCCAAGAGCACCAGCAGCAAACAACAACAACAAAGCTGCGGCGCAGATTTCTCTCTTCTTCATCTGCCAATCCTACCTCAAAGCCGGTAATCCAGGCTAACAAAATCCAGCAGCTTCATCAGCGCCGTGCGCCAGAGGGACTGGGTGGGGCCGTGCAGCAAGGTGGTGCCGGTCATGCCGGGGCGGAGGGCTTGGTCGGGGTTCGGAAGGGAAACAAGGACTCCGTAAGTTGTCTCCAGCGGTGTGAGGCGGCCTTGGGCGTCAGGCTGGGCGGCGAGATCACCGCCGAGGGTGGCGACGAGGTTTTGGGGCAGATCGCGAGTCGGCGGGGTTTTGGTGTCGGAGATGACCTGGCCTTCGAAGGTGCGGGCGGGCATGGCGGGGACGCGGAGTTCGACTCGCTGCCCGGCGCGGATATGGCGTGCTTGGCGTTCGTTCAGCGGGATGTAGATCTGGATGGGATTGAGCGCGGCGATCTCGCACACGGCATCGCTGGGGCGCAGGCTGGCGGCGGCGAGGCGGTCGAGATCGGGCGTGATGACGATGCCTGCTCTTGCGGCGCGAAGGGTGAGGCGAGACTCAATTCGCTGGGCTTCCTGCACGGCGGCTTCGGCTTGGGCGAGACTGGATTGAGCTTGCTTGTAAGCGGCGGGTTCGGCGGTGCCGATGGTGAGATCGAGTTCACGACGGGCGCGCTCGCGGCGCAGTTCGGCGGCGCGGAGATCGGAGGTGACTCGTGGGCTGGAAAGAGTGGCGATGACATCGCCGGGCTGTACTTCCTGGCCGGATTTCACGGCGATGCGGGTGATGCGTCCGGCGACTTCGGCGCGGACGAATTCTGAATTGATGGGCTGAAGCACGGCGGGGCGCTCGATCTTCACGGGCCAGGGCACTTGCAGCACGAGCGCGAGCAGCACGACGAATCCACCGAGCATGAGCCACGGACGGCGGCGGCCATGGGAGGTGCTGTCGGGTGCTGAGAGCTGTTTTTTAAAGAAGGCGGCCACTGGGACGATGAGCATGGAGACAAACGCGCCGATGCCAAGCCAATCGCCCAGCCACGCGAGGCCGTAGGGCTGGAGCAGGTGATGGAAAATCATGGCGATGCCGAGCGTGATCTGGAGCAGGTAAAGCTGCGCGGCCACGCTGTAGAGCACGAACCAGCCGCGTCGGCGCCGGGGGAGGATGGCTTGATTCGCGGCGCTTCCGCCATCGCTGCCGAAGACGAGTTTCCGTGCCATCTCGCTCACGCACATCTGGGCTTTCGCGCGCAGGTTGGGCACGTCCAGCAGGTCGGTGAGGATGTAGTAGCCGTCGAACTTCATCAGCGGGTTGGCATTGAAGAGCACGGTCCACACGCTGGTGATGAGCATGAGATTGAAGAGGAGCTGCTGCGTGGGGCCGGGCTGTGAGATGGCCCAGAGCAGTGTGGCGAGCGCGGCGATCACCAGCTCGATGTAGATACCTGCAGCGGCGACGAGGATGCGGTGGCGTTTGTTCGGGAAGAGGTAGCTGTCCGTGACGTCGGCATAGAGAAAGGGGGACAGGATGATGATCATCGCGCCCATCTCATGCACCTCGCCGCCGTAGTGCTTGCAGGTCAGGCCGTGGCCGAACTCGTGGATGACTTTCACCACGATGGTCAGCGCCCAGATGGTGGCGAGATTTGGCAGTGTGAGGAAGTCATTCAGCGATGGCGAAATGCGCGGCCACTCGATCATGAAGACGATGAGTCCGGCCAGGAAGATGACGAAGCTCAGCGCCATGCCCGTCCACGACCAAACCCAGCGCATCCGCCGCTCCATGTGGATGAGCAGCGCGTCGGGATCGAAGAGCGGGATCTTCAAAAAGAGCGCCTTCATGAACAGACCCCAAGGTGTGACGACGGGCTTGCGTGCGGCTTCCATCTTCTGCTGCTGGCGAACACCGGCGGCAGTGGCCTCCAGGAATCCGCTGAGCAGCAGTTCGTTCGCGAATCGCGTGATGCGCTCAGTGAGTTCTTCGCGCGTTTGCTTCAGCGCGGCCTGCGGCTGCTGCTGGAGAAAGGCGGCACGGATGGCCGCGACGTTGCGTTTGCCATCGAAGAGCGAGGCCAGTGCGAAGTCCTCGGAAGGCAGGCGGAAGTACTTCAGCGAAAGCGGGTCTTTGATGATGGCATAAGCGCGACCTTCAAAGAGCTGATGACTGATGTTCAGGTCCGACCTCAGCGCGGAAGGCACCGTGCTGTCCACTTCATGCGGCGCGGTGGCATCGGTGACTTGAATGACGATGGACGAATTCACGAATGACGAAAGGTGCTAAGGTTTCGTCATTCGTCATTCGGGCTTTGTCATTCCCGAAGGGTTATCCTCTCGCAGCCAGAGACAGCTCGATGATGCGCGTGCAGAGTTCAGGGAACTCGATGCCGATGGCGCGGGCGGCTTTGGGCAGGAGGCTGCTGCTGGTCATGCCGGGGATGGTGTTGATCTCGAGCACGAAGGGCGCGTTGTCGCTGGCGCGGAGCATGACATCGACGCGGCCATAGACTTCGGTGCCGCAGCTTTTGAAGGCGGCCATGGCGGCGTCCTGCACGCGCTTCGTGGTCTCGGCATCCAGTTCGGCAGGGCAATGGTAGAGCGTTTTGCCGGTGCCGTTCATCCACGGATACTTGTTGTTCATGTCGTAGAAGCCATCCACGGGCTCGATGTGGATGATGGGCAGCACCTGATCTCCGAGGATGCCGATGGTGAGTTCTTTGCCCTCGATGAAATCTTCCACCAGCGTCGTGCTGCCGAACTTCTTCGCTTCGATGAGTGCCTTGGCTAGGTCGTCTTCGTCGCGGCAGATGCTGACACCAACGCTGGAGCCTTCGCGCGGTGGTTTCGACACGAGAGGGAGACCGATGGCGAGGGGCTCGCTGCCATCGAGCGCGTAGTTTTGTGAAAGCGGTGTCGGAACACCAGCGGCGATGAATTTGTCTTTGCTCAGCGCTTTGTCGAAACAGATGCGGCTCGTCTGCACGCCTGCGCCCGTGTAGCGGATGCCGCGCTGCTCCAGGATGGCTTGGATCTGGCCGTCCTCGCCGAAGGTGCCGTGGATGAGATTCATGGCGATGAAGGTACCCGCTGGCACTTCGAAGTCGGGGCCGGTGACATCGACCTCGACGACCTCCGCACCGACGCTGCGCAGCGCTTCGGCCACGCTCTCGGCGGTTTTCAGGGACACGGTGCGTTCGTTGCCGGGGCCGCCTTTGAGCAGCGCGATGAGTTTGCCAGTGAGATCGAGCATTGGGATGAGAAGTGGCCGGAGTTATGCAGCGCCGGGGAGGTTTTGGCAAAGGCGAGATGTGGAAACAAAAAAGAGGAGGCCGGTGGGCCTCCTCTTGGGGGAATCGAAATGGAATCGCGACTACTCGACCTTCATCACGCCGTTCATGATCACGCCATGACCGGGGAAGGTGCAGATGTAGGGGTATTCACCGGCGGCGGGGGCGGTGAACTCCAGGGTTTCGCTGGTGTTCGGCTGGAGCAGCTTGGTATGGAAGAGGATGTCCGGGGACTCGGGGATGAAGCCCTTGGCCATGCCATCAGGAGCGGTGGCCATCTGCATGGCGAGTGCAAGCAGCTTGTCCTTCGAGCCAGCCTTGGCGATGACGATATTGTGCGGCTGGGGAACGGCCGGATGGGTGTTGTTAAAGGTGAGCTTCACCTTCTGGCCGGACTTCACTTTGAATTCCTTCGTGTCGTAGGCCAGCGGGTTGGCGGTGTCAGGCTTGATGGTGATTTCCGCGACGGCGGCAGCAGGTGCAGTAGCCGCTGGAGTCGTGGTGGCAGCCGCAGGGGCCGCCGGAGCCGCTTCAGCGGCGGGAGCAGCAGCCGCAGGGGCGGTGACAGGAGCTTTGGCTTCCTCGCCGACACCGGCACTTTTCATCCAGCCACCGACCAGGAATGCGGAACCCCAGAAGAAGGCGAAGCCGCCGACGGCCACGGCGATGATGACATTCAGGAAATTCCAGATGGAGCCGGAGCTTTCGGAGGAAGGGGAGGAATGGGCGGACATGACGGGGAGGGATTTGGGAGCGGCCATAGGAGCACGGGAACGGGCGAACGCAACCCGCGAGACAGGTGGGGTCCAGTTTCCACTTTTTGGCGGTATCCGCCCCGCAAACTGCCCCGCGTCAAAGCTCGTCGGCTCGTGCCAGGATCACGATGAGCTTCTTGCCAGTGGCTTGTGCGGCGATCTGGGCCGCCTCCACTTCATTGGCAGCACGCACGTCCAGCCGACGACCGAGCAGGGATGACATCTGAGTGCCGAAACCGGCATGCTGGGGTTTGCCCTCGATGTTGCCGAAGCTCGATGTCGCATCGCTGAAAACTCGCAGCGATTCGCCACCGAGGATCATCACGGGCGACTTTTCATCGCTCTCCAGGCCGAGGATGGAGACAAGGTGCTCGCTCTCTTCGCCGAAGACGGTTTCTGCGCCCAGAGGGAGAAGTTCGCGGGCGAGGTCGCCAGCGTCGGTGCGGTCCAGGATCGTCGCGGAGATCACCGGGGTTTCGGTTCCCGGAAGCTGGGGCCATTTTTCGCGGATGCGCTTCGCCACGGCTCCCGCCACCACCTTCATCGTGTCGAAGGTCCAATGTCGGTCCGTCGAGTAATGGGACTCGGCTTTGATGAGCCGATCCCAGAGCGCTTGGGAGGGGTCGATCACCTCGATGCCTGCCGCTGCCAGCTTTTCCAATCGCTCCTTCTGCCCGGGTGGCTGCACGGGCGCAGCATACTCAGCGCGGAAGATTTGATCAGGATACATCGCCGCCTTCGCGGGCACGGCCACGAGCATTAAAGGGACGCCTTTGGTCTTCAACTCACCTGCCAGCTTCACCAGCGCCTCCGTTGTACCTTCACCACGACGCCGAAGCGTGAGGTGATCCAGCTCACGCAGCGGGAAAAGCCAGCCATCATAGCCCACATGCACCCGCGAGTTCCCCTGGTCGAAAACCCAGGTCACCGGCCACTGCGTGATCTGTCGCAGGATGGCAGGAGTATAGGCACTCTCGCGCACGGCCATCAGCAGCGAGCAGGGAATCAGCAGGATGCCGATGGCGTGCCAGCTCTTGATCGGCTGCTCCAGCACCCAGCCCAGTCTCGGCAGGCCGATGCTCGCGATGACGGAAAAGAGCAGCATGAACTGCAGCCAGCCGGAGGTGAGGCGCTTGTCCAGCAGCAGCGAGTAAAGCGTGGGCTTTGTGCTGGCAAACATCAGCTTCACGTTCTCCAGCGCAGCCACGAAACCGGGCGATACCAGCATCACGTTGGAAACCACCAGCACCAGCATCACCAGGATTACCCGCAGCGGCAATGGCAGCGGCGCAAAGAGCGGCTTGCCGCGCCGATCTTCAGCGAAAACGAGCGCGAACTGAATCACCAGCCAGAGCAATGATCCGAGCACACTGCCGTGCCAGAGCGCACCGACGCCGGCGATCAGCAGCAGAGCAGGCACGCATGAATTCAAACCCGATGTCGGGCCCTTCACCAAACCTGGCAACAAACGCCGCCACAGGTTGCCGAAGTGCCCCGCACGATACGCCGAATGATGCATCTCCGCGACGACACGACCCCGCAGCGCCGAGATGCCTGCCACGACATCCGCCGAGCCGGTGATCACGAGGTAAAGCTGACACGTCTGCGCCAGCGCCGCCAGCCACACCGCCTTTCCGCTCACCGCCAGCGGCTCGCCATTTTGAAACAAGTAGCTCAGCCACTCCAGCGGCAGCGCCAGCAGGCAGAGCTTCGCCAGGCCAAAGCCCAGTTGCGCCAGAGCGCGGGATCGATCCTGCACACCCTCCGTCCGCCGCAAAGTCGCCACCGCCACGAGCAGGAACACGATCAGGACAGGGAGGAGGGATTGAGCGTAAACCATGTGGAAAAATCAGACGAAAGGGTTCGGGAAAGCTTGGGGCGGCACATCGCCTTATCAGCATTTACGCAACAATAAAGCCGACCCCAGAGAAACTCACCCCACACTTCTGCGACTGACCTCCTGCGTCTGGAGATAGCTTCCGGGTCTTTGGTTATGTTTTGGTCTGGGGTTGTTTTTTTGATTGAGCGCATGCGCTCAATCAAAAAAATCGCGATCCGAACTGGATCGCAAATTGGTTGGCTGCGGCTTTCCAGTTCAACGGCGTGGACTTCCACTTGGTGTGGATGTCGCGCAAGGCCAGATACAGCAGTTTGGTGGCGGCTTCATCACTGGGAAAATGCCCTCGGTTCTTGATGATTTTGCGCAGTTGCATGTTCAGGCTCTCGATGGCGTTGGTCGTGTAGATGATCTTCCTCACCGCTGCTGGATACACGAAAAAGGGGATGACTTGCTCCCAGGATCTCCTCCAAC
>NZ_JBILYB010000164.1:0-12735 GCF_044378005.1 Prosthecobacter sp.
TGCCAGATGGGACACCAACCGGGACGACATCCTCACGCTCGAAGAATACCAAACGGGCCTCAAAGGCCAGTCCGACCTCGAATCACGCTACAAGAGCTTTGATCAAAACGGAGACGGCAAACTCACCCGCGCAGAGTTCACCGGTAAATGAATGTTTTGATCAAGGCACCTTCACCACACCTCAGCATGAGCCATCCTTGCTCTTTCCTCATCGCCCTGCTCCTCGCGCCGCTGGTCACATTGCACGCCGCCGAGCCTTTCCCGACTCCAGCCGCGCTGTGGAAGGACTACGATCCCAATAAGGGTGCCTTCAAAGAGGAGATCGTGAAGCAAGAAACGCGTGACGGCATCTTCAGCCGGGATTCCTTCATCAGCGCGTATGTGCTGGGAGAGGAGATCCGCGTTTACTGCCGCTACAAGGTCAAGACGGGTGCGGCAAAGGCTCCCGGTCTGCTGGTGGTGCATGGCTGGATGGGGGCAGCGGAGCCGGATCGGAAGTTTGTCGAAGATGGCTGGGCCGTGATGGCGCATGACTACTGTGGCAAGACGGGGACACGTCCGCACTTCACGAGGTATCCGGAGAAGCTGTGGCATGGGAACATGGATCGGACGGTGGCGGGACCCGTGCGGGCGCAGGATCTAGACGGGAAGCAAATCACCGATCCGAAACAGACCTCCGACTATGTGTGGTATGCCATCCAGCGGCGGGTGCTGAGCTATCTGGAGCAGCAGAAGGAGGTGGATCGCACGCGGCTCGGGGCGACGGGTTACTCGTATGGCGGCACGTTGATGTGGAATCTCGCCACGGATCCGCGTGTGAAGGCGGTCGCGGCTTACTTTGGCATCGGCTACAACGACTACTACCGCGACAAACAGGTCTGGCTCTACAACGTGCCTTACGTCGAGCCGCCGAAGTCTTCGGGTGAAGAGATCATCCTGGCTTCGATTGTGCCTGAGGCCCATGTGCCGTTCATCACGGCGGCGACGCTGTTTTTGAATGGCTCCAACGATCATCATGGCGGTCACGAACGCGGGCTGGAGAGCTTCAAGAAGTTCCCGAAGAACGTGCCGTGGTCCTTTGCGATCCAGGCCCGCGGACATCACGACACCGAGAAGATCGGGCACAACACCAAGTTCTGGCTCGAAAAGCATGTGCTCGGCAAAGATGTGGCCTGGCCGGAGCACGCGAAGTCTGAGATCCGTCTGGATGCCGAAGGCGTGCCGGAACTCGTCATCACCCCGGCGTCACCCGACACCGTGCGCAAGGTGGAGCTGTTTTACGCGCTCAAGAACCCATGCAGCTACGCCCGTGCCTGGCGTGACACGCCGAACGTGCGGCAGGGACAGCAGTGGATCGCCAAGATGCCAGTGCTCAATGTGGACGACTATGTCTTCGGTTACGCCAACATCACCTACGACACGACCATTGTGCGCTCGACCGACTTCAATGCGGCGATCCCTAGCAAGCTCGGCAAAGCGGTGGCCACCGACAAGCCATCGAGCGATCTTTCCGGCAGCGGTTACAGTGCCTGGAGCCACATCGCCGAGCTGGAAGGCCCCAAAGGCATCCAGGGATTTCGTCCTACGAACAACGGACGCGGTTCTGGCACCGAGCAGCTCCACGATCCCAAATGGCAGGCTCCGGCAGGTTCGCGGCTGCGCTTCAAGTTCTACTGCACCGAGCCGCAAACCGTGATCTTCACGGCTGCTGACCACAACACGGTCGAACTGGAGATCACCGCCTCCGACGACTGGCAGGAGATGACCATCGCCCCTGAGCGGCTCATCAACCGCCACAACCAAAAACCCATGTCGAACTGGTCGAGCGTGGGCAAAATCCATTTTCTACCCAAACAAGGCTCCGACCTCACCAAGGTGATCTTTGCCGATTTCAAATGGGTGCCGTAAGGCCGTCTTCGCGCAGACGTTTCGCAGCCAAGCCGACTTTTGAAGAAAACCGAGTCATGAATACCCGCCGCCAATTTATCGCTGCTACCGCTGGAGCTGCTGCTGTCTCGTCGAAGGCGGGCGCGGCTGAATCCAAGCCTGAGATTCGTTACTCGATGAATCCCATGCCGCCGAAGATCGGGCCGCACACGGGGACGTTGGATGTTTTTATCCAGAAGTTGAAGCCACGGGGCGAGGTGCCGCTTTCGTTTCTCAACGACGAGCATGCTGATCTCGCGGCATGGAGGGCAAAGGCTCGGGCGAAGATGCTGGAGCTGCTGCACTACTCACCGGAGCCGTGCGAGCCGCAGGCGAAGGTGATCTCGCGAAAGGACTGCGGCGACTATATTCGCGAAGAGATTCGCTTCAACACCACACCGGTGTTTCGCGTGCCGGGCACGGTTTTGATCCCAAAGGGGCTCACCAAGCCCGCGCCTGCCGTGGTGCTGCTGCATTCGCATGGGGCCTACTACTTGTGGGGCCGCGAGCGTGAACTGGAGGGCGATGACGTGCATCCCACGCTCATCGAGATGCGGGAATCCTACGGAAAGAAGGCCATCGGCACGGAGATGGTGCGGCGAGGTTATGTGGTGATCAGCATCGACATGTTTTTCTGGGGCGAGCGACGCATGGTGCTCGAAGACGATCCGCCCGAGTGGAAGGAACGTCCGGCGGACATCAGCAGTGAGTCGGTGGTGAAGTTCAACCAGCGCAGCAATGCCAGCGAGCAGCTCATGGGCCGCACCTTGCTCAGCGCAGGCGTGACGTGGGCGGGCATCCTCGCGTGGGACGACATCCGCACGGTGGACTATCTCGTGACGCGGTCCGAGGTGGATCCGCAGCGCATCGGCTGCGTGGGCCACAGCGTGGGCGGACTGCGCAGCGCTTATCTCGCGGCCTTGGATGATCGGATCAAAGCGGCGGTCGTGTGCGGATGGATGTGTTCATTTCCAAACCAGCTCGCCAAGCACGTCCGCAACACCATCGGCCACAGTAAGATCATCCCCGGCATCTACCGCCTCATGGATCATCCCGACATCGCCTCCCTCGCGATGCCGAAGCCGCTCCTGGTGATCAATGGCATCCAGGACCCGCTCTTCGAGCCCGATGGCGTCCGTGCCGCTCATGCTAAACTGGCGAAATGCTACGCCAAAGCCGGTGCGCCCGATCACTTCAAAGGCATCATCGAAGAACGCCCGCATGAGTTCAACGCCGAACGCCAGGCGGATGCGTGGGCGTGGTTTGATCAGTGGCTGTGAACCGAAAACAGTAGGCACAAGAATGGGGGCAAAAGAATGATGCTCTATTCTTCTGCCCCCATTCTCCTGCCTTCAATAAATCGTCGCAAACAGCACCAACTACATGATCTCCCGCTTCACCCACATCTTGAGCATCGCCTTTCTCATCACTGGCAGCCCACTTCATGCAAAAGTCCCGCCTGAGGTCGCGAAAGTGCTGCTGGAACAAAAAGCCGCCACACCTTTGCCCAAGCCCGAGGGTGACGTGGTGCAAGTGAAGACAGCCCCAGAGCTGGAGCAAGCCGTTCGGTTCATGAAATCGGGCCAAACCATCGTGCTGGCCGCAGGCGAATACCGCATCACTCACGACCTCGTGCTCGGGGCCAAGACCTCGGAGCCGTTGCGCAACATCGCCTTCCGTGGCGCGACAGGGAAACGCGAAGACGTCGTCATTCGTGGGCCGGGGCAGGAGAACACGGAGGGGAATCCACAAAGCTGTTTTCAATTCAACAACGTCGATGGTGCACTCGTCGCCGACATGTCCATCGGCGACTTCTTCCATCACCCCATCATGCTGCATGGCCGATTCGGCTGCCGTGCCGTGTGCATGCGCAACCTCCGGCTCTTCGATGCCGGTGAACAGTTCGTGAAAGGCACCAGCGGAGGCCCAGGCCGCATCGGAGCCAAAGACTGCATCGTCGAGCATTGCCTCATCGAATACACCGACATCGGACCCATCGCGAATCAGGGCTACACGCAAGGCGTGGACATTCACCGTGGCGACCGCAACATCGTCCGCGACTGCGTCTTTCGGAACATGCATGTGAAGCCGGGGCTGAGGTTCCAGCACGGCCCAGCCGTGCTCATGTGGAATGATTCGCGCGACTCCGTCGTCGAGCGTTGCGTCTTTCTCGATTGCGACCGCGGCGTCCAATTCGGCGTGAATGAAAAACCCAAAGACGGCCCCAGCGATCACTCCGGCGGCGTCATTCGGAACAACTTCTTCTACACCTCACGCCGCATCACCAATGCCGACGCGCCGATTCTAGCCTGGAACTCGCCCGGCACGAAGATTCTGCACAACACCATCCTCACCAAAGGCACCTGTCCCAACGCCATCGAGTATCGCTTCGCCAACACCAAGGGCGTCATCATCGCGAACAACCTGACCGACGCCAAAATCCTCTCGCGCAACGGAGCTGAAGCCGAGGTGTATGGCAATTTCACGCAGGCGACTCCCGCGATGTTTGCCGATCCCGCCGCGTGCGATCTGCATTTGAAATCGCCCGTCACCAGCATCGTCCGCGCCGCAGAAAAACTCCGCCCACCCCTGACCACCGCCGATTGCGCCGATGACTTCAACGGCCACTCCCGTCGCAAAGATGCCGCCAGCGACATCGGAGCCGCAGAACATCGAAGCACGCCCGCTGTGAAGGAGTAGCGGCATGGAACAAATGCCGTCACACCCTCCATTCTCATCGACGCCCTTCAGCGCGATTCTCACCAAACCATGAAAGCAATTCTCTCCGCCCTCCTCCTCGCTCCACTGACTACAGTTCTCGCCGCCGATGCTCCTGCCAAGGAGCAGAAGCCTGCACCTGAGCACCGGAAGTATGAGCTTCCCGTCGAGCCTGACGAGAACGTCGCGTATGGCCCGCATCGGATGCAGGTGATCTACTTCTGGCGGGCGAAGTCGGACCAGCCCACGCCGCTGCTCGTTTACATCCACGGTGGCGGCTGGCAGGGCGGCGACCGTTCTGTGGCTCGAAGCATGATCCTGCCAGCGCTGGAGGCCGGCATCTCGGTGGCGTCCGTGGAATACCGCACCATCAAAGACTCCACCGCCGATGGACTGGTGCCGCCCGTGAAGGGACCGATGCTCGATTGCGCCCGCGCCCTCCAGTTCTGCCGCAGCAAGGCCAAGGACTGGAACCTCGACAAAACCAAGGTCGCCCTCTCCGGCGGCTCCGCCGGGGCCTGCACGAGCCTGTGGCTGGCCTTTCACGATGATCTGGCCGACCCAAACAGCCCTGATCTCATTGCCCGCGAGTCCACTCGCGTCCTCTGCGCCGCTGTCTCCGGTGCGCAGACCACGCTCGACCCTCACCAGATGCGTGAATGGACGCCCAACAGCAAATACGGCTCCCACGCCTTCGGCATCGTGTGGGATGCGAAGAAGAAAATCGGCTCCTTCCAGATGTTCTACGACGCCCGCGAGCGCCTTCTGCCCTGGATCAAAGAATACTCGCCCTACGAACTCGTCACCCCCGGCGATCCGCCCGTGGGCCTCTTCTACAGCGCCCCGCCAAACCTCGGTCACGACGAAAAAGACCCCACCCACACCGCGAACTTCGGCGTGAAGCTCAAGGAGCACTGCGATGCTCATCAAGTCCCCTGCGACCTCGTCTATCCCGGTGCCCCGAACGTGAAGCACGCCACCGACAGCGACTACATCAAGGCCTACCTGCGGCCTGAGCTGAAGTAAGCCTTTAACACTCAGACAATGCTTTGAACATGAAACCTACCCTCACCCTACTCTCCGCTCTTTTCCTCGCTTCGCTGCTGCCGCTCACCGCAGCGGAGTTGAAGCTCGCCTCCGTTCTGGCCGATCACATGGTTCTGCAACGCGACAAACCCGTCGCCGTGTGGGGCTGGGCGGATGCGGGCGCAGAGGTCACGGTCGAGTTCGCCGCACAGAAGAAAACGTCGAAAGCCGACGCCAATGGCAAATGGCTCGTGAAGCTCGATCCCATGCCCGCGAGTGACCAGCCACGCGATCTCCTCATCTCTTCAAATCATAAATCACAAATCATAAGTCATAAATGCACAGACGTTCTCGTGGGCGAGGTGTGGCTCGGCTCCGGGCAGTCGAACATGGCGATGACAGTCGCGGGCTGTTACCACTTCGATGCGGAGAAAGCGGCGGCGAAGTTTCCGCTGATTCGCCACTATCGCGAAAGCTCCGGCCCCGCTGAGCAGCCGCAGGCCGAGGGCAAAGGCGCATGGCAGACATGCACGCCGGACACCGTCGGCGGCTTCTCGGCGGTGCTGTATTTCTTCGGACGCGAGATTCACAAAGAGGTCGGCGTACCTGTCGGTCTCATCAACACGTCCGTTGGCGGCACGCCGATCGAATCCTGGGTCGCCGCTGAGGTGCAGTCCTCCGATCCCGAGACGAAAACGAACTACGACACGCGGCTCGATACCTTTTTGAAGTTCGATCCTGCGCAGGCTCCCGCTTTGCATCAAAAGCAGCTCGCCATCTGGAAAGCCGCGTCCGAGAAGGCCAAGGCCAACGGCACGCCCTTCGTCGTCCCCGCGCCGAAGGACCCACTCGCGATGTGGAAGCTCAAAGGCGGCCCCGCAGGTCTCTTCAATGGCAAGGTCGTCAATCTCGTGCCCTACACGCTGCGCGGCATGTTGTGGTATCAAGGCGAAGGCAACGCCAGCAGCAATCCCGGCCTTTACCACAAGCAACTCACGCAACTCGTCACGAGCTGGCGCACGCTTTGGCAGGACGAAATACCCTTCGCGTGGGTGCAGCTTCCAAACTTCACCTCGCCCGGCGAAGGCTGGCCGCGCGTGCGTGAATCGATGCTAAAGACGCTCGCCCTGCCGAAGACCGGCATGGCCATCACCATCGACCTCGGCGACGCGAAGGACATCCATCCGAAAAACAAGCAAGATGTCGGCAAACGCCTCTCCTTCTGGGCGCTTGGAACCGTCTATGGCAAAAACGTCCCCGCCACCAGCGGCCCGCTCCCGGCAGGCTCGACCATCCAAGGCAGTGCCATCACCGTTTCCTTCAATCACACCGATGGTGGCCTCAAATCCATCACCGGCGGCCCGCTCACCGGCTTCCAGATCGCCGCCGCCGATCAGCAGTGGAAACCTGCCGAAGCCAAGATCGTCGGCGAGACCGTCGTCGTGAGCAGCCCCGAGGTCGCGCAGCCGGTGGCCATTCGTTACGCCTGGAAAGACTGGCCCGACTACAGCCTCGCGAATGGCGCAGGCTTACCCGCCTCGCCTTTCCGCACCGATGACTGGCCGGTGCCTGCGGTGAAGAAGTGAGTTCAGTTACCTGCTGTCGGCATTCTCCGCTCATCTCGACCATTCACTCTCCCCATCTTCATGAAGCGACTCATCCTCTCACTGCTCCTGCTCACCAGCATCGCCCACAGTCATGAACCAGCAGCACCCGCGCCCAAGGGCACTGGACTCAAAGTGCTCGTCTATTCCAACACCGGCTACTATCGCCACCCCGAGACGCCGAAAATCAATCGCTGGCTCGTGTTGCTCGGTCATGAGAATGGCTTCGAGGTGGACGTGACGGAGCATTGGAAAGACATGCGCGCCGAGGAGTTGAGCCGCTACGACGTGCTCGTGCTCAACAATGCTAACGAACTCGACAAGGTGCTGCCCGAGGAGCAGCGCAAATCGGTAGAGGAATGGTTCACCAAGGGTGGCAAAGGCATCGTGGGACTGCATGCCGCGCTGGTGCATCAGACGAAGTGGCCGTGGCTGAATGCGCTCGGCGGATGCGACTTCAATAGCGACTCCGACTTCAGCAAAGCCAAGGTCACCATTGAGCCTGCCGCGAAGGATCATCCATCCGTCAAAGACCAACCCGCCGAGTTCTGGATCGAAGCTGACTGGACCAATCACGATCACGCCGTCACCGGCCAGCCCGGTTTCAACGTCCTCATGCGCGTGGACGAGACCACTTACACGCCTGTGCGTGATTACTTCAAAACCCGCAACGGAAAGCCCATGGGCGCGGATCATCCCATTGCCTGGACGCACGAACCCGCGACTGGTGGCCGCTTCTTCTACACGGAGTTCGGCCACGACCTGCGCTCGCTCAGCACACCGTTCGCACGCCAGCACATCCTCGAAGGCATCAAATGGGCTGCGAAGATGACGCCGACCGCACAGAAGGAAAAGTGACCATGAAGCACCTACTCACAATCGTCACCGCGTTGCTTTTCACTCAACTGACGCACGCCGAACCCAGCGCCGCGCTCATGCAGCGCATCCTGAAGGCCGCCGACAAAAGCAGCGACGGCAAGCTCAGTCTCGAAGAATATAAACCGCTGGATGTGCAGGCGAAGCATCACGGCGATGAGCATTTCAAAGCAGGTGACAAGAACGGTGACGGATTCATCGACGCCACTGAACTCGCTGGCGCACTCAAAAAGCAAACGTGGTTCGCCATTCTCAGCGAAGGCATCGAGCCTTGCTTTGCCAGGATGGATTCGAACAAAGACAATAGACTCGATGCCTCGGAGTATCGCAAAATCTCCAAGATGGGTCATCACAGCGAGCAGCACTTCAAGGGCGCGGATGCCAACCATGACGGCTTCCTCGATCTCACCGAGTTTACCGCTCACGCGGAGGGAAAGCTCAAGCGAGTCGAAACTGGCGTGACGACGAGGAAGTCAAAGAAGTAACACGTTCCTACATAGCCCGCTGGCTTCCCTGATTCTATGAAACCCTCGCTCACACTGCTCTGCGCTCTTTTCCTCACTTCGCTCCTGCCGCTCACCGCAGCGGAATTGAAGCTCGCCTCCGTCCTGGCCGATCACATGGTTTTGCAACGCGACAAGCCCATCGCCGTGTGGGGCTGGGCTGATGTGGGCGAAACGGTGACGGTTTCCTTCGCCGGTCAATCGAAGTCGGCCATCGCCGCTGCCGATGGCAAATGGTCGCTCACGCTTGATGCCATCGCGGCTTCCGCAGAGCCGCGCACGCTGACCGCCACAGGCAAAGAAGGGCGCAAGGTCGAAGTGAAGGACGTGCTCGTGGGCGAGGTGTGGCTCGGCTCCGGCCAATCAAACATGGAGATGAGCGTGAAGGCTGCGAATCACTTCGATGCTGAGCAAGCCGCCGCGAACCTCCCGCTGATACGCTACTACAGCGACACCAATGGAACTGCCGCGAAACCGCGGTCCGAAGGCAAAGGCGTGTGGCAGGTGTGCTCCCCGGCGACTGTCGGTCGCTTTTCTGCCACGCTCTACTTTTTCGGTCGCGAGATTCATCGCGAAGTCGGTGTGCCCGTGGGCCTCATCAACTCCTCAGTCGGAGCCACGCAGATCGAATACTGGATCCCCGCAGAGGCTCAGTGCGCCGACCCGGAAACCAAGGCCAACTACGACACCTTCATGAGAGGCTACACCTCTTTCGACGAGGCCAAGTTCACGGCCAACTACGAGAAGCAGATGGCTGTCTGGAACGTTGCTGCTGAGAAAGCCAAGGCAGACAACAAGGCCCCTCCGGCCCGGCCAACGGATGTCCTCGCCATTCGCAAACGCAAAGGCCCGCCGGCCGGCCTCTTCAACGGCAAAGTCTTCAACCTCGCGCCCTTCACCCTGCGCGGCATCCTTTGGTATCAAGGCGAGAGCAACTCCGCACTCCCAGGCCCCAACAAAAGTCATCTCTACCACAAGCAGCTCACGCAACTCGTCACGAGTTGGCGCACGCTCTGGGACGATGAATTGCCCTTCGCCTGGGTGCAGCTCCCGAACTTCACCGCTCCCGGCGAAGGCTGGCCGCGCATCCGTGAGGCGATGCTGCAGACGCTCGAACTGCCGAAGACCGGCATGGCCATCACCATCGACATCGGCGACGCCAAAAACATCCATCCCACCAACAAACAGGAAGTCGGTCGCCGACTTTCCCTTTGGGCTCTCGGCACCGTTTACGGCAAAGACGTGCCCGCCATCAGCGGTCCGTTGCCCACCAGTTCATTGATCAACAGCAACACGATCACCGTCACCTTCAAGCACGCCAGTGGCGGACTGAAGACCAAGGACGGCGGCCCTGTGAAGGGCTTTCAGATTGCCGGTGCCGACCAGCAGTGGAAACCCGCCGCCGCTAAACTTGATAGCGACAAGGTCATCATCAGCAGCCCCGACATCGCCGCACCCGTCGCCGTGCGCTACGCATGGCAGGATCTGCCCGACTGCAATCTTTACAACGCCGCCGACCTCCCGGCCTCCCCCTTCCGCACCGACGATTGGCCTGTGCCGACGGTGAAGAAGTAAATCAAGACACCCCGATGAAACGCCTTCTCGCACTCTCCATTGGCCTGCTGCACGCACTGCTTCCTGCACTGCATGCCGCCGACACTCCGGCCAAGCCCACAGCCGCCACACCACCCGAGTTTGCGGCCATCACCGATGATCCCAAGCTGCCGCGTGTGCTGCTCATGGGCGACTCGGTGTCCATCGCGTATGCCTTGGAGGTGCGGAAGCTGCTCGCGGGCGTGGCGAACGTGCATCGCGTGCCCGCGAACTGCGGCTCGACGAAAGTGGCGGTCGGTTACTATGGCCTCAAACGCTGGCTGCCGGACGCGAACGAGAAATGGGACGTCATTCACTTCAATCACGGCCTGCACGACCTCTCGTATCGTTTCGCCGATGATCGCGATAAGAACGACAAAGGTGACTACGCCTCGCCGACGAACGGCGGGCATCAAAACGTGCCGCCGGGCGAGTATGAGAAGAACCTGCGCCAGATCATCGCGCGGCTGAAGCAAACCGGCGCGAAGCTCATCTTTGCCAGCACCACGCCCGTGCCCGAAAGCGATGCCGCGAAGTATGTGAAGGACTCCGAGCTGCCCTACAACGAGATCGCGAAGAAGGTCATGACCGAGGAAGGCGTGACCTGGAATGACCTCTGGTCGCTGGTGAAACCCCGCCAAGCCGAGCTGCAAGGCAAGCGCAACGTCCACTTCATGCCCACGGGCTCCGCCGTGATGGCGAAGCAGGTTGCGGAACAGATTCTTGCGGCGCTGCCCAAGAGCAACCCTTGATCTCCCATCATCACATAAAGCTCAAAATTATTCACCGAAGCAGCCGAGCAGGATTTCGCCGCTCCATTCTCTTCGTCAGACAACACACCAGCCACAGACCACCCATGAAACCCCTTCCGCTCACCTCACTCTGCCTCTTCACCGTTGCTATTCTCGCGACCTCATCCGCCAGGCTCAACGCCGCCGATGCGCCATCTTTGTTTGACCGCAAGAACATCGCCGCATTGTGGATCGTGCCTTACGACGCGAAGAAGCGCGGTCCCGAGGAACGGGCGCAGATGTTGCAGGAGCTTGGCTTGACCAAGCTCGCCTACGATTGGCGCGCCGAACACGTCCCGACATTCAATGCCGAAATCGAGGCAATGCAGAAGCACGGCATCGAAATCACCGCGTGGTGGTATCCAGCACGAAATCCGCAAATCCTCGATGCCATCAAGAGCCACGGCATCCATCCGCAGCTTTGGGTTTGCGGCTCACGCGCTATTACAACAACGAACGATGCCGAGCGAATCGAAGCTGAGGCGGCACGCATCCGGCCCATCGCGGAGGATGCGGCGGCGCTCGCTTGTAAAGTGGGGCTCTACAATCATCGCGAGCCGTGGTTTGAGGAGCAGGATCATCAAATCGCCATCATCGAGCGGCTGAAGCGCGACGGGATCACGAACGTGGGCATCGTTTTCAATTTTCACCACTGGCGCGGCTCGCTGACAGAGTTCCCTGCTCTGTTCAAACGCATCCAGCCTTATCTGATCGCGGTGAATCTCAACGGCATGAGGGCTGACACCACACAGTATCCCGGCGTGCGCTACATCGGCTCCGATGAGTCGGAACTGGAGATGATCCGTGTCGTCGAAGCGAGCGGCTGGCGCGGTCCAATCGGCATCATCCACGAACGCGGTAACCTCGACGCCGCCGAAGGAATCAAGGGCAACCTGCAAGGCCTCGAGTGGGTGCAAAAGGAATTGCGTCAATCCGGATCAGGCGGGCCTAAGCCGCAGGAACCCACGCCACCCGCCAAAGTGCTGCCCAAGCCAGCGCCCTCCACGAATCCGCAACCCGACACGAAGAACTCCAAGTGAGACACGCACTCATCACTGAACCCCTTGATCCCCATGGCCGCTAGGAGGCGGACGAGGACTAGTCGAAAAAGCAAATACCTATCAGTCCCTGTTGAAACGTCCAATTCCATGAAACACACCCTCACACTCCTCACCACCCTCCTTCTCGCACCGCTGGCCGCGCTGCACGCCACCGACATTGAACTCACCGAGACGGTCCAGCTTCCAGAATGCCATAGTGTCAACTGGGTGCGTGATTGGGTGAAAAATCATCCTGAGTTGGTCGGCGGAGGCTGGGAGCAATTGCACGATGCATCCAGGCCGACGGCGGAGAAGGCGGCTCCCCGGAGTTGGGTCTGGAACATCTCCGAGGCTCAATGGCGCGAGGCCGTGAAGCAAAAGGGCGAAGGCAAACGCGAGGAGGTGAAACTCCAGCTATGGCTGCCCGCTGGCGTGGAGGTCGTCAAAGGCGTCGTCACCATCTCCGGCCACGGCAGCGGCGAGTCACTCTACCGCGACCCCGAACTGCGGAAAATTGCGAGCGAACTGCGCCTCGCGATCTTCAAATTCATTGGCAACCCGATGCAACGAGGCTTTTGGCCGAAGAGCTTGCTTTACCAGCAGCTCAAAGAGTTTGGCGTGAAGACGAAGCACCCGGAGTTGGAACATGCGCCGTTGT
>NZ_JBILYB010000165.1:0-12695 GCF_044378005.1 Prosthecobacter sp.
CCACCATGCGAAGCGTTGTGTTTTCATCGGTCGCCTTATTTACACCACCCCTTCAACTTTGCCAATCGACAGGTTTTCAAACACGGCCTAATGAAACGCTAATTAAGAACTCTGATATTAGCGTCTGATCAGCGTTACATTAGCGGTTAAAGGTTGAGGTTTAGCTGCGCTTCACATCACCACAGAGATGCGTTTCCAGGCCGAGTTCAGCGAAGGCGGCTGCTTTGATGCGGGCGGCGCGGTGTGCTTGTTTTTCGTTGGGGCAGTAGACGACCTGGATGTGGTTGGATTTGTGGCGGGCCATCATTTGATCACGACTGACACCTTTGATCACGGTGTGCATGATGGGCCACTGCGAGGTGGTTTCGGCCCAGCGACGATTCGTTTCCTCCTCGGGCAATTTCACGACTTCGGCGACTCCGATGTCGCATTGCAGGCGGCCATCCATGACGAAGACGCGGCTCCAGACGATGTGGCCGGGTTTGCTGATGCCCTTCATGGTGCCGCCGCCGAGACGGAAGTACATCGCAGGCTGGCGCTCACTCGATGCCCCTTTCCATCCGCCGATGAAATGTGCAGGAGGTGCTGCACCGCTGATGAGCAGGACCCAGACATAATCCGCCTTGTAGGAAGCGCCCCAACGAAGGTCGTGAAGCGTGTTTTCAGGAGCGAAGCCGAGTTCGCGCCAGAGGCGATAGGTCACGAGTCCATCGAGGCCGGCGCATTCATCGACTTCGTTGAAGTGCGGCAGGGCCTCGCCTTCAAAGAGCACGCGTGAGCCATCGGCGCTGCGCACGGGCGGTCGGTCGGTGTTGTTGAGCATGCCTTCGACGAGGTCGCTGGCGGGCGTGAGGTCTTTGAGGCCCTGTTGATATTGGATGCCGATGGCGGCACAGCCGAACTCATCCGCGAGGCGCACGGCGGCGATGTACATTTTGCACTGGAGCAAGATTTGAGCCTCGGTGAGTTCGGTCGCCTCATCGGTGCCGAGGTTCATTTGCAGGCCTTTTTTGCGAAGCCAGACGAGCACGGCGGCGGCATCGGCATCGCTGACTTCACGCATGGCGGCGTAGAGCGTGGACTGGCTGAGGCGCTCTTTGAAGCAGCCGGTGGGATGCAGCAGATGATCCGGCACGATGGCGTTGAACATGCCCATGCAGCCTTCATCGAAGACGCCGAGGATGGCCTTTTGATGACGAAAACGACGTGCGAAGTCGCGTCCGGTCGCGTCGTCGTCCTCAGGTAGTTTCAGCATGGAAAGCGGCCGAACGTGGCTTTGATCATGTTTGACCGTGCCAGTCTTCAGCCACTCGCGCAGACCGTTCTTGAAGAAGGAGTCCGTGAAGTCCTCGCTCCAGAGCGTGGAGTAGTTCACGCCAGCTTTGGTGAGCGATGCATTCAGGTTCAGCAGGCCGACGAGGCCGGGCCACTGGCCGCTCCAGTTCGCCACAGTCAAAATGGGGCCACGATGCGTGGTGAGTCCGGCGAGGACATGATGCGAATACTGCCACACGGCCTCGGCGACAATGAGCGGCGCATCGGGATCAATGCCGCGAAAGACCTCGATGCCCATCTTTTGCGAGTCGATGAAGCCATGCTTCTTCACGCGATCAAAAGGATGCGCACGCTTCACGGTGAAGCCTTCTGCCTTCAAAGCGGAGCCGAGGCCATCTTCCATGGCTTTCTGGGCAGCCCAGCAGGTTTGATTGGCAGCGACGCGGAGATCGCCGCTGACGACGAGGTGGATGGTTTTCATGGTTGAAGGTTCGTCTAGAGTAACGGAAGCCGCCCGCCAATCTCAAAATATGCTCCAACTCCATCTTTGGCACCTGCTTGACGATTCTTGACCTTTTGACGAGACTGCCCGCCATGAAAATCTCCGACACGGCCGATTACTTCTCCAAACAGGTGCTGCGCACGCGGCGCTTTTTTGTGGAGGAGCCGAAAGGGAAGCGTGGGGAGAGCAGTGGTGTGGCGCTGGTGGCGGGTGGGTGTGAGTGGTGTGCACCGGACTTTGTCATCAGCCGCACGAAGTTTCCCTTCATCGCCTTTGAGTTCGTGGCGCGGGGCAAAGGTCAGGTGACGCTGGCGGGCAAGAAGCATGAGTTATCCGCAGGTCATGCGTTCTTCTTTGATCCGGCGACGCCGCATGTGATCCAGTCGGACAGTGAGGAGCCGATGGTGAAGTACTTTTTCAACCTCACGGGGCCACGCGCGGCGGCGCTGCTGGAGGAGCTGGATCTGCGTGCGGGGAGTCTGATCCGTGTGCTGGATGCGGGACGTGTCACCGCGCTGCTGGAGGAGGTGATCGACCACGCGCTGCGAGGTGGACGTGTGGCGCTGCGGGTGGCTGGCGCGGCGCTGGAACATGCACTGGCGCTGTGTGCCGATTCGCGTCAGCACGCGGCGACGAAGTTTGACCCGGCGTATGTGACGTATCTGCGCTGTCGCGGGCATCTTTTGCGGAACTATCCGGTGCTCAGCAGCATCGAGCAGGCTGCGAAGCACTGCCATGTCTCAGCAGCCTACATGACGCGGCTTTTCAAACGCTACGACACAGAGACGCCGCTCGCCTGCCTGACTCGGCTCAAGATGTCACAAGCGATGATCAAGCTGCGTCTGCCGGAGGCGCAGGTGAAGGCGGTGGCGGCGGAGTTGGGCTACAAATCATCGGCGCACTTTTCACGGGCCTTCAAGGCGTGGAGCGGGAAGTCGCCGGTGCAGATGCGGGAGTGAATGCCTGAAACATGCGGGGCGGGAGCTTCGTCATGGGACGAGCTTATGCGAATCGTGCTCTCCCTGCTGCTCTTGTCTGCCGCGCCCTTGCTGGCGGCCAAACCGAATGTGCTGTTCATCATGGCGGATGATTTCCGGCCGGAGATGGGCTGCTACGGCTCCACGGCGTTGACGCCAAATCTGGATCGGCTGGCGAAGCGGAGTGTGCAGTTCGAGCGGGCATATTGTCAGCAGGCGGTGTGCAATCCTTCGCGCTCTTCACTGCTCACGGGGCGGAGGCCGGATACGCTGAAGCTCTGGAACAACGGCACGCATTTTCGTGAACTGAACCCGGATGTGACGACGCTGCCGCTGCACTTCAAAGAGCAGGGTTACACGACTCGATGCGTGGGAAAGATCTTCCACAACTGGCACACGGCGGTGAAGGGAGATCGCCGCTCGTGGAGTGCGGATGAGTTCCTGCACTACGCGAATCATGGAGCGGACACTCCGCAGATCACGGGTGAGCTGCCACCAAATCTGGCGACGCTGAATGTGGGCCGTGGCTACCCGGAGCAGGGGATCACGAGCTGTTACGATGTGCCGGACGAGGCCTACTATGATGGCCGTGTGGCGGCTGAGGCGGTGAAGGTCATGGCGGAGGTGAAGGGCGAGCCTTTCTTCTTGGCCGTGGGTTTCTGGAAGCCGCACGCGCCCTTCAATGCGCCGAAAAAGTATTGGGATCTCTATGATCGGGCGAAGCTGCCGCCGCTAAATAGCGCACGGCCCGAAGGTGCGCCGGAGATCGCTTTTCATCAGAGCACCGAGGTGCTGGGGCCGGTGGCAAAGCAGACGCCGGTTTCGCCTGAGCAGGCGGCGCAGATGCGGCACGGTTACTTTGCGAACATCAGCTACATGGATGCGCAGATCGGCAAGGTGCTGGAGGCGCTGGAGCAAAGTGGTGCGGCGAAGAACACGATCATCGTTTTCTTTGCCGATCATGGGTATCAAATTGGCGAGCACGGACTGTGGGGGAAGACCTCCGAATTCGAGTTCGATGCGCATGTACCGCTGCTGATCAGTGATCTTCGCGAAGAGAACCGCGGTGCGAAAACGAAGGCGCTCGCCGAGCTGGTGGACCTCTTCCCCACGCTCGCAGAGCTTTGCGGATTGCCAGCGCCAGCGGGCTTGGATGGCAAGAGCCTTGTGCCTATATTGAAAAACCCGAAGCGGCGTCTGAAGCTCGGGGCGTTCACCCAGCATCCACGGCCCGCTTATTATGATCGCGAGCCGGACAAGCGTCCCAAAGCCATGGGCTACAGCATCCGCACGGCTGACGTGCGCTACACGGAATGGCGCGACTGGCAGACGCAGGCCATCGCGGCCCGTGAGCTGTATTTGACGGAAACGGACCCCGCTGAGCTGAAGAACCATGCCGATGACCCGGCGCAGAAAGAGCGACTGACCACGGCGGAGAGGCTGCTTTTGGAGAAGTTCCCGCGCTGAACTTGCCACGCCGTAAACACGGCTTATGTCATGCCCTTGTGATCGCCATTGCTACGGCCAGCCAAAAAGGAGGTGTGGGGAAAACCACACTCTGCATCAATTTAGCCTACTCCCTCGCCAAGCGCGGGTGGACGACGTTGCTCGTCGATACGGACCCGCAGGGCGGAGTCGGACTCTCGCTCGCACGCTCCACCCGCTCGAAGCTCGGCTTCTACGACTATCTCTGCGGCAATGAGCGCGAGCTGAACCGGCTTGTGATCGCGACGCGGCTCCCTGAACTGCAAATCCTGCCTGCGGGTCAGTATGATGCGGCGGCGCGGCGTGGCTGGGCTCCGCAGGATGTGCCTACACGGCTGGCGGATCTGCTGCGTGCGGCAGAACTTCGCGGAGTCGATTGCCTGATCATGGACACGGCGGCGGGGCTGAATGCGATGACGGAGTCCGTGGTGAAGGCCTGTGATTACGTCATCCTGCCTCAGCAGGCGGAGCCGCTGGCGGTGCGCAGTGTGCCGCACATGCTGGAGACGCTGTCCCGCTTCCGCAGCGAGGGAGCGGGTGTCAAAGTGGCGGGCATCCTGTTGACGATGGTGGCCGGTGAGAGCCAGATCAGCCAGAAGGTGGTGACTGAACTGCGCGCGCTGCTGCCGGCGGACATGATGTTTGAGCAGAATGTGCCGCGTCTGAACTCCTTCCTCGAAGCCAGCGCCATGGGTGTGCCCGTGGCACTTTTGAAAAAGAACCCTCCGCCCGAGGCGCTGCTCTTTGACCAGCTCGCCGCCGAGATCGAGCAACGCACCGGACTCCTCCAGGAACGTGAATCCAGCCATGCCCATGCAAGTCTCCTGGATTGATGCGGATGAAGTCGGTGCCCTTTTGGGGCATCTGCGTGTGAAGCCTGCGGTGCCGCCGATGGTCGAAGAAGAGCCTGCCTATGCGGCGCAGAGTCTTTTGGATACGCCAGAGACTGATACGGCCCTGGCGATGTTTCGCGTGCAGGTGGCTGCGGCCACTGAACCGGTCTTGCCTGCTCCGGTGGAAACGGCTCATCCTGATTTGCAGGACTTCCGCTCTCGTCTTCAGGCCATCCGCGAGCGTGCGGTGGGGGCGGGATTGCTGCCTGGTGTGGCCGCAGCGCCAGAGCCTGAAGAAATGGAAGTCGAAGACGAGCCCGAGGAGGCAGCAGTCGAAGCGGCAGAACTTGAAACAGAAGTGGTGTCCACGAACCCATCCTGGGTGCCTTTTAAACCGATCGGCAACACGGTGGCTGAACGGCTCGAAAGTTTCGCCGCCTGGGCGCAGCCGCAGCTTGGCTGGAACGAGCTTTTCATCATCGGTGACCAGGGCGATTTGCTTTGGGGGCAGTCCATCCATCAAGGGCTGGTGCAGACGACGGTCCTGGCCTGGGTGGCGACCTCGCGCATGAGCGCGGTGTTTGCCTTTGATCGCGCGCCGTTGCTGCGCCGGCAGATGGCGAATGGCGAACACCTCACGGCGCTGCCCTGTCCCACACGGCTCGGGCTGATGCACATCGCCATCATGAGTCCGCAGCCACTGTCGGATGAGCATGTGCCCGAGCTGCGCGCCGCGCTGATCTCAGCGATGGAAGCCGCTGCGTGACACAAAAGCACCGGCAGTCGGCCCATCCGGGCCTTTGAAACTCGTGTCTCGTACGTTTAAACCTGCAGACATGAAACCACTCGATCTTCAAGTAAACGGCTACGCAGGTACTGACTTCAACCGCGAAGGGCTCACCGCCGAGGCGCTGCACCATGCGTGCAAGTGCCTGCTTGAAGACGGCTGCGACAGCATCCTCGCCACCTTCATCACGGACAGCATTGAGGCCATGTCCGAGCGCATGAGTACACTGGTCGAGTTGCGTGAAAAGGATGCCCTCGCGCGCAGCATGATCGCCGGGATTCACATCGAGGGGCCGTTCACCAACTCCGAGAAAGGCTACGTCGGCGCGCATCCGCCACAGCATGTGAAACCAGCGACCGTCGAGAATGCGAAGCGTCTGCTCGATGCCGCTGGCGGGCTGGCGAAGATCGTCACGCTCGCGCCGGAGAATGATGAGCATTTCCAGACCACCGAGTTCCTCGCAAACAACGGCGTGACTGTCTCCGCAGGGCACTGCAATCCGAGTCTCGACGTGCTGCGCGCATCCACAGAGCATGGCTTGAGCATGTTCACCCATGTGGGCAATGGCTGCCCGATGATGATGCATCGTCACGATAACATCATTCAGCGTGCGCTTTCCCTGCGGGACAAACTCTGGCTCTGCTTCATCCCCGACGGCGTGCATATCGACTTCTTTGCGCTGGTGAATTACCTGCGCGTGGCTGGTCTGGAGAAGACCATCTTCGTCACTGATGCGATCTCTGCCTCGCGACTCGGCCCGGGCAAGTTCACGCTCGCTGGCTGGGACATCGTGATCGGCGAGGATCTCGTGGCACGCAGCCCGGACGGCTCCCACTTTGTCGGCAGCACCGTGACGATCCCGCGCATTCTCTCGAACGGTCAGCAGCACCTCGGTTTGAGCAAAGCGGAACTGCAACTGCTGCTCGACACGAATCCGCGCAAGGCGATCGGGCTGGCCTGAGCTGGGTGATGTTTTCTCGAAAACAAATCTTCCACCGCAGGGCAGGGGGCTGATAAACTCTGGGTATGAAATCGAGCGCCCTTCTCCTGCCTGTCGTCTTCATGCTCAGTGCCTGTGTGGCTGCTCCGAGCGGCACGACGAGATACCGCACTCCTTCGAACCGCAGCAGCCACTCCGCGTATGCCAGTCGTGAGAACACGAACCCCTATTCGATGGGTGGCACCAGCGCGGCGAATCCGCCGATCAAGCCGGGAGAGACTTCGTCTGCGTATCGGGATCGTCTGGAGCGTCAGCAGCGTGAGCGCGTGCCTGATGCCGAAGTCTTTTATCAAAGCACAGAGCGCGACTTCTTCGGCCGCCGCACAGATACGGGCATCTATCGCAGCAGCGGTGGCGTGACGGAGGAGGTCCACATCGGCAATCAGCAGATCCCCGTCATTCCCGGCCAGTACGGTCCCGCGCCGACATACAACAACGTGTATCAGGGCGGTTATACCGCACCGGGCACGACAGCGGTGATGGATCCCTACACAGGCCGCGTGCTGCCCGTGCGGCGGCCTTGACAGAAGCGGTGTCATTCGCCCTTCTGACTCATGACCGAACAACGCGACTGGTACGACACGCCGCTCTATTACGACATCATCTTCGATGCCGACACGCCGAAGGAAGGTTCATTTCTCGAAGCCGTGTATGCGAAGCATGGGCCGGGCGGCAGATCACGCCAGATGCTGGAGCCAGCCTGCGGCAGTGGGCGTCTGGTTTTGGAAATGGCGCGCTGTGGATGGAAGGTGAGCGGCTTTGATGGCAATGCCCGGATGCTCGACTTCGCCCGCGAGCGGCTGAAGCGCGCGGAGCTGAAGGCCCGGCTCTGGGAGGACTGGATGCAGAGCTTCGAGTTGCCGAAAGCGCAGACCTTTGACCTCGCCCATTGTCTCGTCAGCAGCTTCAAGTATCTGCAAACCGAACGTGATGCCGCCGCCTGCATTCAGCGTGTCGCAGATTGTCTGAAGCCTGGCGGACTCTTCGTGCTCGGTGTGCATCTGACGGAATACGCGCGCACCGCCCAGGAACACGAGCGTTGGTTGGCCGAACGGGATGGCATCCGCGTGCTGTGCAACACGCACACCTGGCCCGCGAACCGCAAGACACGTCTCGAAGATCTGCGGACACGTCTGCAAATCACCCATGCAGGCCGCACTCATACGCAGGAAACGAAGTGGCAGTTCCGCACCTATAATGCGGCCCAGATGCGCGCGCTGCTGCGCAAGGTGCCTTCGCTGAAACTCGTGCAGTGCTACGACTTCACCTATGACATCAGCGATCCCCGGAAGCTGGATGACAGCTACGCGGACATCGTGCTGGTGCTCAAAAAGGAAACGGACTGATGTCGAACTTGTCGCCGTTTTTGGTCTCGAAATAGCCGGCGCTGACTTTGTCACTGAAGAGGGCGACCCAGTTGCCGAGGGAGTCGAGAGCGAGCGTGGTATCGTAGCTGGCGGCGAGGTTGGGCTTCGGTTTGGTGGTCTGACCGCGGACTGGCTTGGGTGCGTCTTCGGGGTTCTTTTCACGCAGCCAGCGGACGATGGTCCAGGGCGCAAACTCGAGCCGGACTTCAGCGGCGTATTCGGTTTCGAGGCGATACTTCAAAACATCGAGCTGGAGTGACCCGACAACGCCAACGAGTGGGATGCGGACGAAGGAGTCAGGCAGCTCGAAAGGCTGCGCCAGACCTTCTTTCAGGAGCTGGTCGAGGCCGTCTCGGAAGCGTTTGAACTTGGCGGTGTTTTCATTGTGCAGATACGCGAAGCACTCGGGGGCGAAGCGCGGCATCTCGTCGAATTTGATCTTTGGATCTTCGGAGAGAGTGTCGCCGATGAGGAAACCGTAGTTGCCCACAAGGCCGACGACGTCGCCTGCCCAGGCTTCGTTCACGGTCTCTCGCTCCTGGGCGAAGAGGCGCTGGGAATTGCCGAGGCGCAGCTTGGCACCGGTGCGCGTATTTGTGGCAACCATGTCGCGCTGGAAGCAGCCGGAGACGACGCGGATGAAGGCCACATGGTCGCGGTGACGCGGGTTCATGTTGGCCTGAATCTTGAAGACGAAACCGCTGAAGCCGGGCGTGTCGGGGGAGATGATTTCATCACCGCTCATGCGCGGCGCAGGCGGCGGGGCGAGTTCGAGGAAACGATCGAGCATCATCTGCACGCCGAAGTTATTCATCGCACTGCCGTAGAAGACCGGCGTGAGCTGACCGTGACGAATCTTTTCCAAAGAGAACTCAGCGCCACCCCCCTCCAGCAGTTCCAGTTCCTCGCATACGCGCTCATAAACCAGCGGCGGCAGGGCGTTGCGCACGCTGTCGTCTGCGATGCCCTTGACCTTCACCGGCGCGCGAAACATGCCGCCCACGGTGCGTTCGAAGAGATGCACCTGATTGGACTCACGGTCGAAGACGCCTTTAAAATCCACGCCATCGCCGAGCGGCCAGTTGATGGGGAAGGCGGCGATGCCGAGCACACGCTCCAGCTCATCGAGCAGCTCCATCGGCGGACGCGCGGGTCGGTCCAGCTTGTTCATGAAGGTGAAGATCGGCACGCCACGACGACGGCAGACTTCAAAGAGTTTCAGCGTCTGTGCTTCGATGCCTTTACCGGCGTCAATCACCATCACTGCGGCATCCACAGCCGTGAGCACGCGGTAGGTGTCTTCGGAGAAGTCTTTGTGACCCGGCGTGTCGAGCAGGTTCACGACGCAGTCTTTGTACTCAAACTGAAGCACGGTGGACGACACGGAGATCCCGCGCTGCTTTTCCAACTCCATCCAGTCAGAGGTCGTGGCGCGCTGGTTCTTGCGGGCCGTCACGCTGCCTGCGAGCTGCACGGCGCCGCCATAGAGCAGGAGCTTTTCCGTGAGCGTGGTCTTCCCCGCATCCGGGTGGGAGATGATGGCAAAGGTGCGGCGGCGGGCGACTTCAGAGGCGGCGGACATGGGGCAGGGAAGGGACGGGAGACGGGGGCGCGCTCCTTCGCCTGCGAGGGGCGGATTCTCAAGGATGGATTCGTCGTGTGGTCGATCCGACAGTGTTTGAGTCCTGCCCAACGGATGGTTTGGCCTGATCGACCAAGCGGCACAATCGAGGCTCGGGATTTCCGTTTGCCATCTCTGGGGAAGCACGCCACTATCCGCGCCCTTTTCCGCCCCCGTAGCGGAATCTGTTCCCTGCCAACCCGCCACTCCCAAGAGTCATGCCCGCGAAAAAGAAACCTGCGCCTAAAGCCCCGGCCAAACCCGCGAAAAAGGCTGCCGCCAAGCCGGCCGCAAAAAAAACGGTCAAGGCCGCCAAGCCTGCCCCGAAAGCCAAGGCCAAACCTCCTGCGAACAAGGCGGTGAAAAAACCCGCGCCCAAGAAATCCCCCCCTGTGAAGAAAGTTCCCGTGAAAAAAGCAGCCCCGGCCAAGAAAGCCGCGCCTGCGAATAAGCCTGCTCCGGCGAAGAAAGCTCCTGCCAAGCCCGCTCCAAAGAAGGCAGCTCCGGCTCCGAAGGCAGCAGTGAAAGCCCCGGCTCCGAAAGCCGTCGTCAATCCTGCGCCTGCTAAGAAAGCTCAGCCTGCCCCGGCTCCGAAGGCGGTCCCTGCTCCTGCTGCAAAGACACCTGCCGCCAAGCCCGCCCCTGCGGCGAAAGCCCCGGCCAAGTCCAACAATGGCCCCACGGTGAAGATCACCAACGTGAAGCGCACCATCAGCCCCATGGATGAGGGTATCACGATGGATGCCGCACCGCGTAAGCCCGTGCTTCCCGCCGCCTTCCTCAAGAAGCAAAAGCAGCGCCTCATGGAACTGCGCGACATTTACATGAACGCCGCTGAAGGCGTCACCAATGACAGTCTCCGCAACAACGAAGGCACCGAGTCCGCCTTTGGCATGCATCAGGCTGACGCTGGCAGCGACGCGTATGACCGCGACTTCGCCCTCAGCCTCCTCGCCAAGGAACAGGACGCCATTTATGAGATCAACGAAGCGCTGAAACGCATCGACCTCGGCACCTACGGCATCTGTGAGATGTCTGGAGTCACGATCTCCGAGGAGCGCCTGGAAGCCTTGCCTTTCACCCGTTTCACCGTCGTCAGCCAGGAGAAGATCGAGCGTGAACAGCGCGGCGGTCGCTGGACCCGTCCCGTCCGCTCCCTCTTCGGCCTCGATGAGTCCGCCGACGACGATGATGACGATGATGACGATGCGGCGGAAAGCAACACGACGGCCAAGTCGAATCAGGGTGCAAATGAGCCCCTTGACTTTAGTAAAGAGTAGCCTAGCCTCGCGCCCCCAAAAAATTTATGGCACGTGAAATCATCATTCTCGAATGCACGGAGGCTAAGGCCGAGGGTAAACCCACGTCCCGCTACGTCAGCACTCGCAACAAAAAGAGCCCCAATACTCCCGGACGTCTGGAGAAAGTGAAATTCAATCACTTCCTCAAGCGCCGCACCCTCCATCGCGAGATCCGCTAATCTGCCACCGCTCCAGTCATGCAACCGAAGACCACCGAACGTCTCATCTCTCTCCGCAAAAATAATCGCCGGATGCCGCGCCGCCGCGCTGACATCCCGATGGAGAAGCTCAATTACAGCCACCCTGAAATCCTTCAGCGTTTCCTCACCGAAACCGGCAAGCTTCAGCCCCGTCGAACGACTGGCCTTCCTGCTTGGCTCCACCGCAAGGTGACTCGCGAAGTCAAGCGTGCCCGCGCAGTGAATCTGCTTCCCTGAGGAGCGGATTTTCCCTGACGGGATTTGATTCGTCACTTTTCCCGCTGTTGCCAGCCGCAGCAGCGGGATTTTTTGTCTCCGCCATGCCTCCTCTCAAAGATACGCAAAACGAGCGCGACGAGCGCCGCCTAGCCATCGACCGCGTCGGTGTGAAGGATGTGCGCTTCCCCCTGCGCATCCGGGATCGCGATCAGGCCACTCAGCACACCATCGCCACGGTGAACATGGCCGTGGACCTGCCCCATCAATACAAGGGCACCCACATGAGCCGCTTCCTCGAAGTGCTGCACTCCCATGGACGCGAACTCACCGTGGCCAGCATCGCCGCCATGCCACGCGAGCTTTTGACCCGACTCCACGCTGAGAAAGCGCATGTGGAGATGCGTTTCCCCTACTTCCGTACCAAACGGGCACCCGTGACCAAGTCCGAAGGATTGCTCGACTACGGCGTCATTTTTGAAGTCAATGCCGAGGGCGAACAGATCGACTACGTTGTCACCGTCGAGGTACCCGTGGCGACACTCTGCCCCTGCTCGAAAGCCATCAGTGATCGAGGTGCCCACAATCAACGCGGACTGGTGACCCTCTCCGTGCGCTTCCGTCAACCCATCTGGATCGAGGACCTCATCGAGCTCGTCGAATCGAGCGCCAGTTGCGAGCTCTACAGCGTACTGAAACGTCCCGACGAAAAAGCCGTCACCGAGCGTGCTTACGACAATCCTGTCTTCGTCGAAGATCTCGTGCGCAACGTCGCGGTGAAGGCAGGCGGCCACAAACTGATCAAATGGTTCCGCGTTGAGGCCGTGAATTACGAGTCCATCCACAACCACAACGCCTGGGCTGTCATCGAGCGTCGTGTGACGCGTAGTGGTGAGCAGGAGGTTTGAGATCGGCGAAGATCGGGGCGGCTGGCTGCGTTCCATCCACCCATGAATCGACATCTGTTTCTTCTTGTCGGCGTCTTACTCGCTGTGTCCAGCATATCGCCTGCTGCGGCACGTCAGCCAAACTTCGTGCTCATTCTGGCGGATGACCTTGGTCCTGGGGATCTCGGTGCCTACGGTCAGACTAAAATCAAGACGCCGAACCTGGACCGCATGGCAGCGGAAG
>NZ_JBILYB010000302.1:0-3264 GCF_044378005.1 Prosthecobacter sp.
TCAATGGCCGCGCCCTGACCCGCAGCTTCAAGCCCGTGTCCAATCGCTTCATTCGCGAGTGGATCGAATCCAAGCTGCCCGATGGACTGGACGGCGAGTTAATCGTGAAAGGCACCACCTTCAACGAAACTGCCGGGCATGTGGGCCGCGAGAGTGGTGAGCCTGACTTCACCTTCGCCGTCTTCGACTATGTGAGCGACGGCATCGACGTGCCGTATGCCTGCCGCATGCAGGAACTCGCGCGACTGCCAGACTACGAGCGCGTCGATAAGGTGCTGCCCGAGGAGATGCATTCGCTGGATGACCTCATGGCGTATGAAGAGCGCTGCGTGAGTGAGGGATATGAAGGCATGATGATCCGCACGCCGGGTTCCCCTTACAAGTGTGGCCGGTCCACGGAGCGCGAGGGCTACCTGCTCAAGATCAAGCGCTTCGAGGACGCGGAGGCGGTGGTGCTCGACACCTATGAAGGCATGAGCAATCACAACGCTGCTGAGAAGGACGCGTTTGGCCGCACCAAGCGCAGCATGGCGCAGTCCGGCATGGTCGGGCGCGGCGAACTCGGCGGATTCATCGTTAAACACGTGGAGACGGGCATCGAGTTCAGGCTGGGTTACAACCATGTCGTCGGGGGTGTGGACCGCATTACCCTGTGGCAGCAGCGGGAGTCGCTGGCGGGTCGGTTGCTCAAGTTCAAGCACCAGCCCAGTGGAGCGAAGGAAGCGCCTAGGTTCCCGAAGTTCATCGGATTCCGTGAGCAGTGGGACCTCTCATAAGTGGCCCTTAAAATGGTGATCAAAAAGGTGCGACACACGCGGCCACGGTGACGAGGCCAAGGGGAAGTCCGCATGGACTTCAATCACCCGCACCCATCTCATCCTCATGAAACCCGCCGATCCCAAAGCCGCCCTGATCCAATGGGGCATCGAACTCGAAACCCGCCTTCCTGCCACCAGCCAAGTGCCTGTGGGCAATTACCACGCCGGGTATCCGGTCACCACCGGCATCAGCACGACCGGTGCCCGCAGCAACGCTCCGGCCTTCAACGCCGACACATGGAAGGCGGAGCGCGATGGCTCCATCCGCTGCGACGCCGGCCAGATGCCCTGCGAATTCGTCTCCCCTATCCTCCACGGCGAACAGGGCGTGGAGCATTTGATCGGATTCGTTGAATGGCTCAACGCCCTCGGGGCCACGGTGGATCGCTCCTGCGGCTGCCACATCACCGTGGGCATTGAAAGTGTGATCGGCACTTCCGACACCAAAGCGGTGAGCGAGTTCATCCGCAAACTCGCCCACATTGCCCGCTGGCACGCGCGCAGCCTCTATGGCCAGACGGGCACTGACCGCCACCTCAACCACTACAGCCACCCGCTCTATGAGCAGACCGCCGAGCACATGCTCAAAATAGTCACCTGCGAGGAGGAACGCGTGAAAGCCGAGTGCGCTGAGCAATGCGGACGCGGCATGGTGAATTTTAGAAAAGCCTTCAAGCGTGACCGAAATGGACGCTCCGTGGGGGTGGTGGAGTTCCGCGTCTTTGCCGGCACGCTGAACATCGAAAAAATCCTGCACCACCTCGCCAGCGTGCTCGGCCTGTGCCGCCGCGCCTGCGAGGTCCAATGCCTCGGCGGGTTCGGCAAGAACAAGATCCAAGCCAAGCGCACCGCCACGGCCTCCGACGGCCTGCGCTTCCTCTGGGACTACCTCGGGTGGACCGGCAGTGCGCGGCCCGTCGCCCTCGGCCTCTTCGGCAAGCTGCACTCGGAGTTCCGCCACTACCGCAAGAGCGCGCAGCGGCTCTGCCAGCAGTTCGATGAGCGCTTCCCCGATGCCAATCTTTAACCCTTTGCCCACGCTATACGCAGTCTGCGGATAGTCGGGCCAAACCCAAGAACAACGAACCCAAGAACCGAACCTGATATGTGTGTGATCCTGATATGTCCTAAAACCGTGCGCCCGAAGCCCGAGGTGCTGTATGCCTGTCATGAAGCCAACCCGCATGGAGCGGGCGTGGCATGGCGGGAAGGTGGCCGCGTGCGCTGGCAGAAAAACCTGAGCACCGGTGAACTCATTGTATTGCTCAAGAAGCTGGAGGGCGAAGTGGTCATCCACTTCCGCTGGGCCAGCGTGGGTGGAGTCGATGCGCGGCTGTGTCATCCCTTCCCTGTCACGCCGAAAGCATCCGTGAGCCTCTCGGGCATGGCCGAGAGCGTGCTGTTCCACAACGGCACGTGGAGTGGGTATGTGGATGCCCTGATGCGGCTGGAGCCGCACCGCAAGGAGCCGCTGCCAACCTCACCGATGAGTGACACCCGCGCGGCGGCTCTCGTGGTCCACACCACGGGGCCTGATGCGCTGCACAAGCTGCCAGGGCGCTGGGTGTGGATGAATGCGAAGGAGACCCAGCTCTACGGAGCTTGGGAAGACTGGCGCGGGATGCAGGTGAGCAACACGCACTTCGTCCCACGCCTGCGCGCGGCTCAGGCACGACGTCACCACGCCAAAGCCAATGATCACCTTCCCCTGAGCCAGTCCTGCCTGCTAACCCAAAACCCAAACCCAAACCTGATAACCCGATATGAAACTCTTCAAACTGATCGCCAGCCGAGCTGGCCAAGTGTTGTTCGATGACCGTGTGGAGGCCGACTCTCCGCGCGAAGCCCGTGAACAGATGAAAGCCCTGATGGGGCTCAACTCACTGACCGGTGTGGTGTATGCCATCACGGAAATCCCCGTGGACCTCATTCAAAGCATCGTCGATGCGAGGCTCGTCGAAGCTCTGCAACGCCTCAACGGCGGGCAGGCTCCGGCCACGGTGGAGCAGATGATCCGCCCCATCGCCAGCGAGGCGGTGCGCGAACAACTCGCCACCTTGCGCACGGTGCAGACAGCGGAGGCAATACCACCAGCTACGCCGCAGCGCTTCGATGCGTTCACGCCAGCCGTGGATCAGATCATCGGCACGCCCACGTCCACGCCGCCGAAGCCACGTCGTAAGCTCACCAGCGTGACCACCAACGGCACGCTGGTGGATTGGAAGGCGGTGAAACGACTCTATCGCCGCACCGGTTCCATCAAGCAGACCGCCGCGCAGTTTAAGCTGTCAGTGAACTCCGTGAAGGCGCGCATTCGCCGGGAGGGCTGGACCCATGAGTGATCGACTCACCATCACCAAGTATGGCACGCGCTACTGGGCCGTGTGGTTCGACGGGGAGTTGCTGGCCGTCACGCTCTACAAGAAGGGCGCAAGGTCGGTGGCTT
>NZ_JBILYB010000304.1:0-3229 GCF_044378005.1 Prosthecobacter sp.
CCCATGAAGAACGGCGCCGCCATGCGCATGACCATCGCCAAATACTACACGCCGAGTCATCGCACCATCCACGAGCACGGCGTGGAGCCAAACATCGTCTCCGCCCTCAGCACCGAGGAAGAAATGCGCGTCGCCAAATGGCGCAACAACCACGGCACCGGCGAAGCCGCCGCCATCGAGATCGCCAGCCTCGGCGACAAGCAGCTCGAACGCGCCGTCGATGCCCTGAAAGGCGCGCTCGTCTTCGAATCCTTCAAGCCCAAAGAAGAGCCCAAGCCCGCCCCGGTGAAGACCCCGCCGCCGAACGTGCCCAAGGCCCTGCCGCTGTCCCCGTAGAACGACGTTCAAAGTCGTTGAACGGGTGTCCCGAGTATCCAACTCGTTCTACCATCCCCCGACCATGCGCGCCTGATGATGGTGGGAAATCCGGTGTCGAACTCAGCGGTGCCCGGCCCCGTTTTCCGTCTCATGAATCCTACTTCGGCGACTGGGTCTGGCGCTGGAAAAGCATTCTGAAACTAGCCGCTCTGCCGTTAAGTCATCCCTTCCACGGTAAGCCTGAGCCTCTTTTGTGGGCTTGGTCTCTGGAGATCGTCAGATGAGGAGACCACCTCCCACTTTTGATGAAATCACGTCTCCTATTTCTCCTCGGCCTGGCTTTGACCCCGGCCCTGCTTGCCCAGTCCCCTGCCCCGACCACGGCTCCGGTGGAGCTGGAGGAAATCATCATCGATGGGAAGGCGGACGACCTGCTCGGCGTGACAGACAGCGCCACGAAGGGACGAGCGACCCCGCGCGATTTCCTCTCCAGACCTCTGATGCGGCGCGGAGAGATCCTGGAGACGATCCCCGGCATGATGATCACGCAGCACGCAGGCGGCGGAAAGGCGAACCAGTATTTTCTGCGCGGCTTCAACCTGGATCACGGCACGGATTTCAGCATCAGCCTGGAAGGGATGCCGCTGAACATGCGCACGCACGCCCACGGTCAGGGCTACACGGATCTGAATCTGCTGATTCCGGAAATGGTGGAGGCGCTGGACTATGCCAAAGGCACCTACACAGCGGCGGATGGGGATCTCTCCAGCGCGGGCAGTGCGAACTTCCTGCTCTGGGATGTGATGCCGCAGAATCTGATCCGCCTGGAGTTCGGCGAGCATAACTATTACCGTGCCTTGATCGCCGGGACGCTGCCCTTTGAATCCAAAGCGGAAGAAGGTGTGGCCCAGGGACTGACCTATGCTTTGGAATCCAACTACTACGACGGCCCATGGGCGCAGGCGGAGGAGTTCAACCGGTGGAATGGGATGCTGCGCTGGTTCAAGCAGGACGTGGACACAAAGCTCTCCGTCACCTTCATGGGCTATCACGGGAGCTGGACGAGCACGGACCAGATCCCGTCCTCACTGGTGGAAAATGGTACGCTCGATGCCTTCGACACGCTGGACCGCACCGCAGGCGGGGAGAGCGAGCGCTACAGCCTGAACGTGGCCTTTGAGCATCGCGACGGCGATGTGGTCACGCGCGCCAACGCCTATGCCATTTACTACCTCCTGGATCTCTACTCGAACTTCACTTACTTCCTGGATGACCCGGTGAATGGCGACCAATTCCAGCAGGCGGAGCAGCGCTGGGTGCTGGGCGGCAATGTCTCCCGCACCTGGGAGAAGCGGGAAATCTTCGGCATCGAGTCCGACCTCACCTTCGGCCTGCAAACGCGCACGGACATCATCGACGGCATCGGCTTGTGGAAGACCCGACAGCGGGATCGCATCGCGCAGGTGCGGCAGGACGACATCCTGGAAAGCAGCGTGGGTCTGTATGGAGAGGCGACCACACGGTGGACGCCGTGGTTTCGCACCGTGCTGGGCCTGCGTGGAGACCTGTATTACTTCGAGCCGATGAAGAGTACGGTGGATGGGCAGGACGCGGAAGTGGCAGGCATCATGAGTCCGAAGTTCAGCGCCATCCTCGGCCCATGGAAGAAGACGGAGCTGTACTTGAACTTCGGCACAGGCTTTCACAGCAATGACGCACGTGGTGTTACATCAGGCCGCGACTCCGCGGATGCACTGGTGCGCACCATGGGCGGGGAGATCGGCCTGCGCACGCAGGCGGTGCCGGACGTGACCACCACGCTGGCCTTCTTCTGGCTGCGCAGTGACAGCGAGCTGATCTATGTGGGCGATGCCGGCACGAACGAACCCGGCCCTGGCAGCGACCGCTACGGCATCGAGCTGGCCAGCTACTGGCGGCCAAGCAACTGGTTCAGCGCCGATGCCGAATTGGCGGTGACTCACGCACGTCTTCAGGATCAGCCGAGCGGAGCAGACCACATCCCGAACAGCGTGCCCATCATGTTCAGCGGTGGCTTCAATGTTGGTGCCCAGGGCAATGACGACGGCTTCTTCGCCGGAGCCCGCGTGCGTATCTTTGCCAACAGTCCGCTGGAGGAAACCGACACCGTGCGTGGCAAAGACAGCGTCATGGTGAATGCCACCGTGGGCTACCGCCGCAAGAACTGGGAAGCCGCCGTGGACTGCCTGAACCTGCTGGACCGCGAAGACAACGACATCAGCTACTTTTACGACAGCAACCCAGGAGGCGGTGTGATCAGCGACACGCACATTCATCCGATTGAACCACGAATGTTCCGCTTCAGGGTGACGTATCGGTTTTAATCATGTCTCAACCCCAGCCCAAACCTGTCGATCCCTCCGAAGTCCCTGCCCTGGCCCTCGCCACCATCCAGCGGGCCAAGTTTCCGATGCTGGCGACGATGGAGGGCGACCAGCCGAGACTACGTCCGGTTTCGCCGGTGAAGACGGAGGGGTTCACGATCTATGTGGCGAATCTGCGGAGGTATGGGAAGACGGCGCAGCTCGCTGCGAACCCGAAGGCGGAGCTTTGCTACACGGATGACGATCACCATCAGGTGCGCATCACCGCCACGGCGAGCATCGTCACGGATGCGGCTTTGCTGAAGGAAATCTGGGATGGCAACCCGCTCCTGCGCGCCTACCTGCGGACGCCGGAGAATCCCGAGCTGATCATCTACTGCTTCACGCCCAATCAGGTGCGCTACATGCGGGAATGGGCGCTGGAGTATTTTGAAGTGCCGCTGAGTTGATCAAGCAAGGAGAAGCCGCCACCGTGGCGTCATGTCGCTCCTGAAAGAACTCGTCCTCTTCATCCACCCAATGGGCTTTGCCTGGCTGGTCATCGGCCT
>NZ_JBILYB010000166.1:0-12496 GCF_044378005.1 Prosthecobacter sp.
CTGTTGAGCTGCGTTCTTTGCTCTGCCATGACCAACCGCCGCAGCTTCCTCACCCAGTCCGTCGCCGCTTCCACCGGCGTTTTTTACATCGCCAAGACTTCCTGGGCTCAGAAGAGTCCGGGGGACAAGATCAACACGGCCGTGATCGGCTTTGGCGGGCGTGGGGCGGGGCACATCAGCAGCTTGAAAGGGCTGGGCAAGGAGGGCGTGAAGGTGGCGGCGCTGTGCGATGTGGACAGCGGGATACTCGGAAAACATGTGCAGGCCTTTGATAAAGAGGGCCACAAGGTCCTGGCCTACACGGACATGCGCCGACTTTTCGAAAACAAGGACATCGACGCGGTGAGCATCGCGACGCCGAACCACTGGCATGCGCTGGCCTCCATCTGGGCGATGCAGGCGGGGAAGGATGTGTATGTGGAGAAGCCAGTGAGCCACTGCGTGTGGGAAGGCCGACAGATGGTGAACGCGGCCCGCAAGTATGGGAAGATCGTCCAGACAGGGACGCAGAGCCGGTCGAGCCGGAAAGGCATCGGCGCGGCGGTGAAATATGTGCAGGAGGGGAATCTGGGGAAGATCCTGCTGTCACGCGGGCTGTGCTACAAACGCCGCGCGAGCATCGGCAAGACGGAAGGCGAGCAGAAGATCCCGGACACGGTGGAGTATGATCTGTGGTGCGGCCCAGGCCCGAAAGGACCGCTGATGCGCAAGCAACTCAAGTATGACTGGCACTGGACCTGGGCCTACGGGAACGGAGATCTGGGCAACCAGGGGATTCATCAGATGGACATCGCCCGCTGGTTCCTGGGCGAGATGGAGATCTCCCCCAGCGTGTGGAGCGTGGGCGGTCGCCTCGGTTATGAAGACGATGGCGAGACGGCGAACACGCAGCTCATTTACCACGGCTACGAGAAGGCTCCGATGATCTTCGAAGTGCGCGGGCTACCTGAGAACAAGGACAGCAAGAACATGGACAAGTTTAAAGGCGCGGGTGTCGGCGTCGTGGTGGAGTGCGAGGGCGGCTATGTGGTGGTGCCGAACTACTCCAGCGCCATCGTTTATGACAAGGACGGCAAGGAGATGAAGAAGTTCGAAGGCTCGGAAGATCACTTCAAGAACTTCATCAATGCCTGCCGCAGCCGCCGGGTGGATGATCTGCACGCGGACATTTTGGAGGGCCACCTTTCCAGCGCGCTCTGCCACACGGGGAACATCAGTCATCGTCTCGGCCAGAAGGAAGCGCCCGAAGCGATCATGGAAAAGATCAAGGGGGACAGCTTTGCCAGCGATACCTTTGAGCGGATGAAGGAGCACCTGGGCAAGAACGATGTCGATCTGACGAAGGACAAGCTGACGCTCGGCCCGGTGCTTAAGATGGACCCGAAGACGGAGCGCTTCCTGGAGAACGATGCGGCGAACGCCATGCTGAAGGACAAGTACCGTGAGCCGTATGTGGTGCCGGAGATTGGCTGAGGCCTGAGCGAGGTGGCAGCGAAGGATGTCGTGGGTGATTTTTCACCCCGGCGGTGTGGGCTGGCGTAAATCGTCCGTTGACGCTGCGCCATCCTGCGCCACCCAAAGACGACCACCATGAAGATCCTCCGCCACTCTGATGCCGACTGGAAACAGACTCTCGCCTCCCTCGACCGCCGTGCCGAGGCGAGCGATGCGGTGCGCGAGGTCGTGTCCGGCGTGATCAAAGCGATCCGCGAACGCGGGGACGCGGCGCTGATCGATTACACGGCGAAGTTTGACGGTGCGCAACTGACGCCCGCGATGCTGCGAGTCACGGCGGAGGAGATCGAGGCGGCGTGGAATGCGGCTTCGCCCGAGCTGCGGGCAGCGCTGGAAGCCAGCCACCGGAACGTCTTTGATTTCTCCCGCAAAAGCATGCGCCAGGACTGGCACGGCCTGAATGAACAAGGCGGCGAGGTGGGCGAGGTGTATCACCCCTTTGAGCGCGTGGGCTGCTATGTGCCCGGAGGCACGGCACCACTGGTTTCCACCGCGATGATGACGGTGACGCTGGCCGCTGCGGCTGGCGTGCCGGAGATCGTGGTCTGCACACCCTGTGGCCGCGATGGCACGGTGAATCCCGGTTTGCTCGCGGCCCTGAAGCTCGCTGGCGCGACGGAAGTTTATAAAGTCGGCGGAGCCCAGGCCATCGCGGCGCTGGCTTATGGGACGGAGACGATTGCCCCGGTGGCGAAGATCGTCGGCCCAGGAAACAGCTATGTGGTGGAAGCAAAACGCCAGTGCCTCGGCGCGGTGTCGATCGATCTTCTGCCAGGCCCGAGCGAGGTGCTGATCCTCGCGGACAAGAGCGGCGATCCACGCTTCATCGCGGCGGATATTTTGGCGCAGGCCGAGCATGGCAAGGACAGCCAGGCGGGCTTCATCACCGATGACGCGGCTTTGCTCGAAGCGGTGGTGGCGGAAGTGGAGGCGCAGTGCGCGAGCCTGAGCCGACAGTCGCAACTCGGCCCGGTGCTGGAGAAGGGCGTGTTTCTCATCCTCACCGGGACGCTCGAAGAAGGCGCGCGGCTGGTGAATGCCTATGCGCCGGAGCATCTCTCTCTCATCACGGAACGCGAGGGCGACATCCTGCCGCTGATCCGCACGGCGGGGGCCATTTTCCTCGGCAATCATTCGCCGGTGGCGGTGGGGGATTTCCTCGCGGGCCCAAGTCACACGCTGCCAACGGGCGGCGCGGGCAAGTCCTTCCCCGGACTGACCGTGGACATGTTCCAGCGCCGCACCAGCATCATCCGCCTGAGCCGTGAGGCCTGCGCGAAGTCGGAGGCGGTGGTTCGTGCCTTTGCGGAAGTGGAAGGTCTGGACGCGCACGGACGCTCGGTGAGCATCCGCGGCGAGTGAGCCTTACTATAAGCGACGCGCGATCACGAAGGGCAGATTCAGCAGCGAATAGAACACCATGCTCAGCGCGATGAGGCTGGCGACATACCATGGCCATGGCCCGAGATGGTCCATGAGGCTGGCGTTCTCCGGCTTGTGGCAGAGGAAGGCGTAGTTCGTGTGAAGCAGGGCATTGAGCGAGCCAATCACGACCGCGTAAAGCATCGTCACCCCAAACATCCGCAGCACCGCTCCGGCACGCGGGGGGCATTTCATCGAGGACACCACATGCAGCGAAGTCACGACGACTCCCGCGTGCAGCAGGAAGAAGGCAAAGAAGCGCGGATCGGGAAAGTCCACCTTCAGATTCGGGGTGAGCAGACCTTGCAGTGTGCCTGCGAGACCAAAGAAATAAACGATCTCACAGGCCAGCCGATGCCTCGTCCAAAGGGCCACAGCACCACTGATCGAGGCGATGTCGCAGTAGTGGAGAGGCAGGCCGTTGTTGAGATCCAGATCCCCGGCCTGCCAGTGAAAAAAAGCCGAAGCAGGCCAGGAGAGAAGGAGCAGCGAGCCGAGCACACGCTCCAGAACCACCGCCACTCCAGGCCGCCAGCGACGCGCTGCGGCGAGGGTGAACCACAGGCAGACCGTGAGCAAAAGCACCGTCTGATGACTCGGGCTGAAAGCGATGAAGGGCGCAGACATGACGGGAATCGAGGATCAGAGTTTGGGTTCGTTGCCAGGCTTCCACTTGATGCCGCAGCCGCTGCTGGACCGCTGCGGATCGATCGGCGGTTCGCCTGCCAGCATCCGGCGCATCGCCTCACGCAAATCCGCTCCCGTGACGGGCTCGGAGTTCCTCGGACGGGAGGAGTCAAACTGGCCGCAGTAGGCGAGCTTCAGTTCGCCATCGAAGAGGTAAAAGTCCGGCGTGCAGGCAGCGACATAGGCATGGGCCACGCTTTGATCTGCATCGACGAGGTAAGGGAAAGCCCAGCCATGCTGCGCGGCGAACTCGATCATCTTTTCCGGTGCATCCGCAGGGTAGCGGTCGGTGTCGTTGGCGTTGATCGCCACCACGCTCACCCCCTGGGCCTCGGCCTCTTTGGCAAAGGCGCTCAAGGCAGAGGCGAGATGCACCACGAAAGGGCAGTGATTGCAGACAAACATCACCATCAGCCCACGCGGACCACGGACGTCGTCGAGGGTGAATCGTTCGCCATAGGCGTCAGGCAGGTCAAACTCAGGAGCGTGGGAGCCCGGCGCGAGAATGCGTGTGGAAAGTGTTTCAGCCATGCCGCTGCGTGTAGCGGGAGATGCTGAAGCGGACAAGCACGGATGTGGGAGGCGGAGGTAGAAGCCCACCAGACTTTGCAGTTCTTCCCGGCTTTTGTCTTGCCACTGTGGGAAGATTAAGAGACATTAACCAACATGAAGTGTCCGCATTGCAACTCCCCTCTCACGACAGGCCAGTCAGCCTGCACGAGCTGTGGGTTTTCAGCATCGGCCATCCGGGCCTACCTCGGCGCGGACTGGGTGCGGCTGGAGCGGGTCACCGATGTGGCCGGGCGCCTGAATCTGCGCGAGACGCGGCATCTGGAAACCGTGCTCGATGAGTTTGAGCGGCGCTTCCCCCAGTGCTTCATGGCAGCCTACATCGGCGTGCTGCCCGAGACACTGACGCTCACCGACCTGGGCTTCTGGTTGATCAATCACGGTGCCTTCCAGACGCACCAGATCTCCCGACGCAATGACTTTGCCATCGTGCTGCTGATCGACCCCCTGCGCCAGCAGGCCGGCTTCACCCTGGGCTACGCTTTGGAAAAAGTCCTGCCCGAGTCGGTGCTCCAGTCGATCCTGAAGAAGCTCAGTCGTCCGCTGCATCGTGGAGCCTTCGGGCAGGCCATCGAGCTGGCCAGTGCCATGATCGACAAAGCCCTCCGCTCCGCAGCAAGCCTGGAACCACGCCAGCCCGAGCGTCCGCCCGCGATGGTGGGAGACGCCTCCGATCTCGGTCTGCAAAGTCTCCGCCTTCCGACACGCCAGCTCACCCGTCCCCATGCAGGCCACAAATCATGACCGCCCATCCATCGGCGTGGTTTGGACGCTGCTCCTGACCATCTTTGGACTCGCGACTGCCGCCGCCCAGTCCGTGGAGGAAGAACTGCCCCTGCCCCGCTGGGAGAAAGATCCCCCGGTCGTGAAACCGGACGCCGGGAATCACTTCAATTCCCTGCTGCCAGCTGACCCGCTCCTCCCTGCCCTGCCCGAGCCTCAGAGCATGCTCCAGAGCGGGCCACGCCTCGGGGATGCACCGCCTTCCGTCATGCCCGGCTATGGTGATGTCGCCCCCATGGATCTCTCTCTTTTCCTGCACGGCAGCATCCTCCAGACAGAGAAAAGCCCGCAGTCAACGCACTCCCCGACTCCGGTGCTCGCCCTGCGTGATCTTTCCCAGGACATCACCCGCGCTCTTCTGGACGCTCCCTCCAATGACCTGCTGATCGACCCGCAGAACCTCGTGCCGGAAGTCACTCGTGGTGACGTGGAGCGGCTGCTCGCCTTTCACGCCGGAGAGTCCGCCATCCGCATCTACCTGCTCGTGATCGATGCGGATCAAAAGCTGCCCGACACCTTTGACCTCTCCCTCCTGGCCCACGGTGCCCTGAAGCGCCAGGCCTCCTGCCTCGCCGTCTATCCGCTCGGTGAACCCTGGCGCGCGCGCCTGCTTCTCTCTCAATCCGTTCACAGTGCAGGCACCTCCGCAAGTCTCGCGGACATGGCCGCCGACTGCATTCGCGACGCACAGCAGGTCAACGATGAAGGAGGTCAACTCCAGCGCTACGCCGTCCGGCTGTCCACCCGCCTTTTCTGGCTTCAGAAAACACTGCCCGGAACTCCCATCAAGACAGCCGACAGCACGCCCCGCCTGCTCGAAGTCGTGGGAGACAATGCCAGCCCGGTGCCAACCGCCGGAGCCATCGACATCCGCTTGTGGCTGGCGCTCGCCGCCACCGCCGTATCACTGCTCGCCTTGATCGCCATTCTTCTCCTCAAACGCCACCCCACATCCCGCAGAAGCCCCCCCACTTCTCACACATGGATTCTACCAGAACCTGAAGCCACTCCTCGGCTAGGAGGCGCTTTTTCTGGAGGAGCCGGGGCTGTCGTTTCGTTCAAGTCGTGAGTTCATGTCACGCGGCATGAATCATCCTGATCTTTCCCATGGGTTAGTTCGCGTCACATCCATTTTGCGCTCGCCCACCGTAACCCTTCCCTGCTAGATAATAGGCTCCCTGTTCTCCCCCCGACCTGCATGTCCAAAAACCTCAGTGCCCTCTCCTTCCGTAAAGGTGTCGAAAAAAATGTCTTCGAACGCATGGTCGATGCCGCCGACAAGGCTGGCACCGCCGAGAAGAATGATGTCGTCCGCCAGATGGGCGCGGAGCATCTGTTTGGCGACGCGGTGACGCTCGGCGCGGTGTCGTTCTACGATTTCCTCAAGAAGGAGAACGAAGGCAAAAAAGTGTTCGTCTGCAACGGTTCGGCCTGCCTTTGCGCCGGAACGCAGGACAAGCTCCACCACACGCTCGAAACACATTTCAAAAAGGAAGAGATCGGCCACATCTGCTGCCTCGGCCGCTGCCATGAAGGCGGTGCGCTGCAATACCAGGGCAAGAATTACTCCGGCCAGAGTGATGCCGCGTTGGGCGACCTTTTCAAAACCGACAAAGGCGATGCCGAAGACCGCTACGCCGTTGTTTCCCATCTCCAGCCTGCGCAGCTCACCGCTGAGTTCCCCGGCATCGACGCCTACTACGCGCCCTTCAAGAAACTCATCACCGAAGGAACTCGCGATGCTCTCGGCTCTGAATTGAAGGACAGCGGCCTGCGTGGACGCGGCGGCGCGGGTTTCCCGCTGCATTTCAAATGGTCGAGCTGCCGCGCCGCCGAAGGCGCGGTGAAGTATATCGTCTGCAATGCTGACGAGGGCGATCCAGGTGCCTACATCGACAAATACCTCATGGAAAAGCAGCCGCACAGCGTCCTGCTCGGCATGATGGTCGCCGGATGGTTCGCCGGTGCGGAAAACGGCATCCTCTACATCCGCGCCGAGTATCCCGATTCAGTCACGATCATCAACGAAGCCATCGCCGACCTGCGCGCGGCTGGCCTGCTCGGTCAAAACATCCTCGGCACTGGCTTCAACTTCATGCTGAAGTCCATCAAAGGCGCCGGAGCCTACATCTGCGGCGAGGAAACCGCCCTGCTCGCCAGTCTCGAAGGCCAGCGCCCCGAAGTGCGCACGCGTCCGCCGTTCCCGACCATCGAAGGCTTGTTCCGCAAGCCGACCATCGTCAACAACGTCGAGACTTTTTCCAACATCCACGCCGTTCTCACGCTCGGCGGCAAAGGCTACGCGCAGATCGGCACACCGCAGTCCACGGGACCGAAGCTGCTCTCACTCGACTCCCATTTCGTGAAGCCCGGCATCTACGAAGTCGCCATGGGCACGCCGCTGCAAACCGTCATCGACCTCGCGGGCGGCTTCAAATCGAAGATCAAAGCCATCCAGATCGGCGGCCCGCTCGGCGGGCTCATCCCGATGAGCCACATCAGCCAGCTCACCGTTGATTTCGAGAGCTTCAAGAAAGCTGGCTTCCTCCTCGGCCACGCCGGTGTCGTCAGCATCCCGGAGTCGATGCCGATGATCGAATACATCCAGCACCTCTTCCAGTTCACCGCCGACGAAAGCTGCGGCAAATGCTTCCCCTGCCGCCTCGGCAGCACCCGTGGCAAAGAGTTGATCGCCAAAGCCCGTGGCGACAGCAGCTACAAGATCGATCGCGAACTCATCACCGACCTGCTCGACACCATGGAGCAAACCAGCCTCTGCGCCCTCGGCGGTGGCGTCCCGCTACCGATCAAGAATGCGCTGGAGCATTTCGGCGCAGAATTAAACGACTACTTCAAAAGCTAACTTCTGTCATGGTCAGCACCGCAGACAGCACCGTCACTGCGAACTCGCTCCGCGAGAAGGCGCAGCCTGTCATCGCGGAAGCGACGCGCCGGCTAGTGGCGGAGTTTCATCCTGAACAAGTTTGGCTTTTTGGCTCTTATGCCTGGGGGGAGCCGACGGAGGACAGTGATCTGGATTTGCTAATGCTTGTTCTGGATGAAAGCCAGACATCCATCCAGCATCTGCGGCAGGCTCGGAGATGCTTGCGCGACATCGACATGTCGAAAGATGTGTTGATCCAGTCTGCGGCGTCATTTGATCGCTACAAGGACGTGAGATCCTCGCTGTCTCATAAAATCGCCGAGGAGGGGCTGCTGGTCTATGGCGGTAACTGACCTCAAACTCGTCCAGGCGTGGCTGTGGAAGGCAGCGCATGATCTGGCAGCCGCAAAAAAACTTTCGGGCGAGGGTGATCCGCTGGACGCAGCTATTTATCATTGTCAGCAAGCTGCCGAAAAGGCTGTGAAAGCCTATCTGTCACATGCAGGAGCACCGATCGAGAAAACCCATGATGTCGAGCGGTTGATCAAGATGGCGGCGAAACATCTGCCAGAGTTTTCCAAGTGGCTTGATGAGGCGGAGATCATCACACCCTACGCGACTCGATTTCGCTACCCGATGGAGGATGTGCCGATGGAGCCTGAGCGCTCCGAATTCGAGGAAGCACTGAATGCCTCCCAACGCCTTTTCGATTTCGTCCTCTCCGTACTTCCCACGGAAACGCATCCAGTTTAAACTCCCTCAGTCTATCTCACCATGGTCCAAGATCTCTCCACCCTCACCGCATTCATCGACGGCGAACCGCTCCGCTTCGAGTCCGGCGAAACGCTGCTCAACTTCATCGACCGCCACAAAGGGCGCGGCTTTGTGCCGACGCTTTGTGATGCGCCGCAGCTCGAGCCGTATGGCGCATGCCGCGTTTGCTCGGTGGAGGTGGCTTTGCAGGCCGATGGGCCGCGTCGCGTGGTGGCGAGTTGCCACACGCCTTTGGCGGCGGGCATGCATGTGTTCACAGAATCGCCGAAAGTGCGGAAGCTGCGCAAAAACATCGTCGAGCTGGTGCTCACGGACCATCCGCTGGACTGCCTGACCTGCGAGGTGAGCGGAAACTGCGAACTACAGACCGTGGCGGCCAAGGTGGGCATTCGCGGCGTGCGTTATCCGGCGGGGGCGAATCATCTCGACCGTGCGAAGGACCATTCGCATCCTTACATGACCAGCGAGCTGTCGAAGTGCATCAACTGCTCCCGCTGCGTGCGTGCTTGCGATGAAATCCAGGGCCAGCATGTGCTCTCGATGCATGGTCGCGGCTTCAACGCGAAGATCATCAAGGGTCTCGACCAGTCCTTCGCGGACTCGGAGTGCGTGAGTTGCGGTGCTTGTGCGCAGGCCTGCCCGACTTCGGCCATCAGTGACGTGTTCTTCTCGAAGTCCATCGAGGCGACGAAGAAGACCCGCACGATCTGCACTTACTGCGGCGTCGGTTGCAATCTCAATGTGTCCACGAAGGGCGATCAGGTGCTCAGCATCCAGGCTCCCGTCGATGCGGAGGTGAATCATGCGCACACCTGCTTGAAGGGCCGCTTTGCCTTCAAGTTCTACAATCACAAGGACCGCCTGCGCAAGCCGCTCATCCGTCAGGCGGATGGCAGCTTCAAGGAAAGCACCTGGGACGAGGCTTACGATCACATCGTGGCCAACCTCACCCGCATCAAAAACGAGCACGGCGGCAACGCGGTCGCCGGCATCTCCTCCGCACGCTGCACGAACGAGGAAAACTACCTCATGCAGAAGTTCATCCGCCATGTGATGGGCACGAACAACATCGACTGCTGCGCTCGCGTCTGCCATTCGCCGACCGCCTGGGGCATGCAGAAGTCCTTTGGCACCGGCGCAGCCACGAACAGCTACGAGGACATCGAGCACACCCGCTGCATCATGGTGATCGGCGCCAATCCGACCGAGGGCCATCCCGTCACCGGCGCACGCCTGAAGCAGCACATCATGAAGGGCACGCCGCTCATCGTGATCGACCCGCGCAAGATCGAGCTCGTGCCTTATGCCAAGCATCACCTCCAGCTCCGCCCCGGCACGAACGTCGCGCTGCTGAACATGTTCGCCCGCTGCATCCTCGATGCCGGATTGGTGAAAACCGAGTTCGTCCGCAAACGCTGTGAGAACTGGGAGGAGTTCGAAACCGGCCTCAAAGCGCTCGATTTGGCCGAACTGGAAAAAATCACTGGCGTGCCGCTTGAAACCGTCCGCGCTGCAGCTCTCGAATACGCCAGCGCAGAGGCCGCGATGAGTTTCCACGGCCTCGGTGTCACCGAGCACGAGCAAGGTGCCAAAACGGTCATGCTCATCTCGAATCTCGCCATGATGACCGGCAACATCGGTCGTCCCGGCGTCGGCGTGAATCCGCTGCGCGGTCAAAACAACGTGCAAGGTGCCGCCGACATGGGCTGCCAGCCGCATCAAGGCGCAGGCTACTTTGAGATGAATGATCTCGAGGTGCAGAAACGCTACGCCGACTTCTACGGCACACCCACACCCACCGAACCCGGCTGGAAGATCCCGCAGATGTTTGATGCGGCCATTGAAGGCAAATTGAAGGCCCTCTGGCTCATGGGCGAGGACGTCGTGCAGACCGATCCCGATGCGCATCACGTCCGCCACGCCATGGAAAGCCTGGAGTTCCTCGTCGTGCAGGAGATTTTCATGACCGAGACGGCCAAATACGCCAGCGTCATCCTCCCCGCGTCCTCCTTCCTCGAAAAGAGCGGCACCTTCACCAATGCCGAGCGTCGTGTGCAGCGCGTGAACGCCGCCGTGAAACCCCTCGAAGGCACCAAGCCCGACGGCCAGATCATGTGCGAAGTTTTGCAGCGCTTCGGCTTCCCGCAGGCCGATTACACGCCCGATGGCGTGCTCGCCGAAGTCGCCGCCATCGTGCCCTTCTTCAAAGGCATCACCTGGGCCAATCTCGACATCAACGGCAAGCAATGGCCCGTGCAAGAAGGCGGCGTGGACACGCAAATCCTCCACCAAACCGAGTTCAAGCGCGGCAAAGGCCACTTCCATTACTTCGACTGGAAAGAGTCCACCGAACTGAAGACCAACGGTGCCGAGTTCCCCTTCATCCTCACCACCGGCCGCATTTTGGAGCACTACAACTGCGGCACCATGACCCGCCGCACCGGGAATAGCGAGATCGTCGTGCAGGACTACCTCTCCCTCAATCCCGCCGACGCCCAGCGCAAATCCATCCGCACCGGCGACCGCGTCCGTCTGAGCAGCGCCCGCGGCGAAGTCGAACTCGAAGCCCGCGTCACCGATGAAGTGAAGCCCGGCATCCTCTACACCACCTTCCACTTCCCCGAAGCCATGGTCAACAATGTCACCGGCCAAGGCTGCGACGCCGACACCATGTGCCCCGAATACAAAGTCATCGCCGCCGATGTCGAATTCGTCAGCTCCGGCAAGCCGAAGAAAAAGCGGATGATGGAGATGGGGTGAATTCGCAATGAACTCGAATGGCTTGCGTCACTCACGACCAAGGCCTGACATCCGGGGGGAAGCGAGCAGCATAGGTTCTGCTCACTTTCCTTGGGCCGGAACAATACCAATCACCTTATTGCTCCACCTGCACATCAGTCTTCCCAGACTTTGAGCAACTCGACTTCAAAGATGAGAGCTTCGTCGGGGCCGATGTCGAGACCAGCTCCACGGGTGCCGTAAGCAAGATTGGAGGGGATGAAGAAGCGGAACTTGGAGCCTTCCTTCATGAGTTGAAGACCTTCGGTCCAGCCTTTGATCACGCGATTCAAGGGAAACTCGGCGGGCTCGCGGCCGGCGAGGTAACTGCTGTCGAATTCGACACCGTTGAGCAGTGTGCCACGATAGTTGACGACGACAGTGTCAGTCTTCTTTGGGCTCTTGCCACTGCCTTCGCGGAGGATGAGGTATTGCAGGCCGGACTTGGTGGTGACGACATCGGGCTTAGCTGCGTTTTCAGCGAGGAAGGCTTGGCCGAGAAGGAGTGCTTGGGAAGGCATAAAAGAGGCGCGTTTTATGGATGGCCTCGTGGGGTCGGGCAAGTAGGAATGCTTTGCGTGTGTGCCTGGATGGGAATCGCTTGTGCTCACATCGGCTCCGGTGTCTCGTCAGCATCTATGAGCCAGCCTGCCTGCCCGATGTGTGAAATGAATGATGTTTTGGACCATGCCGACCGCTATGAGTGCATGACCTGCGGGCACGAGTGGACGAAGGAGGCTACAGCCGACACACCTGAAGCAGAACGAGTGGTGAAGGATGCCTACGGCCATGTCCTCGTGGACGGGGACATCGTGGCCATGATCAAGGATCTGAAACTCGGCGGCACTTCCCAGGTGCTGAAGGTGGGCACGAAGTCCAAGCCTATCCGTCTGGTGGACGGCGACCATGAGATCTCCTGCAAGATGGATGGTCTCGCCATCGCCCTGAAAGCCATCTATGTGAAGAAGGTGAACGTGGCGGACTAAATCAGGCGAAGACTTCGGTGATGACCTCGCCCTTGTCACCGACGGTGAAGGGGCGGTTGCTGGGGGACATGACGACTTGATTCACGTCCATGCCCAT
>NZ_JBILYB010000305.1:0-3175 GCF_044378005.1 Prosthecobacter sp.
CGCGCTGCGGTAAGCATCCAAAGCCGGTGAACTGACCTCCGCTTCCATCGTCGCACGCATGACGGTCAACCGAGCTGCCGCCTTCTGATCATCAGTTTCGCAGGCAAGACATGGGCTCAGATGGAAACTGTGAAGTGTCCAGCGTTCCTGAGCCTGTGGAAGCATCAGCCCCTTCATGAGCTTTTCATAGATGGCCGGAGACGCCGCCTCCTTCATTAGCGCTAGGCCACGCTCCACTTCCAGGGATGAGAGCGCGGTGAGCAAAGGCGCAATGGTATCGAGAGTGGAATTCATCAATTTTCAGAGGATGACGCCGCGAGTGTGTTGGGTGAGGAACTTGATGGGCGGGGCGGGATGTCGTATTCGTTCAACCACGCCTGCCACTGAGTTTCAGCGGCGGCCTGGGCCTGTTTCAGTTTTTCGGTGAAGGACCCTTGGCCCTGATTGTGGAAGACAACCGCTAGGGTGGATAAGATCACGGCGAGAAGAAAGCCCCAACCCGGCAAGTCCATGTTGGTTAGCTGAATCCAGAGGAAAATTCCGGCCGCGAAGGAGATCCAGCTTGGATTCAACTCAGATGAGCTGCTCCCAGCGAGCCGGTCGAGCACGCGATCTTCACTGCCCGCCCAAGACGGAACGATCAAGGCTCCACCCGGTTCGAGCGCGTCCGCCAACTGCTCTCGACGTTCATGGATCATCTCTACTCGCCAGCGCCAGCGGTCCACCTCCGCCATGCCCGGCTCATCATTCCAGCGATTCATCTGGCCGCAGGTGTGACCGTGTTCATAAACGCTGAGAAGCAACCGCTTCAAGGCGCGTTCGGCGGACGGGGTCAGGGACTTTCGTTGTATGAAGGCGGTGAGAAGATCCTCTTCCAACCGGCCCAAGTCCTCGGAGCGCCGCTGATCCAGGGCTCCATTCAGGGCTGTGGCTCGTTGGTTCATCACTGCTTCACCGTCCAGGCGCGGATCATGATCCCACCCGCAGTGAGGGCAAACCTTGTCATCGTAACAAAATGCCTCCCTGCATCGACGGCATTCCCGCTGCAAATCGCGCCCGCACTGGCAGAACCGCGTGCGGAGAGGATTGATCCGCCCGCAGTCTCCGCAGGCGCGGTCGCCCGTCTTTTGCACATGCACCTGCCGGTTCGTGACCAGGGCAGATGTGGTGCCACAGGCGCGGCAGTGGATCTTCGCACCAAAGGCATGTTCGCCCACGATGTCACTGCCGGGGTGACCGCAGGCGGGGCATTGCAGGCTTTGGAGTTGAGGAGGCATGGCGGTGGCGATCATTGGGCGGTGCGGAAGGAGCGAAGGAAGGCATGCAGCGTTTGAATCACCTCGGACTCATCACCTGTGGGGTGTCCACGAAAGGCGGGAAGCTGGCAGTAGCGCTCGGCACCAATGCCCAGGACCTGCTGTTTGAATTGTGCGATTTCGTGCTCCGGCTCCAGGTCATCAATCAGCACACCGCCGGGGGCGAGGCGCGTCTGGCCCGACGTGAGATGCTCGTAACCAAGAATGTCCTTTTCGGCAAAACCGAGGCCGAACAACTTCGACAATCCGCTGGCATAGCGCCTTTCGGAGGTGGTGCAGAGAAATGCCGCTACACCCGTTGAGCGAGCAGCTTTGAGCAGATCCAAAGCGCAAGGACGCAACCAGGAATGATAGGGGCCAAAGACCGTAGCGCCAGCAGGGCACTTGCCCGCACTCCCTTCAGCCAGCACCGAGTGAATCAGGGTTTCGTCGAGGTCGAAGAAGATGGAGGTTAAGCGCATGGTTTGGAATCGTTAAGAGCAAAGGGTTTGAGTTCAGCCTTGAGATAGAGTGGGTGCCCCGGCGAGCCGTCCTGATTCAGCGAAAGAGCGTGCAGACCGGGCACCATCGAGAGCACTGCCCTGCCCCGGCCTCGGTGTGCGCCGTGCGTTCCCCAGGCAGCAATTACGATGCCCGCATCCTTGGCCAGTCGGGCAAGTGTCGTGTCATTGTCTGGTCCCACCGGATCAGACTGCCTCTTCATTTCTTCGGGATCAGTCGCCCTCCAGGCGAAGAGATTCACCAGGCACACTGCGCCATATCCCCAGCGCTTCGCATAGTCGATGCAGCGCTTCACAGTCGGATCATCCTGCTGCTCATCCGCCGTGGAGGGATTCAATCCGATGAATAAGCAATAGGGCCCTTCACTCCAGCGGCTCCACCACTCGTAGCGATAGTGACGGCAGGGTGAGAAAACAGCGGTGTAGGGCGTGGCGGCAGGTGTTGGTTTTGGCATGGTGAGGCGGAAGAACTACTTCCACCTCATCAGGCCTCGCACAGGGACGAAGTTTGGGGACAAATCTCGGCAACTTTTGTCTGAGAGTAACTAATCTAAGAGCTTCAAATAGTAGAACAGACGTTCTGAAACTTCCCAAAGTGCGCAGCCTGATTAAAATTGCCGCGATGACACGGGTGAGCGAACGGGTAGTAAGGTATAGTGAGGCCCTGAGATTCCAGGTTGAATGGGCCTGAGAGGGCTGCTGCTTTTATTCCTTCCGGTTTTTTTCGCGCACCATTCACTGTAACCTCGCGAAGAGCCTGCCACACTGGAGCTCCCCAAGACACCACTGCGTCGATAGTATAGTTCTTCGCAAATTCGCGGCAACAGGCGCTAAATGCAGCGACGAACTTATCAGCTCCAACCTCTCCCGTGCAATCCGCACATGGTGGACGAAAATCGGGATATAAATTCATAAACACTATCGCCCGATCAGGATGAGAGGTGAGGGAATTTGGGAGTGCATGCGCGTACTCATCGCGAGGAGACTGGCAGATCAACGGCGATTTGGCTGCGTAGCCCTTTGAGGTTTTGGGATCAAAGTTATGAGTGACAATTGGGTACCAATCGTGCCCTAAAATAATCAGAAGACGCCGCGTCTTAGAAGAAAACGTCTCAAGAAGCATCGTGTCCGTCCAAGGAGAGAAGCCATGACTAAATCCTACCTTATGCGCTTTGGATAGTTCTGCCAAAAGCATCCCGAATTCACAGGGCTTCGTGCGGTCATTAATCGAGACGAGGCTCTCATGGCCTTTCCCGATCGTGCGCTCTGACATTTCTGATGTCCTGGAGGCTAAACATCGGGCCTGTACGGCACTGGGAAATGGCTGGAGGTGCTCCTCCCGCTCCGTCGGAGCTTTGC
>NZ_JBILYB010000037.1:0-45658 GCF_044378005.1 Prosthecobacter sp.
CGCACACGACCGCGTGCGTCCCGTTTCAAAATCGTGATTTGGTTGTCCATAACGTGGGACATCCCTGACTCCCCACGCGCCCCGTTCCAACCGCGTTCCTATGGGCGTTACGGTGACGCTTACGGTCATCGGGGGCGGATGTGAGCTTGAAGCAAAGGAACTTACTGCACACTGAGAACACCGGTGAAAGAAGGCTTTGGACCAGCACTGACGATGACCCGGCGAAGTTCCACGCCCATGGTGGCGCTTTTGGTTTCCGTGGAGTGGTTCAGGAAATTCCAGGCTCCCGAATACATGCGATACCAGGAACCGGGGCGGCGGGCCTGACCGGCAGGGGCGATGTTTTGCGTGTGGTCGAAGAACTCGCGGGTGCCGGTGCCGAGGTTGATGCCGAGGGCGGAGGAGATGGCCACCATGCCGTCACTGTCGGTTTCGCCGTCGCCCTGATTGCGCTGGTAGAAGATGGGCAGGCCTTCGAGGCCGATGTCTGTGAAGGGGACCTGATAGGCTGCGCCGGGGGCGGAGAAGGTTTTCACCAGGGTGGGAACGAGGCCGAAGGGGCCGGTGCCGCGCACTTCGAGCACGGAGAAGGTGCGGCGGGTGAGGTCGAGGGATTTGCCAGCGCCGACGCTTGTCAGGGTGCCCCAGTCGCTCTGGATGGCATTGTGGAGGGCGTAGTCGAGTGCGACGAGGCCGTGGACGGTGTTTTTGACGATCTCGGGCGTGCTGTTGGTGAAGCCGCTGGTGCCGCTATGGTTTGGCGTGGCGTAGAAAACATCGGCAGGGCTGCGGCCTCCGTAAGTATAGACGGGGATGAGTGTGGCATCACTGCGGGCCATGCGGGATGGGTGCAGGGGGCCGACATTCATGTCACGGCAGAAGCTGGAGGTGAGGTGACCGAGGTCGTCGGGTGAGCCTGCGAGGTCGCGGAGCACGGTGCTGATCTGAAGGGGCGAAGACTGTGGGAGACTGATGCCGCCGACGCTCGCTGCTGTGCGGATGATGCCCCAGATGGTGTCGATGGGTCCCTGGATGGTCTCCACACCTTCGCGGATGGCCGTGACGTTGTGAGCGATGGGGCTGCCATTGTGCGGTGTGCCGAGGGTGATGAGGAATTTGGTCCGGTCACGCAGGTGGCGTGCTGTGGTTTCCTCCGTGGAGGTCAGGTCCACTCCGGCAACAAAGCCGCTAGGCACGCTGAGCAGGTAGCGAGAGACAAGGCCGCCCTTGCTGTGAGCGATGATGATGATCTGAGGATCAGCGCCGCAGTAGTCGCGGAAGCTCTGATACAGGTCATTGATTTTGGCCAGCACGGCTCTTGCCTGGAGGCCGACTCCCACGGAGCCATCATGGCGGACCAGACCCACGGCTGTGCCTCGGAAGACGCCGCGAGCAGGTGGGCGGTCAGCAAAAGCGAAGCAGTTGTCCAAGTTCGAGTCGGAGACGGCACCAGCCTTCCAGCTCAGGTTTTGCAAGGGGAGGCCGCCTTTGGTGAAGAGATCGGCGTTCGAGTTCCCGAGCACAGCGGAAACGAAAGGAAAGTCGAAGTAGAAGCGGGAGTAACCCAGCGTGCCTGGACGTGCCACGGGATCGACCGGCGTCTGTTCATCTGCTGGGCGGGCGGTGCGTCCATGAACCAAGACGACCAGCGTCGGGCGTGGGCCGGAGGGAAACAGCGGCGCGGGGACGACAGGATTGACGACGACAGGGTTCGCGGGCTCTAACCTTTGAATCTGGCCGAAAAGACTGGAACTCAGAAGGAGAGCGCCAGTGCAGGCGATGCGGGCGAAGTGATTGAGGAGGTTGCTGTAGATGGATTGAATGGATGTTTTCATGTCTGTAGTGAGGTTGTTGTTCTCACTGCCCTGATGCGCGCCGTCCGGGAACTTGCGCAAAAACACGAAATTCTTTTTCCAGCCTCAATCCACCGCCGGTTCCATCAGCACCGAACCCGAGAGGATGGGTGTCTGGTTGGCGGGCACGATGCGTCCGCTGCTGTTGATGAAGGGCATCTGCGGCATGAGGAAGAAGCCTGCGCCGACAAGACCTCCATCGTCCTTCACCACAAGGCCTTCAAAAGGCACGGCGCGGACGAGACGACCAGAAGGCTGAACCAAAGGCGTGGAATCAGTCAGGGTGAAGGTTCCGCCAAATGTTCCGAGGCTGTCATTAAATGTCATGGCGATTAGCGGCGGAATAAACCGCTCAAAACTGATGGTGCGATGCCTGAGGTTGATGAGCGTGTCCGCACGCGACGGAAGGGCGCCGATACCGCCGCCAGCGAAGGTGATGGCCACGTTCTGCAAATTGTCATTTGGACCGCTGCCCACGAGGGTCATGCCGAGCATGTTCTTCCCGGCCTCGGGTCTGAGGTAGGTGCCACCGACCACGCTGAGCGTGAGCGGGCTGAAGCCTGCTGCATAAGTGCGATCCGTGGTCGCTGGCCGCGCCCAGCTCACGCTGCCAGAAAGGGTGTTGTCCGGCACGATCGTGCTGCCGCCAAAGATCAGCGTGGTGCCTGTCTGAATGCTGGTGGCGCCCACCAGCGAGCCCTTGGCATTGTTCTGGAAGATAACCATCTCCCCGTTCGGCCCCAGACGGCTGCTTGAGGTGAAGGTGGTGCCGTCGGCCAGCTTGCCGGCCACGGCTGTCGGCGCACCATCCACCACCGTGGTGAAGGAACCCAGGCCGATGCCTTGAGGCAGGGTTTCACTTCCCAAAGCTCCGGCGGGTATCTCCAGCCCGAAGGTATGATAACCGGCAAAGGCCGTGGCCTGTGCCGCCGTGGACCAGGGAGTGCGCCAGGCTCTGAATCTGACTGGCAGTGGAAGCTGCAGTGGCAGCACATTGACGATCTCACCGTCACTGATGAGCTGGGTGATCGGGTTTAGCGTAAAGGTCACCCTGCGAGTCACAGCGCTTCCACCGCTGCCCTGGGAAAGATTGAACCTCACCGGAACGAGCCGCCCTTCTTCGGGCAAAGTAATGCCTCCTGGCGGAATGGTCAGTGTCGTGGCTCCAAGGGTGATCGTGCCCGAGTAAGCCCCGGTGGTGGCGATCGTGAGGTCAAAACGCCCACCCAGCAAGCTGTTGACGAAACCGCGCTCGACGACGCCAGTGTAGCTTCCCGCCAGATTGGCGGGAAGGGGATCAATGAAGATGCGCGCCGTGACGACCGAGGAGCCTTTGGTGTTCGTGGCCGTGATCTGGAAGGGGAAGGCGGAGACGGATGAAACCAGGGGTTTGCCACTGATGACGCCGGTGTTCTTGTCGATTACCAGACCCGCAGGCAGATCCTTGGTTGTCCAGCTGCTGGCAAGACCACCCGTGGGATCGAGCGGAACCTGGAAGCTGTAGGGCCGTGCGACCTGGCTGCGTGGAAGGTCCAGCGGATTGCCTGCGATGCGGGGCGCGATGTCGAAGACCTCCAGAGTCTGAATGCCGCCGATCAGGCTGCCTCCGGGGGCGGAGACTTCGCAGGTGTAGGCACCACTGTCCGCAAGCGTCAGGCCCGTGATGGTGAGTTTGTCCGTGTTGGCTCCTTGAATGCGCTGGTTGTTGGCGACTGGCACCCCATTTTTTAGCCACTGGAAGAGGCGGGTGCCCGGGCCTGCGGCCTTGATGCTGAAAATGGCCTGCTTGCGGATTTCGAGACTTTGGCGTCCTGCCGGGGCATCCACGACGGTGAGTCCGGCGCTGAGGCTACTGGTGCTGCCCAGTTGATTGATGGCCGTGACGGAATAGTTCACCGCATCCGCGAGAACCGCCGCCGGGAGGCTTAGCACTGGTGTGTCTGTCACTGGGCCGAAGTTGGCCTGTGTGGTGGCTCCGCGCCTCCACTGGAAGTTCATCGCCAGCGGTGATGTGGCCTGGGCGGTGAAGGTCACCGGCTGCCCGAGAGCTACGATCTGGGGCTGAGGCTGAGCGGTGATGACTGGCAGCACTGCTGGCAGGCATTCGCCGGTGAAGCGCACCTCAAAGGGGCTCTCGCCAGGGTCATTGCTGACGATGTTCAGAGTGGCGGCAAAGGTTCCGAGGGCGTTGGGACGGAAGTCGAAGGCGAAAGTCTGTCCCCTGCCTGGAGCCAGAGTTACCGGGCTGGTAAAGGGAGTGGTGAAAGCTGAGGCCCCTGCAGGGTTGGCACCCGTGAAATTCATCGAACTGATGGTCAATGGCTGGGAGCTTGGATTCAGGATGCTCAGCGTTCTTGTCGTTCTCAGGGTGGTCGTGGCAGGGAGGAAGGCGACCGTGTCCGCCGCGTCGGTGAGGTTTTGCCTCTGACCGTCCGCCAGAAGCTCCACCGAGATCTCCGGCCCTGCTCCGCCAGCCCTCATGATGACGTCGAAGACCCGTTCATCCAGGTCGTTGCTCTCGATCGCGATCCTGCCATTCTGGATCGCACCGGACGCTGGAAGGAAGGTGACGATGAAGGTGGTGGTGTCAGCGCCTCCTCCTGCGAGCTCGGTCTTGCCGGGCTGGGTGATGCTGAAATTCTCCCCCGTGACGCTCACATTGCCGAGAGTCAGGATGCCTGCGCCGATGTTCCGAAGCGTGAGCGTGCGCTGTACCGGAATGTTCAGCGGTAGGGAGAGCCCGAAATCGACCACTCCACGGGCATCCTGCAAGACGCCGCCTGGAGCTATCGCGACGTCGATGTCACGTTTGGCTCCGGTGGCGCTGAGATTAATTTCAAAGGAACTCTCATCCGAGTCATTGCTCGCGACCTTCAACTGGGCTGTGCGCGGCCCAACAGCACCTGGTTTGACGCTCACCGTGAAGGGCGTCACCTCGTCCAGACGCAGCGTGCCTGCCGCAGGCTGGCTGATGGTGAAGTCGGCGGAGCCTGTCTTCGTGATGCTCAGTCCCGTCAGCGGAGTGGCTCCGGTGTTTTTGATCAGGAAGATGAAGTTACGACTTTCAGTCACCTCGATGTCTCCCAGATTCACCGTGCCGGTGTTGTCGGCGAGTTCGGCGCGGCTGGGTGAGAAGATGGCGATCTCCTGCGGGGTCAGCGCTACGCCTGTGCCGGTGAGGGCGATGTCGAAGGGGTTCTCCGCGTCCGGGTCATCACTGGCGATTTGCAGGGCAGCCGTGCGGACACCTGCGGCACCAGGAGTGAAGTGGAGTTGAACCGACGTGGTCTGCCCTTTCAACAGCACCGGCGTCATGCCGATGGTGTCCACTCGGAAGTCTGCGGAATGAGTTCCATCCAAAGTGACCTGACCAAGCGTCAGCGGAAGCGGGCCTGTGTTGCGGATCACCACACGCTCCGCCAAACGGGTCTCTCCTAAAGTCACGCGACCCGCGTCCAAGGTGCTCGAAGCATCCGTGAGCACCCGGTTCCCTGTGAGCGCTGCGACTTCGATGTCCGGCTGGTTATGGATCAAAAGCGAACTGACGATGCCTGAACTGCCCGTGCCGCCACCACTGATGGTTCGTGCGCTGACCTGGAGATGATAACGGTCCAGCCCTGCCAGCTCGGAGCTTAGCAGCGACCATCCACCTGGGATACGGACCCCGGCTCCGAGGTCGGCAAAGGTCGTGCCGCCATCCGTGGATAGAGCAAAGAAAACTTCCTGCGCCTCAGGAGCACCGCTACCACGCAGCCAGTCGATCTGGTTCTCACCTGATTGAATCAACTGCTCTTCCGCAGGATCGTTGATGAGTCTGGCGATACTCGGAATGACGGTGTTACCCACCTGCCTGAAGCCACCGCCGATGACTATTTTGCCATCGGCCTGCATCGCCATGCACTCCACCCTTTGATCAGCCCGGAAAATGAAATCGCGGTCCAGCGAACCATCCGGACGCAGCCTGGCCAACCCCGAACCAATGCTCGGGAAGAGGAAATCCCCAGCGATGAGCAGGCTTCCGTCCACCTGGAGGGCGAGGTCCTGAACGAGCGGCACCGTGCTCTGGAAAAAGAAGGGGATCTCACCGAGGGTGAAGCTTTCATCCTTGCTCCCATCCGGCAGAAGTCTCGTGACCATGCTCGCCTGGCCTCCATTGACGGTGAGGGCCGCGCCCGCGACGACGATGCTGCCATCAGGCTGAACCAGCACACTTCTGATGCTTCCATTGACGGAAGGTGAGAACGCAGCATCTAGAAGCCCCGATCCCGTCAAACGAGCCAGCCTAGCTTGTGGCTGCCCACCGATGGTGGTGAAGTCACCGCCGATGATCAGACTGCCGTCAGACTGGAGCGCGAGTGAGGTCACCTCCACGCTCCCGCCAGCCAGGGAAGGCGCCATTTCAGCATCCAGGCTGCCATCAGACTCCAGGCGCGCCAGAGACGTGCGGGCGCTGCCATTCACGGAGGTGAAAAGGCCGCCCAGGATCACGCGATCGTCCGGCTGCAGTACCAGACGCCGCACTGCCTGTCCGCTAACGGCAGGTGTGAAGGAGGTATCGAGTGCGCCATCACCCTGCAAGCGGGCGATGAGCCGTTGGCTGACCCCACCGACGGTTTCAAAATTGCCTCCGATGATGACGGTGCCATCCCGCTGGACCGCGATGGCGCGGACTTCACGGTTGGCGGCAGCATCGAGCCCCGCATCAAAGGCCGTGTCCAGAGTTCCATTCGGATTCAGGCGAACCAGATCGGCCCGAGGCGGGGAGGGCGGTAAGGTCACGAAATCTCCGCCGACCATGATTTTGCCATCGGGAAGCATCGCCAGAGCGAACACCTGACCACTGATGACGGAGGGAACCCCGAAGAAGAGGTCCAGCGAGCCCGGCACAAGGTTGGCGGTGGCAAAGATGCCGCTCTCCGAAGCTGTGCCCGCGCTGTTCTTCGCGGTGATCCGGTAATGGTAGATGGTATTGGGCCGGAGTCCGGTGACGCGGGAGCTGACCAGCGTCGTCGTGCCGCCGCTCACCACCTCGGGGGTGACGGGGAAGGTGAGGCCGAAGTCCAAAGTCGTGCCTGCCTCCAAAGTGACCGTCGCATCCCCCTGGCCGGCATTTACAAAGGCGGTGAGAAGCGCACTGCTGCGGGTCACCTCGGCGGGAGGATTTAACCTCACCGTCGGCTGCTGCGAGCCACGACCGGCGAGCGTGATTTCATAGGTCCCGTCTCCGAGTGCCGGGTCGTTGCTCTGGAATCGCAGGAGGGCCGAGTGCGCACGAACTTGGACAGGTGAGAAAGTCAGTTCGAACCGCCGGGTATTGCCCTGCAGGAGCGGCGCATTCGAAGGGAGAATCGGACGGATGGCAAAGACGCCCGCATCGGCTCCTTCGAGACTGAATCCGGTGAGGTTCAGCGGTGCCGGACCTTCATTGCGCACAATCACGGTTCTTTGAGTGCGCCCACCCACCGAAGGACTGCCGAAATCCAGCACGCCCGTGCCATCTGCCAGTTCCTCAGCATCATCCTGGGTCACGATCATCCGGGGCAGTGCCGCGCCGACGCTGATGGTGAAAGTCTGCGCAATGCTCGCATTGACTCCACCATTGGCCGTGCCGCCGTCGTCCTCGAGCGCGAGGGTGACAGTGGCGGTTCCGGCTTCGCCCTTCGTTCGATAGGTCAGCAGACCTTGTGCATTGACGGAGGGTGGCGTGAGGAACAGCCCTGGGTTGCTGTTCGCAGTGACGCGGAAGGTCAGTGCCTGATCGGACTCGTTCGCCGGACCTGCGCTGATGTCTGTGGCCCAGCCAGCGATGCTTTGCGCCTCGTCGAAGCCGAAGGGATGCGTGAAGTTCTGCCCTTTCGTGAAGCTCGGGGCATCATTCACAGGCGTGACAGTGAAGTTGAAGTTGCTGCTGTTGCCGAGGATCAAAGGAGAGCCTGTCTGGCCCGAAGGATCGCTGACTCGGACGCTGAACGCCAACTGGCCGTGGGCATTGGCATTTGGGATGATGGTCAGGGTGCGTGGGGTTTCTGTGAAGACCACATTGGGCACCAAACCTTGGACGCCGCCGCTGAGGGCGAAGTGGCTGATCGTCAGGGGATCACCCTCCACATCGAACACAGTAAAGGGGATCGGCGGTGAGGCCGTGTCTTCCAGCACTGTCACATCGGCGATGGCGGATATGGTCGGCACATCATTCACCGGGGTGACGGTCACAGTGAAGGTCTCAGTTTGTGTGGAGATACCATCGCTGACGGTTAGAAGGATGCTGCCAGTGCCGCTTTGGTTGGGGGCTGGAGTGAAGGAGAGCGAGCGAGCGCTGCCGGTGCCGCTGAGTGTGATGTTTGCCAGCGGCAGCAGGGTGGTATTTGCAGAGATGGGAGTGACGGTGAGCGCGCTGGGTGTCTCGGCATCACCCACGGTGAAGGAAATGGTCCTAGCTGGCGAGTCTTCAGCCACGGTGACATCGGCGATGGCGGAGATGGTTGGGGCGGTGTTCGTCACCGTGACATCGAAGGTGTCTGCCGCAGTGGCAGTTCCATCACTCACAGTGATGGTGATGGTGGTCGTGCCTGTGCGGTTAAGGATGGGTGTGACTCGGATCGTTCGTGCGGAGCCGGTGCCAGCGAGGCTGATGCCTGATATGGCGACCAAGGCCGGATTGGATGAAGCGGCTGTCAGACCGAGTGAAGCGGCGGCGGTGTCAGGGTCGCTGACGCCAAAGGATAGCAAAGGGGTGGCGGTGTTCGCCAGGATACTCTGGGAGGTGATGTCAGTGATGCTCGGCGCGTCATTCACAGCATTCACGGTGAGGGTGAAGGAGTCGCTGGAGGTGCTGAAGCCATCACTGACACTCACGGTCACGGTGACGGTGCCGTTGCGGTTCGGAGCTGGCGTCAAAGTGATGCTGCGGCTGCCATCGGCACCGGCCAAGCCGATGCCGCTGAGTGGCAGGAGAGTGGTGTCTGATGAGGTGGCGCTGACAATGAGTGAGTTCAGCGCTGTGCCAGCATCCGCCACGGTGAAGGGGATGGTGGCGGTGGCGGTGTCCTCATCCGTGGTGACGTTCGCGATGTCGCTGATGGTGGGGACGCTGACGTTGCTGATATTGAAAGCAGCCACGGCTTCGACGATGCCGGAGCTGGCATTCGACTGGCCGCTGCTGATGCGGCCACGGGTGCGGATGAGGCCGCTGTCGGGCAGGTTCAGCTCCGTCATGCTCCAGCCACCGGTGACGAAAGTGCTGAAGCCGAGAGGTGTCCAGGTCACGCCCGCATCCGTGGAGAGATCGAAGGTGGCGGCGGTGATGGTGGGCGCGGTGCCAGTGCGTGCCCACTGGATCTGCGTGCGGTCCGGGGCGGTGATGCTGACGGAGGGGGCGCTGTTCACCAGCATGGCGATGCCGCTGCGGGAGACACCGTTCACGGCGCTGAACAGGCCGCCGACCAGCACGCTGCCATTGGAGGTCTGGGCGAGACAGTTCACCTGGGTCGGGATGCCTGTGCCGACGGCAAAACTCGTGTCCACCGTGCCGTCCGCATTCAGTCGTGCGATGCGGTTGCGTGACTGGCCGCCGATGGTGGCGAAGCTGCCGACGATAAAGAACTTTCCATCCGTCTGCCGGGCCATGGAGGCGACGCTGCCGGAGAAGGCAGCGATGGAAAAGTTGTCGAGGCTGCCATTGGAGTTCAGACGGGCGAAGCCAGGGCGGCTGACGCCGAGGATGCTGGAGAAGTCACCGCCGACCGCGATTTTCCCATCGGGCAGGAGCATCAGGCTGCGGACGATGGAGTTGGCTCCGACGCCCACGTTGAAGGTGGCGGTGCTTTCTAGACTACCATCCGGGTTGAGTCGCGCGATGCGGTTGCGAGTCTGGCCATTGATGGTGGTGAAGTCACCGGCAATGAGGATCTGCCCGTCTGGCTGTACGGCGGCGACGCGCACGTTGTTGTCAGCGCCAGTGCCAGGGGTGAAGGAGGCATCTAACGTGCCGTCTGCATTGAGCCGTGCGAGGCGGTTTCGTGCCTGACTGGCGGCGGTGCTGAACTGCCCGACAACGACGATTTTTCCATCCGGCTGGAGGGCCATGCCTGCCACGGTGCCGATGCCGCCAGTGAAACCTGAGCCGGGATTGAAGCCGGTATCGAAGCTGCCATCCGGGTTCAGGCGCACGATGCGGCCTACGGTCTGGCCATTGAAGCTGGTGAAGTTTCCGCCAACGAGGATCTTCCCATCCGTCTGAACGGCGAGACAGACCACCGAGTTGTTCGCCCCGGTGCCGATGGCGAAACTCGTGTCGAGGCTGCCATCCGCATTCACACGCGCCAGATTCCCGACAGTCTGGCCGCCCACGGTATTGAAGCCACCTCCGATCAATATTTTGCCATCAGGCTGCAAGGCCAGGGTGACGACGTTAGCCGTGATGACATTGGGATTGAAGGTGGGATGCACGTTCCCGACGGTGACGGCAGTGCCGGTTAGGGTGATGTCAAAGGAGGCTTCATCCTCGTCGTTGCTGGTCAGGTGGAGGGCGGCGGTCTTGGCTCCAGCGGAGGTGGGGAGAAAACGCACGGTGAAGGTGGTGCTGCCGCCAGGTGTGACTGGGGCGGTGGGATCTCCCGTGATGCTGAAGGAGGCGGCATCCGCTCCATCGAAGGTGATGCCGAGGCCGGTGAGATCGGCGTTGCCGGTGTTCTTGATCGTGAAGACACGGTTCACGGCTGAGCCGACGCCGGTAATGCCGAAGTCACGCGCTCCGGCATCGGCGAGGTTCGTGCCCGCTGGCTGCTCGATGACGATCTCAGGTGCTGTCGAGTCACCGCGTGGGTCGCCGCCATTGGCGAAGATTTGCGCAAGTGTCTGGGTCTTGCCCGCTGGAATGAAGCTGGGATTTTGACCGATGGCTCCGAAGAAGAAGCGCTCCCATTCGTCGTCGAGTCCATTGCTGTCTGAGTCGCGGTCATTGATGACGGGGGAAGAGAGGAAGCTGGCGCTGATAACATCCAACACGGCCAATCCGGCATCGTCAGGAAGATCGGTGAAGCCAGTGACATTGAAGCGGGTGCCGGGCTGGAGGCCGAGTCCCTGCTCCAAAAGGAAACGCGCGCCATTGCGGCGGAGCACGACAGGCTCGGCATCGGCAGCAGGAAAGACACGCAGATACACCGCTTCACCCAAGGGCTCGGCTGGGATCTCGAGGGTCCATGTTTCCTGCCTGCGGAAGGCGGTGGCGGCCTGGGAGACGGCAGTATTGTAGGCGCTGCGAGCGATGCCCAACTGTGCGGTGATGGCAGCGTTATTGTAGCCTGAGGGTGGGGCACCTCCGCGCAGAATGATGCGGAGAGCGTCAATGGGAAGGTTGAAACCGGTCTGGGAAGCATCTTCTGTGACATGAGCCTGATACACGCCGACGGCGACGGCGGTCGTGGCGTTGCGCACTTCGGTGGCGGTTTGACTTTTGTCGGTGGGCAACAGTGAACTTTGGGCGATCTTCAGCGCCATGCGGAAGTCATAGCCTGCTGTGAGGAGTCGGTTCTTTTCCGCAGTGGTGAGGCCCACGAGGGTGGTGTCACTCTCGCGTGCGGTAAAGAGGCTGAATTTGTCCAAGGCTAGAGCTTGGGGGCGGTCGGGGGGATACAAAGCAAGGTAAACGAGATGCTCCAGCAGCACAGAGACGGCATTGTCCACGGGGTCGAGCCGCGTGCGGGTGGCAGCGAAGGGGATGCTGGCGGCGGCGACTTTCGCGGCATTGATCCAGGCAGTGGCATCGGCGGAAAGGCTAACGCCGAGGGGATTGACGTTGACGGTGAGTTTCGGCGGTGGGTCGGCGCTGATGAAGCGGATGGTTTCGCGTCCGTTGAGTGGTTCGGCACCCGTTTGCTTGATGGCTGGGGTGAGGAACTGGCGCGGCGAGTAGAGGCCGAGCAGTTCGTTCGGCGGGATGGGGTTCTGGCTTTCGAGCAAAGCAGCTTGGGCGGTGTTGTCCGGCAGCTTTTGAGTCAGTTTTTGTGACTCAGCCCGGGTGAGGAGCTGCCCGTCGAGCGAGTGGGCGCTGAGCTGTTCGCCAGTGTCGGGGTTTTTGTCCAGCTTGGTGATCGGGTCCAGTTCTGATGGGCCGTCGATGTCGGCATCCAGCTCACGGTTGGCATGATCAAAGGCGGTGGCGGCGATACGGAAGCCTGCTCCACGAGGGACGGCGTTGCTTTTGTTTCGTCCAAGGATTTCATCGAGATCAGAGATGCCGTCATTGTTGCTGTCGGCGCCGCTGAAGGGATCTAGACCTTTGAACAACTCGACAAAGTCGGGGACTTCATCGCCATCGCTGTCCTGGCCTTTGAGTGAGCTGGTGCTGATCTGATAAGAGCGGCTCTGGATGGGGCCGAGTGTGCTGCTGCCACGCGTTTGCAGGCTGAACTGAATCTGCGTGGTGTAGGCGACGGGCAGTGCGCCCGGGAAGTCCAGCCAAGCGCCTGTGGCATCGCGGCGAAATTTCAAAACGTAGCGCTGGGCATCAAAGGACGCCGTGACTTGGAAGCTGTGATCATAGACACCGGAGGCTGGCTTGATCTCCAGTGGCGGGGAGAACTGTGTGGTGGCGTCTCCGAGGGTGGCGATGCTGAGCGCGGGATCGGCTTGGTTTGTCATCACGAAGCCAGTGCCGGGTGGTAAGGCCAGTGTCTGTGTAGTGGAGAAGCGCAGGCCGCTGGTGGCGGAGATGAAGGCCTCGCGAGCGACGGTTGTGGGCAGGGGATTCGTCAGATCGGTGCGGCGTGTCCAGTCAGGCGCGGTTTGCACACCTATCAGGCGCGCGGTGGTGCTGGAACTGGGGTCTTGATCAAAGAACAGCACAGTGGCGGCGGCCTGGGCTGGAGTGGGCAGGCCGGGCAGGTTGCCGCTGCTGGTGACGTTCCAGTTCGTGCCGTCAAATTGCATCCCTTTGAAGGAAGAGGAACTGCTGCCAGCCTCAGTGCCGGAGAGTTGCACCACGCCGCCAGCCAGCGGCAAGAGCCCAGTGAGGGCGCTGCCTGGGTCGGCGGTGAAAGTGTGAGGCGTGGTGATGAAGGCGGTGCCTGCGGCATTGATCCGCAGCCAGACGGCCTGGGTGCCATCTGCGGCCAAAGCCATGAAGCCGTCTGTCAGCGGGCTGGTGCCTGCGGCGGGCACGGGGATGAGAGCGCCGACGGTGAAGGGAAAGGTGGTGCTTTCCTGGATGAGATTGGAGGTGATGCTGACTGGCTGGCTCACGGTGATGATCCGCGCCACGTTCGTCTGTGAGCGGAAGCCGATGATGTGGAGTGCTCCAGCGCTGCCGCGCACGTCGGTGATGATGCCAAAGTTGCCGTTGGTGAGCTTGACTCCTTTACCCGTTTTCTTTGGCTCGACGGTAAACAGATTGGTGTTGCTGCTATCTACTGAAATGCCAATGCCGATGCGGTTGCCACTGGTGGGATCGGTCATGGGTTCGAGGCGCTGGTTCAGCGTGGCATTGGCCTCGGACACAGCCAGTACGCCGCTCTGGCTGCGAATCTCCAGGACACCCGGCGCAGCGCTGGGATTCAAAATGGAGCCGATGATGAGGTCATGGGCTGTGGTGGCACCAAATTCGCCGATGCCGGAGGGGCCGATGCCGGTGATGGGACTGAAGAGGGAGGCAAAGGGCGCGGCGCTGTCTGCTGAGAGTCGGATGATGCGGTTGTTCAGTGGCGAGGTGAGGAAGACTTCCTCACCATTCGCGCCGGTGATGCCAGAGGCGGCATCGGAGACATCGGTGATGCCGGTGGGCACGACTTGGGGGAAGGTGACGATGCCATCCGCCGTCATGGTGCCGATGCGGACGGTGCCGCCTGCGGTATCCACGAGGGCAAATTTGCCCGCATTGGAATCGAGCGGGACATACCACTCGACCGCCAGCCGGGAGGTCGAGGCAGCGCGCGCAGTGGCACAGGCCAGCGCGGCGAAAAGGAGGAGGCGTGCAGCTTTCATGGCAGTGGAATGAATCGGTCAGTGCTGGATGGGCTGAAGCGGGATAACTTGCTTAATCTCCCCACGATCATCGAAGCGGACAATGAGGTGCTGATACTTCGCGCCTTCGATCACAGGCAGGAGGTCTTTGGCGACGATGATCCCTGTGGCTCCCTCGAGGTAAGGCGGCACCGGCGGCTCGGTGGTGGTGGCGGATTGCTGCCCGCCAGAAGGCGCGGTCGTCGTCTGCTGTGATGGGAAGACGGCAAGAAAACCTCCCGTCGGTTTTGCGATGAAGGAGAAGTACGGGTCACGGACAAAGCGGACTTGTTTGCCATTCAGCGGCTCCTCGACCGAAGAAATGCGGTCTAGCAGAGGAGAGCACTGCACGAGGTTCGGCCGGGCATTCGGGAACTCGGCACTCGGGAGCTGATGCCGGTAGATCATGAACGGCATGAGGTCTTCCGCTGTGCTGGGATCATCCTTGACGGTGCGCAGCTTAAACAAAAGCTGGGTGGGGTCAGTGACGGACTCGTCCAATGCGGCTTCGGTGCCTGCTGAGTTGCTGACGATGGACTGGCGTGTCAGGCCGATGAGGATGGCCGAGGTGCCACCAAAGGCGCTGGTGGGGACGGCATTGAAGGGTCCTTCGCCGATAGCGTAAGCGTTATTGTCGAGGTCATTCACATAGACCGGCGGCAGCGGGCGGGCGGGCCAGGGGATGAAGTTACCTGCGGGATCGGTGCCTGGTTCCAGGGTCGTTTGCAGAGCGGTGATGACGACATTGCTGGCGGAGCCGGCAGCGCGCGGGAAGGTGCCTGGGCCGACTGCACGCACGGCGATGTGGAGCGGCTTTGGCTCGGTCTGATTCACCCCGATCGTCACGGTGAAACGTGGGCCGTTGCCGATGCCGGAAGCTCCCACGCGTGAGGTTTGGAAAGCTGGGAATGAAAGGCCGGGAGCGTCAGGCAACTGCATCGTGGTGGGGTCACCTTCGAAGTTCGTGTTCACCAAAATCACCCGCGTGAGCCCCGTGACATCCGCGATGTCGCCGCCATCTTGGGCGATGAGCACCTCGAAGCGCTCCACGCCCACGGGATCGCAGAACCATTCGAGTTGCAGTTGAGGCTTGCCACCTTTCTTCGCCACGGTCTTTGGCTGGGTGAGCATGGGCGTGGGCAGATGGGGGCTCACGAGTTGCGTGCAGCCGAGCAGGTTCAGCGGGCTGGCATTGGCATTTTGATCCAGGATCTGGCCGTAGTAGCAGAGGCGGGTGCCCACGGCGGCGGGCATAGCCGTGTCTTCCCACTTGGCTTCGCTGATCTTGAACTTCCCGCCTTTCTCTGTGGGGTCGCCCTCTCCTTTGGCGATGAGGGAAAGTTCTCCGTCGGTGCCAACACGGCGGTACACACGCCATTCGCGGATGTTTTCCTGGGGAGCGTAAAAAAGCTCGCCGCTGATGATGTTCACGCTGCCGTCAGCGTTGAAGGATTCATGCACAGGCTGGGCATCCTCCTGCGCCACGGTGGTCTGCTTGGTGGTCTTTAGGCTGAAGGTAAAGACGACGTAGTCGATGTTCGAGACATCACTCGTCTCACGGCTGGCGGGGACGCTGATGAGTCCGTTGGCGGAGATAGCGCTGACACGAATGCGCAGGCTCTTCGCGGCATCCGTGGGCTCTTCATAGGGCAGAGAGACCAGCAGGGTGTCACCCGTTTTGTAGAGGTGCTGCTTGCCGTAGAGCGTGAGGAAGCTGCCGTCCGCCTGCCGCTGCGCCAGCTCGATGTGGGCAGCGCTGACGTTTGTGCTGGTGCGGACAGCTTTGATGGTGATGCCTTTGAAGTTGCTGGAGACGCCGTTTTGAGCGCGCAGCACTTTAATATCTGCGGCCAGCTTCGGGCGCTCAGCACCCGTGAAGCTCACGGTGGGTATGTGGCGGGTGACGGTAAAGAAGCCGTTGGGCGCATCTGGAGCTTTGAAGTCACGCAGGACTCCAGGCACGGGGGAGCTGTGGCCGCTAAGGGTCTTGTCATCTCCGCAGGCGGTGCGGCCCACAGCGCGCATGGTGTACCAGACGCTCTTGTCGAGGTGGGTCGCAGTCGTGGGGGCACCCGGACCGTTGTCGTCAAAAAAAGCGAATTTGGGCGCATCAACCAGAACGCCCTCATCGGTCTTTTGCGGTCCGATCTGCTTCACCTCGCCAATCCTGTTGAAGCCGGGATCACCGAGATGCTCCAGGTACTCCTGCGGATTGCTCCAGCGATAGATGAAGTACTTGGTGGCTCCTTCTTCGGCGGTGTCGGGCAGTTGGCGGAACTTCAGGCGGAGGAACTGGCTGCCTCCCTGATTCACGATCTCAGCCTTGTCCTTCGGGGCGACGAAGGTGCTGAGCACGGACTCGATGGTGGGAGGATTCGGCGGCAGGCGGTCGCAGATGGTGACGAGTGTGCCGCGTGAAAGCTGCCCCGGCTGCCCGGCGATGCTGCGCGCGGCGACGAAGTAGTAGAAAGCCTCCCCGTCCGTGTAGGGCCGCAGGGCGCGGCTGCCATCGGCTACGGTGTGGCGCACACCGTCATCGGCGATGAAAACGATGTTCAAGTCGGCGGCAGTGGCGGTGTTTGGCGCGGCTTGGTCTGGCGTGAGTTCTTGAGTGCTGATGATGGGCAATTCGTTCGCCAGGGCGAGGTCTGGGTTGGTGTCAGCGGGGTTCACTGCTGCCAGGAGGTTTAGCATGTCCAAAGCTGGAGGCGGGGTGAGATGCCAGCCGAGGGTCTCCGCCACGGCCTTCTTCACGCGGAAGACATCGAACCCGAAGGTATGCGCCAGCCGCTGCTTCAAAGCAGCATCCATGGACCAGCGCAGCCGGACATTGAGGTGATCCATGGAGCTGACAGGGAACTGCGAACGCCTTTGAGGCGTTCCCGGCGGCGGAGTCGTGGTAGCCTGCTTTACGGGATTTGGCACAGCCACGGGCGGGCCGGGCGGCGGCAGCACGAGCGGTGCGGCGGGGTCCAGCGTCACACGACCGAGCACGCGCAGGTCGGCATCGGCATCACTCAGCTCACGCACTTCATAGGTGCGCAGGCCGATGAGCGGCTTTGTGAAAGCATGACCGAGGGCGAGCATGACACCGGCATGGGCACGACCGAGGAAAAAGAGGCGGGCGAGCAGTTTCGGCTCTGTGGCAGCAGACTGGATGATGAAGGCGAGCTTCTCCGCCGCATCGAAGTTCGGGTCCGCTGGGTTCGCCGGAGCCTGCCCCTGGCGCAGGGTGATGTCACGATACATGCCGTCGATGCGCGTGGCAGCACCTCGGGGATCGCGGTCCAGCTTTGACCCCAGGTCCAGCATGGCGCGGATGGTGCGCGGGCTGGATTGCAGAGTCTGGATGCCTTCACGGACGAAGACGCCGTTGCTGTCTGCCGCGCCGGGTTTGGAATAGATGCCGATGCGGCGGACGAGTGTGGCGGTGGTGCTCTGTGGCTGCCAGATCAGGTAGGCCTGCGGCTGCCCGGCGACGGTGACGGTGGTGCCGATGGTGGTGAGCAGATCCTGCGCGCAGAGGCTGGCGCTAAGCCCGAGCAGCAGGGCGGTGATGAGGGTGCGGGGAAAGTTCATGACGTGAGTTCAGGAAGAGGGTTCAGAGGTTCATCATTCGTCCACGCTCCAGGCTCCCTGCCGGTAGGTGACGCCCAGGGTCTGGTCGAATTCGAGGCAGAGTGGGCAGGAGCCGGCGGTGCCGACGATGTTGCCCTTGCCTTTGAAAATGAGGTCCCCATCCGTGACGACGCCGAGCAGCTTCACCGTGCCGCGTACACTGACCGCGCAGAGTGCCTCACCCGAGAGGCCGAGCGTGATGCGTCCGCCAAAGGTCGGGCCTTCGACGAAGTAAAAGGCACCCGCTCCCACCCCGGCGGAGATTTTAAACATGCAGGTGGCGGGAACGCCGAGCAGTACCTCGGTGAGCGGCAGCCAGACTTCCCCATAGACATAAGCTCCGGTGAAGGGGGGCTGACCCAGCACGCTGGCGGTGTCCGGGTCCACGATCATGAGCGGGTCGAGGGAGCAGGTCTTGCCAAAGAAGATGCCGCCCGCGCCTTCATACGAGGTCACGACGACGCGCGCCGTGGCGGCGATGTAGGCGAAGTTGAGGCCGGAGAAGTCCGGCTTTGCCCCGATGCCGACGGCGGCGGAGAGTTCGGAGACGGTCACACCCTCGAAGTCGAACTCGCCATTGGTCATCTGGAAGGAGCCGCCGATGCCGGTGGGCAGGTAGGGTGAGTCAGCATTTGCGCGCCCGATGGTGAAGAGTACGCCGATGTCTGCCCGGCGCTGGGTGTCCGGCGGCTCGACACCTGGAACGGCCTCGACGACCTCCTCCGCAGGTGGCGCGGGGGCGGGGCTCCAGTCCAGCGGCACGTCCAGTGCGCCGATGCGGATCTCCACGGTTTGCTGTCCAGGTTCGGCTGGACCGCAGCCTTTGTTCTCCGTGGATGAGTCAAAGCACATCATCTCAAAGTAGGCTTTGAGGTTCATCTTCTCCGGCAGACTCAGCTCCACCTGAGCATCGATGCGCAGCCGCCGCAGCGTGTCTCCCTCGATGTGGGCGTAGCCGTCCACCTTCCCCGCGCCAAGCACATCGGCGATGGGGCCGATGGCTTTGTTGATCTCTTCATCCAGCGGAGCCAGCACTTCCTTGATCACCCTCAGGCACATCTCATTGAGCTGGGCATACACGGTGTCGATGGCAGAGTGAACCGCCATGCGCACCTCCGCGATATGCTGGCGCAGCACATGCTGGATGTTTTGGATGAGGCCGGACTCCATCAGCTTGTCCCGCAAATAAGCGCGCAGGAAAGCGCGCATCTCATCCCGCGTGAACTCCTGGAGCAGGTTCAGCCCGTCGTTGGCGACGGCGAGCGGTGTGTCCGCCGAGGCGGCGGTGGCCGCGTCCTCGACGAATTTCTTCAGGTCTTTCGCAGCGTCCTTGACGAGCTTGTCGAGTTCATCTGCCTTCTCATCCACCACCCTTTGCAGCTCGCCGGCGATGCTTTGAGCCGAGCCGATGTCATTCTGGACGGACTTCACTTTGGCGCGCACCTCCGCCAGCACGCCCTTGAGCTCCTGGAGTGCCTCAGTGAGGCGGTCGAGCGTCGGGTCAAAGTCCCCAATCATGCCGTTCAGCTCGTCGTTGATGTAATTGGCGTTGCCCGCCAACAGAGCCTCCAAAACGGGGGCCACGTTTTCCGGGACGGAGGCACGTACCAGCCCATTGACCAGGCTTTGCACGATCTGGCGCTCGGTGGGACTGCCGGGAATGTTGGAGATCGGCACTTCGCGGATGATGCCCCGGCGAAGTAGCTCGGCGGGAATCTCACCGGCGAAGGGTGTGAGGAGCCCGTTCACTTTTTCATAGATCGTCGCGACGGGGATATTGTTGACGTCCACCTTGAAGTCGCCGCAGACGATGTCGATAGCGAGGATGCTCTGATCCAGGGACTCAGCCACCTGATTCACGATGCTCGCGGTGGTGTTCACGCCGGAGACGATCTCGCCGATCTTTTGCCTCAAGATTGATGTTCCAGCCTGCTCACTTCCCACATAGTCATGGATCTGTTTCAACAACCCCTTCTCGGCATCGTCCATCCACTCGCGGTTGTCCAGCGGGCCACCGTTGAGGACATGCTGGTTGTATGAGTTTTCGAGATTGGTGTAGAAGGTGTCGAACACCTGGGCGGTGAGGTCCTCCGTCACCTTATTGATGAGTTTGTCGATGTTATCGCTGACCAGATCATCCAGTTGGTTCACTCCATTGATCAGGGAGGCGGCACCACGATTGACCTGCGTGTGGGCGGCATCGTGCAGTCTGTCCAGCCCCTGAGAGACGGCATTGGAGAGGTTCAGCCGCTTCAGGTCTGCAAACTGGCCGCCGAAGGTGATCTCCAGGTTCTCCGCACTGAGGTAATCGACCTGATGTTTGAAGTTCATGATGACGATGTCCACTTTTTGCGGTGCCTCGCCGACGAAGTCCCGAGTGCTGCGGTTCCACTTCAGAGGATACTCCAGCGGCACGAGTCCAAAGATGGACTGACGTGCCTTTACCGTGAAGGCGTCTGGCTGGAGAGGGAAGCGGTAGGCGTCTGCGGTGATGCTGTGGCTGCTGTCCGGAAAGCCACGGTGATCGCGGTCAAAAAGCACATTTTTAAAGAACGTGTCCGTGGCGACTCCGCCCTCCGCCCAGCCTGAGGTGAGGGAGACGAGCGCCCCGGCGAGGTTTCTGTTCGCGCTGGTCATCACATGCACCTCCAGGTCCAGGAAGTAGGGCACGGGGCAGCGCGCGCCGAAGCCGACAAAACCCGTGCTCGGAGCCCCCGGTGCCTCGGGATTGTTGAAGTAGAGCTTGGAGACGGGGTTCATCTTGTAGATCTCCTGGTCATCTCCCGTGCCCGGCCCCTTCATTTCCACCACAGCAGGCAGCCCCAGGCGGCCATCCACGCCGGGCAGTTCTCTGGCCAGCGTGCCGAGGTTTCCGTTCGGCAGGAAGATGAGCGAGCCATAAAGCGGTGTGGAGATATTGGCGGCTCCGCTTTCCACCATCATCGTCAGATCACGCCTGCCGCCAGCACAGTCACCGCCAGCTCCGACAAAGCGGATGTCCAGCGGCTTGAAGCTGCCATCCCAGTAGCTCAACGGCTTCACACCTGCCTCGCTGGAGTCGATCTCGCCATCTCCCAGCGCCCCCTTGCAGCCGATCTGGAGCGCTTTGAAGCGCTGGGTGAACTCCGTTTCGGCGATGTTTTTCACCTTGGGCACACTGACCTGCCCATTGATCCGGGAGGGCTCGGCCACGGGCTCGCTGCCATTGGAGAGGAAGGCCATCTCCCACTTCGTGAAGTCGAAGTCGTAATCATAGAGCCGCAGCTCAGGGGGAAAGGTCACCGCCACATGCCGCCCGGAGACACCGCTGCGGCGGACATAGTATTTGGACACGCCCGGCCTGAGTCCGAGGTCCAGGCTGGTATCCATGTCAGCGATGCGTACCTTACCATCCTGATTGGTTGTGTTGGCGACAGTGAAGTTCAACCCTGCATAAGCTCCTGCCCCCAGCAGGTACTCGTCCGTGTTAGGATAGACCATGCCGGGCACCTGTGGGTCAAACCCGGCATACAGCACTGCTCCTGGCGCGCGTAACTCTGCCTCCGGTGACGCGCCTGCATAGAGCTGATGTCCAGGGATGAAGAGTGATGCCGCCGTGAAGGCTCCCGTCTCGTGGGAGAAGAAACCATCATCCCGTCGATCCCACTGCAGAGCGTGCGACGTGACCGTGCCAACCGCAAACAAGCCGCCGTCTGGCGTGAAGCCCAGCACGCCGCCTGCGGGAGTGAATGAGGCGCTCTTGCTGGCACCCGACTTTGGGCAGTCGCCCTGCGTGCATTCCGTCAGATACGTCACTCCCACACTGCCGGTGACTTGCAGCCTGCTCAAATCTGGATCGACGGCCCCATCACGGATCTCCACCCGGTTCTCACTGCCAGAACTGCTGACGAGCGTATCAAGCGGCATGTGGGTGCGGAAATCACCCGGGCTCAGTTCGATGGACGCCTCCTCGGTGCGAGCACTGCCATCTTCTGCCTGGATAAAGACTAGACTTTTGCTGCCGGCTCTGGCGAAGCGGAGATAGCCATCATTGCTCAGACGTGTCTGCATGTCCGAGGTTTCATGCTGTCCATCCCTCTGTTGATCGGCCAGTTGAGTAAAGGCGGCTTTATGCACCCATTCGGCGTTTTCTGCATCGAAGATGAATTTCCCCTCCGTGCTCAGGCTGAATCTGGTGACCTGGTATAGCACGGGGCGGGCTTCATCGAAGACCCAAGCATCAGCGCCAAGACTGCTGATGCTGAGCAGCCCCGCGTGAGACAGATTCGACTGAAGCACAACGTCCAGCACGGTGAGGCTGGCCTTGAACTTCCCTCCCGATGTGGCTCGCGCGACTGTGAAGCCCAGCCCCTGTGGCAGATTCACTTTTGCATCTGCCAGCACGCCGTTGTTTCTGAGGCGCAGGTTGGTGTAGCTGATGCGCACATTGCCCGTGGTTCTCTCCAGCGGCGGGCTGTTCGCTGCCACGGTGACATTGGTCGGCTGCAGGCTGACGACCTCCGCCACGCCGCTGGGCAGCAGGCGGACAGACAGATTGTTGATGGTCGTGAAGTTCAGGCCAGTCTGTCCGATGATGTTGCCACCGCCGATGCTCAGCACGGTGGCGAGCGTGCTATCAGTGGGCTTGGCTGCATTCAGCGCCAGCGTGCCGGGCACGGGCGTGTTTTTGATGGAGTCCATGCTCGTCTGCGCACCACCCGTGAAGCGCAGCGTGCCGCTGAAGTGCATGAGCCGCTGGCTGGTCAGGTCCGCCAGATTACCGAGCGTACGCAGTGCCAGTGCTGGGTTCACGTCATCCTGCACCTCCACCCTTACCTGCACACGGTAGGTGCGGTTTACGGAGTCGAGCTGCGCGAGCGGGCGGATGCTGGCCGTCAGAGTCTGCGCCCGCGTGCTGGGGCTGTTCGGTGTGCCGCTGATGAAGGCGCCGAGCACGGTCGAAGGGATCGTGTTATCAGCGGTGCTGTCAGTGCTCAGAGGGATCACATTCCCCAAATCATCTGTCAGGGTGGTCGTGGTACGGAGGCGGACATCGCGCGCCACATCCCCCAGGTCATAGCGGCAGATCAGCATAGGCAGGCTCACGGTGAAGCTCCGCTGAGTCGTGTTCGTGACGAGGGCGAAGGATTTGCTCAGCGTCGCCGGGGCAGTGAGGTGGGCTTCGACATTCAGCTTCGAATTCGCCGCACCCGTCTGAGTGAAATGCACCACCGTGAAGCTCGTGCTATCTCGTGGGCTGCCGACGTTCGAGAAGGTGCTGCCCGAGCCCTGCACCTGGATTTGCGCCCGCACGACGTAACTCCGCCCGGCACCGAGATCGGCATTCGGGTCCAGATTCAGCGTGAAGTCACGGAATGTCGTGCCCGAGCCCGCGAAATTGATGCTCTGCGCCGATGACAGCGCGCTGGCAGCCACGAGCGCCACCGGCGCATTGCCTGCGGCACTGTCCAGGAGCAGCGCGCTGACACGGAAGCTCTGCTTCACCGCCGCGCCGAGGGGAAAGGTGACACGCACGGTGACAGGCAGCTTGTTCCGCGTCTCCGGGGCCGTGCCTGAGTCCTGGTCGATCACGAAGTGTGGACTCGATGGCGTACCCGTCGGCGGTGTCACCGTGATGGCGCTGGGATTGATCGTCTGTGCGCCCGCCGTGGTGCTGAGCAGGAGGAAGAGGAGGAGAGTTTTCATGGCATGAAGAGGGATGAACTGGGCATGAAGCCCCCTGCAGAGCAGATGCAGCCCACGGACGAACTTGCGACGAAAGGCGAAAAGAGTGGCCCGCGAGGCGCTGCGGCCTGTGCGCAAAAGGTGGAAGACAGATTTCATCACTAGGGCTATTCCACTTTTGTGGCCCAAAGTTTCGCGGATAATGGATTATTTTAAAATCGGCCCGCTTTTGTTACCTCGCCTAGTGACAGCCCCCGCCTTCTCCGCAGGCTATAATGTTTCCCCGTGTGCGGAGCAGAAGAGCGTGCAGATACCGCAGTTCCTCGTCCACCTCGTGCGGCGCGCACACCGTGCAGGCCACTGCGGAGCGCAGTGTCTCGCGAAATTTCATCCGCAACCGATGCACGGCTGATTTCACTGCGCCGACATTCGTGTCCAGCCGCTCAGCAGCTGCCTCCAGCGTCATCGTTTCCCCGCCTGCGGGCAGGAAACGCTGAAGGATATCGAAGTCGGCTGCACTGCCGCGTGTCGCATACTCTTGCGAGAGAGTTTGGAGAGCATTCATTACCAGCGTGACCGCCCATTCTCGATCAAAATCCGGGCTGTCCAGCGGAGTCTCATCCGTCGGCTCAAAGCCGCGTTCCAACGCCGCCTCCAGGCTCTCAGGTGCATCACCGCTGCCGCGCTTGAGGGTGTTTTGTCGCGCCTGATGATGCGCCAGCATGTGGCACACACTGCCCAGCAGGAAATTGCGGAATCTCCCCCGGCTCTGCTGTGCCCGCTTCCAGGACTGTGAGCGCAGCCAGCTCAGGAAAAACTCCTGCACCAAGTCCTCCCGCTCCTGATCGAGATAGCCCCGCGCGGCGATGAAGATCGCCACCGGCTGGCGATAGATCTCGCACATCTTCGCCACAGCTTCGTAGCCATCGTCATCTCCATTCAGTGTGGCCTTGGCAAGGAGGATCCATTCGGTCTGCGGGAAATTCACCGGTGTCATTTGGGTTCCACGACGGATGCGTGACCCCGGCAAAACTTGCGCAAATACTCACCGACGACCCAAATCATCTCCCGCTCATTCCAGCGTCAGCAACTCGCGAGGATCATCCACGATCCTCTGCGCGCCGTTTTCACGCAGCTCATCGACGGAACGAAAACCCCAGCTCACGCCGATGCCGAGCATCCCGGCGTTTTGCGCAAAGGCCATGTCGATGCCCGAGTCGCCGACATAAGCGCAGGCGGTGACATCCACGCCGAGCACAGCAGCCATCTCGTGTGCGCCAGCGGCGTCGGGTTTGCGCGGCACTTCGGCGCGTTGGCCGAGAATGTGATCAAAGATCTCCCTGCCGAAGAAATGCTCCGTCATCGGCACGGTGAAGCGATGCGCCTTGTTCGAGATCACGCCAAGCTTAACGCCGCGTGCCTTTAGCGCGGCCAACATTTCGTCGATGCCTTCATAAGGTCGCGTCTGTGCATTCCAGAGCGTGTCGTAGTGGGCTCGATACTCCTCCACGCAGGTGAGGATGAGCTTCTCCTCACGCACCGACTCCGGCAGGGCGCGCTCGACGAGCTTCTCCATGCCATCGCCGACCATCTGCTTGAAGTCCCCGGGCTTGCAGCGCGGATACCCACGATCATCGAGCATCCGGTTGATCGACTCCGCGATGTCCGCGAGCGAGTCGATGAGGGTTCCGTCGAGGTCGAAGATGTAGGCTTGGGGGGAGGGCATCACGTTCCTTGGCTGAGTATTCGAGAGCGATCAAGCCTGCCCATGGCGAAGTCGGTGGGCAGGGAAGGGGATGTCTCCGATCCCTGATTTCGGCTGGCGGGGACTGGAAAGCTGTGTATTCGCAAAGGCTCTCCCATGGTCCTGCCCATCGTCCGCTACCCCGAACCTGTCCTCCGTGCCAAATGCCGAACGATCGCTCAAGCGACGCCGGAGATCCGTGAACTCGCGGCGAACATGATCGAAACCATGCGCGCAGCCAATGGCGTGGGGCTGGCGGCACCGCAGGTGGCAAAGGATCTACAGCTCGCGGTAATCGACGTGTCCCACAATCCAAAGTGCATCAGTTACCTGCGCATCAATGGCGAACCGGTGGACATGGTGAAGCACATGCCCGTCATCTTTTTGAACCCGGTGCTGGAACTCGGCAAAGAGAAGGACATCGACGAAGAAGGCTGCCTCAGCTTCCCCCGCTTGCGTGGCGATATCCGCCGCAGTCTCGATGTGAAGGTAACCTTCCAGACGCTCGATGGCGAAACGCAGACCTGGGAGACCGACGGATTGCTCTCCCGTGCCTTCCAGCACGAGACCGATCACCTCAACGGCGTGCTTTTCATCGACCGCATGTCAGCCACGGCCAAGGTGACGCTGAAGCGCAAGTTGTCTCGCCTGATGGAAGAGTGGACCGAGGACGACGAGGCCTGATGCCATGATTGCTGTCAATGCGCCGCATCCACTGCTGCCCGCGATTGATCGCGAGCATGGCGCGGCGGAGGTGAATGCGCTCGGCAAAGATCGCGGTGCTGTGTTTTACGAAACCTGTCATCTCTATGCGCAGACGCTCTGGCAGCAGGGCTTTCCGGCGAAGTGTATTCTGGCGCTGAATCGTGCGCTGAGCTGCGTGCTGTCAGCGGATGACCCCGTGATGGCGCGCCTGCCTCTGCCTTATCAGGCGCTGGCCTGGCTCATGATTCATCGTCCTGGCGAGGAGCAGTTCATGGGCAATCCAAAACGACACTGGCAGCACCTGGCCACGCGCATGGTCGAGCCGAATAAAGAGCTGCGCTCCTGGCGCGCCTGGGCCTGCTGGTATCTGGCGAAGGAGATCCTGCCCGAGTTACAGTTTCCGCCGGATCTGAAGCAGATCATCGAGGAAGGCGTGAGTGAGCCGACACATGCGATGATCGCTGAGAAGCTCCAAATGCTCTCTCCTGCGGATGATCTCACGCGCTGGGAGGTTGCCCTTGCCTGGACGCGGGCCGAGCTTGGCAAAGCAGCTCATGCACCTCTGGTGATGCGAGTGCGCCGTATCGGTGTGGAGGAGCTGCCTGTGGTGCAGAAGCTCGCGCATCGCATCTGGCCTGCGATTTATCCCGGTATCATCACCGATGCGCAGATCGACTACATGCTCTCGATCTGGTATCAGCCCAGCGCCATGGCGCGGGAGATGGAACTGCGCGGCACCTGGTTTGCCCTGATCGAGGCCGCAGGGCACGGGCCGGTGGGCTATGTTTCCTTTGAAAACTACGCTGGCACGGACGTCTGCTTCATCAACAAGCTCTACCTCCTGCCGGAAATGCATGGGCGCGGGCTCGGTGCAGCAGCGCTGACCTGGGCCAGTGAGCGTGCCCGCGAGCTTGGTTGCACGAAGCTGCAACTGCGCGTGAACCGGGCCAACACGCAGGCCATCCGCGCCTATCAGCGTGCAGGTTTTGTCTTTCTCGAAGAGATCTGCACGGACATCGGCAGCGGCTTTGTCATGGATGACTACCGCATGGAAAAGCGGCTGTGATCAGCCGACGAGTTCCTTGCGGGTAAAGGCGGCCACGACGGGGAAGCCTTTGCTCTCGATGTTTTGCCGCCCGCCTTCTTCACGATCCACGAGGATGAGGGCGAAGGCGACCTTTCCGCCTTCGGCTTCGATGGCCTGGATGGCTTTCAACGTGGAGTCACCCGTGGTGATCACGTCATCCACGACGACCACAGGCTCATCCGGTGTGAAGTTCCCCTCGATGCGTTTGCCGCGACCGTGGTCCTTTGCCTCCTTGCGCACCACGAATGCCTGAACCGGCTTTGCATCGCCTGCCATGCTAGAGGTCATCGCCACGGCGAGCGTGATCGGGTCCGCTCCCATCGTCAGTCCGCCGAGCGAGCCGATCTTGAGCCCACGAGCCAGCTCTTCTTTGCGGAAGAGATCATGCAGCACGCGTCCGACGAGCACCGCACCGCGTGCGTCCAGCGTCGTCACGCGGCAATCGACGTAGAGATCACTCTCCTTGCCGGAGGCCAAAGTAAATTTGCCCGTCTTCACGGACTTGGAACGGAGGATCTGGGCGAGTTCGGCGCGGTCGGATTCGAGGGACATGGTTCCGAGGGTTTAGCGGAAGGAGCGTCGGACGCAAGAGGCAGCATCCATCGGCCCGTAATAACCTGACTTCCGAATGAAACTTGTGCTCATTGCCCTGCTCCCGGCGCTTGTCCTGCTCACCCCGGCAGCACACGCGGCGGCTGAGTTTAATCGGGAGGTGCGCCCGATCCTCTCGGACAAGTGCTTCAAGTGTCATGGATTCGATGCAGCGACCCGGAAAGCCAAACTGCGGCTGGATGTGGCGGAGGAGGCCCGGAAGGTCATCGAGTCCGGTGAGTTCATCGAACGCATCACCACAACGGATTCGGAGGAAATCATGCCGCCATCCAAGGATCATGAACCGCTCAAAGCCGCCGAGATCACGATCTTGAAGCAATGGATCGCCGAAGGAGCCGAGTATCAGGCGCATTGGGCCTTTGTATCTCCGAAAGCATCCGCGACTAGCTCCATCGACGAGATCGTGAAAGCATCGCTCACAAAGCAGGGACTCAAACCTTCGCCAAAAGCAGATGAGGCCACTTTGCGAAGACGCGTCTCGCTCGCACTCACCGGCCTGCCCCATACATCGCATGACTCCCATCAGTCCTATGAGCAGCTCGTCGATTCTCTCCTCGCCTCGCCACACTTCGGCGAACGTCTCGCACTCGACTGGCTGGATGCGGCACGCTACGCGGATACGCACGGCTATTACACGGACGCGGAGCGACAGGCCTGGCCGTGGCGGGACTGGGTGATCCGCGCTTTCAATGCGAACATGCCGTTTGATCAGTTCACCATCGAACAAATCGCGGGTGATCTGCTGCCGAATGCCACACTTGATCAAAAGATCGCCACCGCCTTCAACCGCAACCACACGGTCACGAATGAAACCGGCGTCATCGAGGACGAATACCGCCTGGGCTACGTCAGCGACCGCGTGGAGACCACGACGGCGACGTGGCTGGGCCTGACGATGGGCTGCGCGAAGTGCCACGACCATAAATTCGATCCGCTGACGCAGCGCGACTACTACAGCCTCTTCGCCGCCTTCAACAACATCGACGAGAAAGGCATCATCAAAGATCAGGCCGAGCCAACGATTGCGCTGCCGACGAAGGAACAAGAACAGCATTTGGCAAAACTCAGCACCGAGCTGAAGCGGCTCAATGCCGCTTACGCCGCCAAAAAACCTGCGCTGAGCCACGAGATCGAACTTTGGGAGAAAACAGCGCTGCAAGCATTGCCTGCCGCTTCGACGAAGGGCAGCCTCGTTCACTTTGATTTCGATGCCGATGCACTCGACCACGGCCCGAGGCGCGTGAAGTCGAAAACGACCGGCAAACTCGTCAGTGGCCCTGGCGTGAAAGGTGGAGCCACCGTGCTGGATGCCACGCAATACATCGACTTCGCCGACCCACAGCCGATGGAGCGGGATCAAGCATTCACGTTATCGGTGTGGATCAACCCCGGCAGCTCGCCGCAGGGCTGCGTGGCCTCGAAGCAGGACTCCGATGCGAATGCGCGTGGCTTTGAGATCCTCTGGTATAAATCGCAGCCGCGCATCAACCTCGCGCATCGTTACGGTAATGACGGCATTGAGGTGGTGGCGAAGGACAAGTTCGGGGGAGGTCAGTGGCGGCACCTGGTGATCACCTATGACGGCTCGTCAAAGGCCGCAGGACTCAAAGTTTATGTCGATGGCAAGCTGAGCTCGGTGGATGTGCGGCGTGACTCGCTGAGCGGCTCAATCGCTTCCAAGGAACCCTGGCGCATCGGTTGGAAAGGCACCGGCATCGGCTTTGAGGGCAGCGTGGATGAGTTTCGGCTGTTTGACCGGGCAATCAGCGGCGATGAGGTGGCTGCGCTGCATTGGCGCGAGTTTTTGGAAGGCACGCTGGCCACCGCCCGCGACAAACGCATCCGCAGTACGAGTGACAAGCTGGAGGCCTATTACATCGAGCACCACGGCACGCCGGAGCTGGTGAAGCTCTCCCAGCAACTCATGGCAACACGCAGCGCGGAAGCCGAGACGAAGAAGCAGATCCTCTCCATCGCCGTGATGCAGGAGATGGCAAAGCCACGCGACACGCACATCCTCACACGCGGCCAATACGATCAGCCCGGCGAAAAAGTGAGCTTCGACGTGCCCTCCTCGCTCGGCGAACTGCCCGCGAAGTCGCCGCCGAATCGTCTCGGCCTCGCACAGTGGCTGGTGAGCACAGACAATCCGCTTACGGCTCGTGTGGCGGTGAACCGCCTCTGGGCGCAGTGCTTCGGCGACGGCCTGGTGCGCACGCCGAATGACTTCGGCCTGCAAGGCGAAGCACCGACGAATCCCGAGCTGCTCGACTTCCTCGCCGTGCACTTCCGCGATGGCGATGCCACGACTAAACCCTGGGACATCAAAGCCTTGCTCAAACTCATCGTCATGAGCGAGACCTTCCGGCAATCATCGAGCTTCACGCCGGAGCTTCTCGCACGGGACCCGGACAATCGCCTGCTCGCCCGTGGCCCGCGTTTTCGCCTGCCAGCGGAAATCATCCGCGATCAAGCGCTCGCCATCAGCGATCTGCTCGTGCCGAAGATCGGTGGACCGAGTGTGAAGCCACCACAGCCACCCGGCCTCTGGGAAGCCGTCAGCTACAATGGCGAGGCCGTCTATCAGGCCGACAGCGGCGAAGCCACGCATCGTCGTGGCCTCTACACCTTCTGGAAACGTCAGTCGCCACCGCCAGACATGCTCACGCTGGATGGCCCCACGCGTGAAGTGTGCAAGATTCGGCGTCCACGCACCAACACACCGCTGCAAGCCCTGCTGCTGCTCAACGACGCCAATTACCAGGAAGCCGCCCAGGCCTTAGCGAAGCGTGTGCTGGCCGAAAAGACCGACCGCCTCGCCAAAGCCTTCCGCATGGCGACTGGACGTGCTCCGAAACCTACCGAGCTGGCCGAACTGAAAGCTTTCCTCGACGCCCAACTAGCTCACAGCTCCGAACTCACTGCCTGGACGATGCTCGCGAGCCTGTTGCTGAATCTGGATGAAGTTCAAACCCAGCACTGATGCCATGAATCATCCTCACGACCTTCATTCGCTCAGCACACGCCGCCAGTTCTTCGGGCGCACAGCGTCGGGCATTGGATCGCTCGCGTTGTCGTCGATGCTCAATGGGGAGACGCCTCTGCATTTCGCCCCGAAGGCAAAGCGCATCATTTATCTCTTCATGCAGGGCGGCCCGTCGCAGCTCGATCTCTTTGATCCGAAGCCGGGATTGGCAAAGCGACACAGTGAGAAACTGCCGGAATCAATCCGCAAAGGCCAGCGGCTCACCACGATGACCTCGAAGCAAGCTTCGCTGCCGGTGGCACCTTCGCCGTTCCAGTTTGCGCAGCATGGGCAGAGCGGCGCGTGGATCAGCGAACTGCTGCCGCACACAGCGAAGATGGCGGATGAGCTGTGCATCATCCGCTCGATGAACTCGGAGGCGATCAATCACGATCCAGCGATCACCTTTTTGCAAACCGGGCACCAACAGCCCGGCAGGCCGAGTTTTGGCAGTTGGCTGAGTTATGGACTCGGCACCGAGAACAAGGATTTGCCTTCCTTTGTCGTGCTCATTTCACGTGGCAGCGCCGTGTCGCCTGCGGACCCACTTTATGCGCGGCTTTGGGGCTCCGGCTTTTTGCCGTCGAGCCATCAGGGCGTGAGTTTCCGCTCCAGCGGTGATCCTGTGCTCTATCTGTCGAACCCCGAAGGCGTGAGCCGCGAGGGCCGTCGACGCATGTTGACCACGCTGGGCAAACTTAATGCCATGCAGCACGCGGAGACGCTCGATCCCGAGATCAACACGCGCATCGCTCAATATGAAATGGCGTTTCGCATGCAGACCAGCGTGCCCGATTTGACCGATCTCAGCGGCGAGCCGGACGATACTTTTAAGCGCTACGGCGAGGACGCGCGACGTCCGGGCACATTTGCCGCGAACTGCCTGCTCGCCCGTCGTCTCGCGGAGCGCGGTTGTCGTTTCATCCAGCTCTACCATCGCGGCTGGGACCAGCATTACAATCTGCCGACGAACCTCGCACTTCAGGCGCATGACGTGGATCAGGCGGGAGCCGCGCTCGTCGCTGATCTGAAGCAACGCGGGCTGCTGGAGGACACGCTTGTCGTTTGGGGTGGCGAGTTTGGCCGCACGACTTACAGCCAGGGTCGGCTCACAGGCACGAACTTTGGCCGCGATCATCATGGCCGATGCTTCAGCATGTGGATGGCCGGTGGTGGCGTGAAGCCCGGCATCACTCACGGTGAAACCGACGACTACAGCTACAGCGTCACCCGTGATCCGGTGCATGTGCATGATCTGAATGCCACCATCCTCCGCCTCTTCGGCGTGGATCATTTGAAGCTCACCTATCGCTTCCAAGGACGTGATTACCGCCTCACCGACCTCGCGGGCGAGGTGGTGAAGGGCATCCTCGCGTGAGAGAATTACTCCGCCTGAGCAAGCTCTGGGAGATCGCGTTCGAGTTCGAGGATGCGCTGGAGGGCATCGAGGAATTCGTCCGCCGCCTCTACTGGCAGCATGATGGTGTCCCGGCGTCCGCGCACGTCTTCGGTGATTTTGATCACGCGTCCGCGCTCGTTCTCCTTCAGATCTAAAAAGAAGATCTTCCGATCTGTCATGATCTTTTCAGAATGGAGCGGCGGGCTGCCGCGCCTGGGTTGTTCTTCAAAGTCGTCGTTCCTCATTCTCTGATGACCTCCACGGTTCCGTTTGCTGTTGGTATGCTAAATTAGACCTGCTGAGTGTAAAAACAGCCCCGGTGATGTCAATGCTTCTATCTCGATGCTGAAGGATTCCTGAGCGGGGGTTTATTTCCCATCCCAGAGGAAGTGTTCCAGTCGGATCTTCGTGGCGCGCTCCTTGGCCTCAAGCGCTCGATCTCCAGAAGTGGTGGCGAGTTTTTCGGCGAGGCGGGCGGCGGCTTCCCACTGTTTGCCACCTTCGAGGAGGTCGATGCCGAAGAATCCGGCGCGGTAGTACCAGCGGAACTCCGCTGGGTCGGATGGGCCGGTGAAGCCGGTGGCCTGGACGACATCGTAGCTGGCTTCCAGTGCTTCAGCATCCCGTCCGGCAGAGTGCAGTGCCACGGCGAGCGTGTAGCCGCCACGCGCGCGCCATTGGAACGTCAGATCATCCTCACGCAAAAAGGCCTGCAACACCGTGATGGCACTGGTGAGTGAGCCGACATCTCCTTTGCCGAGCACCATGAGGATTTCGACTTTTTCGCAGGTGAGAGAGCGCCGCAGTTCTTTCGAAAGGTTTTTCTCCGTGAGCAGGGAGTCGAGCAGCGTCAGCGCCTCAGCTTCCTGGCCGGCACGTCGTTTGGCCATGGCCTGCTGCTGGCGTGCAGGGATGCTCAGCGGGCCGCCGCGTTCGGCGAGTTCCTGCCAGAGGCTGATCGCTGTTTCGCGCCCCTCGTCACTCATCATGGAGAGCGCCGACATGCCGGCAAAGTAGAGTGCGGTATCTGCATAGGGGGATGCGGCGGTCTCCTTCGCCACCAGTTCAAATTCGGTGCCCGCTGCGGCGAAGTTCTCCAGGCGGAAGTAGGCATCAGCCACTTTCATGCGCACGAGCGCTGCTTGACTGGTCTCAGGCCAGGCTTTGAGAAAAGCGGTGCCTGCTTCGGTGAGTTCCTTTAGCCGCCCCTGACGATCCAGCCGCCATAGTTTTGTGAGTAGAGCACGCTCGCGTTGCCTGTCAGTGATCTTGGGCAGGTTCTCAGCAGCTTTCAGCGCGCGATCCACCTCTGCGAAGTCCGTGGGCACGCGCATCAGAAGTACTTCAGCGAGGGCCAGATGGGCGTCGAAAAGTCGAGCGTGCTGCGCGTGTCTTTGGATAAACCCGCGCAGCTCTGTCTCGGCCTCGTTTGTTGCCTTGGCCGCAAGTTCGAGGGCGCGGTCGAGCTCCAGATCCGCAGATGCATCGCCGCTCACGACCTGGAGCTGGGCGAGGAGAGATTGATACAGCGCGATCTCACCAGCACGCAGCGCGGAAACACCCGCATTGTAGAGAGCGGACCGGCGCTCAGCCAGGGTGGTGGCCAGATTGGCGGCGGTTTGAAAAAGCTCTGCCGCACGTGGGTAGTCGCCGCGTGTGTAAGCTGTGCCTGCGGTGACGAATTCAATCATGGACGAGCCATTGGCACCGAATCGGCGACGCCACATCTCTGTCAGTGCAGCCACTCGAGCGTCTGCTTTTCCAGCGCTGTAAGTCTCCAGAGCCAGCTGCATGGCATCTTCATTCTGTGGATGACCGACATGGATCTGGAGCTGCGCTTCGAGCAGCCCGAGAGCTTCGAAGTTCCGCTCCTGTGCGGCCAGCCAGCGAGCCAGCAGCAGCATGGCATGACCTTGAAACAAGGAAGTCGTGGCAGGCGCGGTCAGGGCGGCACGTTGAGCGGCATTACCCTCGGCCAGCCAGCGCAGCGTGGCATCGGGCGGGAGCAGCGTGGCCTTTTCACTCAAACACCGGGCCAGGAGATCAAAGGCACTGGTCCACAGTTCACTCTCCGCCGTGTTGTCGAGGAACTGCACCAGCACCTCGACAGCCTGGGCGCGATTGTTTTCACGAAGGAAGGAATCTGCGAGCAGAATAGAGGCGGCGTGATGCACCCGCTCTCCGCCCTGAGTGCCGCTCACGAGTTCGCGGAGCTGCGTCTGTGCCTCTGTCTGCCTGCCTGCCTCAACGAGGCCTTGTGCAAGAAGCAGACGTGCTTTGTCATCCAATGGCTGGGCGGGGTGGGTGAGATCTGCCAGCGCCTGCTCCACACGTCCGGCTCGCAGCTCCACTTCATCCCACATGCGGCTCGCGCGCATCGAGATGATCTTGTCAGGGCTCTCTCGCAACGGCTCCAAGATCTCGCGGGCCTGGGCGAGATTCCCTGTCGCCAGACTCACCTGTGCCAGGAGAAATCGCTCCTGGCTTGTCGCGCTATTTTCACGCACACGACCGATCAGCAGCTTCTCAGCGGTATCAAGCTCACCTGCCTGCACCCGTGCTTGGGCGATCCAGAAATCGGCATTCGGCACCTTTTCGCTTTGGAGGATTTTCAGTGCAGCCCGGCCATCGCTGGCACGCACCCAGGCTTCCACAGCCAGGGAGGCCAGGGTCTGCCGCTCGGTGGAGCGTGGCGCAGCAGCCTCCATGAGACGAGTGGCCTTCAGGGCTGCCACGGCGGGCAGTCCATCGAGCAGAGCCTGACGCACGGCGCGGTATTCCGGCATCTCCTCCAGATCGACCGCTTGCACCGTAGAGACGGCGCTGGCGAGCAGCATGAAGGCATGAATGATGGGGCGTGGCAGTAGCATCTTACTTCAAACTAGGCCGCTGGGGCGATGTGGCAAGCGATGCGGCACAAGCTCAGGGCGACGGCATCTGCCCCAACAGTGCCTCCACCGCATCACCCGTGGGCTTGGCAGACATCAGCGCAAACAGCGCGGGCTGCCAGGGATCGAGGGTGACGCTGAACTCGCTCACCTCGCCCAGATGCTCGCCGGTGCGGAGGTTCACGACATGGCCGGGCTGCTGGAGTTTGGCTTTGAAGGTCACGGGCTTTTCGAGCTGCTCATTGCCGCCGACCTGGGCCAGCTCCTCGCGGATCTTGTATTCCACGTTTCGCTCAAAGGCGATCAGGCGGGCTGTGTCACCGACTTTAAAGCGATGCACGCGCACGCGAGATTCTGCAGGCACGGAGACAGGGGCACGCATGCCACGATCAGCGAGGAGCGTGCGCAGGCTGTCGATGGAAGACGCATCAAAGTCGGCTTTGAGGCGGTGCACGGGGTAGTCGCTCAGTGAGGTGCTGGTTTCGGAGAAGGGTTGCTCGTCAGTATTGGTGCCGAAAGTGAGACGTATGGACTCGGGTTTGTCGCTCGTGGGCCATTCGGGGTTCGCTCGCAGAGTTCCGTGCTCATCGAAGATGCCATGGGGACCATCGGCGATGACGAGGCGCTGCTCGCGTTTGGAAAAGGCACGCGCGGCGGCGAGTTCGGCATCGCTCATGGCCCAGCTCTGCGGGAGGATGAGCAGGCGAGGTGTGGTGGGCAGACCTTTTTCGAGCTGCTCGCTGGCGGTGAAGGTGGGGCTGAAGCCGAGGTCTTGCAGCGCTTTTAGCCAGGCATTGCGGACGACGGCGTGGCGGTTGTGATCGGACTCGAAGCTGCTGAAGCGGCGCACCCATGTTTTGCCATCGGCGGTGGATTCCATGAGCCAGGCTGCCTGGATGCTCGGCTGCGAGTAATGAATGAGGATGGGATCACGCTCGCGCTCGGCGAGCATGAAGAGCTTCGCGAGCTGGCTTTGCAGTGACTTAAGTACGGGCGCGAGAGCCTGGCCCTTCGCCGTGAGCGGCAGGTCGGGCTTCGACCAATCGACGCAGTCCTCGCTCCACCAGATGATGCAGCCTTTGTCACCCTCCAGCAGCAGATGCCAGAGGCGGCGCATGGCGGGGTTGGTTTCCTTTTCGAAGACGGTGGCGAGCATCGGCTTGCCCGGCATGAAGGAACCGAAGATCTCGCGTGAGTTGCAGATGTCGTAAGGCTCCACCCAATCAAGCACCTGGCTCATGCGCCAGAGATCGTAACCACCAAACGTGCTCGGCATCTGCGTGCCTTCGATGCCGACGGGCGTGGCAGGATCGGCGGCATGAGATGCCTTGCGGAAGTGTGCCAGCGCCTGTGACAACGCATGATCCATGTAGCTCCGATGATCGGCCCATGGGGCGAAGTTCCAGCGTGTGCGCTCGTTCTTCGCCTTGGTGAGATCGAGCTTCACGGCACGCACTTCGGCCCAGTCCACTTTGGCTTCAGGGCCAGCTTTTCCAGAGGCCATGCGCTGCTTGATCTGATCTGTGGTGAAGGGCATCACCGCCTCCCAGCTCGGGAAGCTGGTCTCCCACTGTTGATTCAAGGTTTCGAGACTGGCGTAACGAGTTTTCAGCCATTCGCGGAACGCCGCGAGAGAGGTGGCGGAGAAGTCATAGTCGAACGGATTCGCCGAGATGGTCGTCGAGAGCTCGTCACGCAGATCGTAGAGCAAAGGCGCGAGTGGCGAGGCATCGCGGGCGGTTTTGGTCACGCGATCACTCATGCGATGAAGCCACGCGGGATCTTCGAGCGCGTAGTCGCGCACGAGCGCCTGCGGATCACGCGGATCCATCCAGCCTTTGATGAACTGATCCCAGTTCGTGACCTTTGATCGGAACTTCAGGCAGAGTCCTTCATTGACGATGTTTTCGACGTAGTGCCCGAAGCCTTGCTGTTTGTAGAAGGAAGCATCGCCACCCACACCGATCATGCCGCTGTTGATGCCGAGTTCGCGGAAGCGCTCCGGCAGCTTCGGGTTCGCGAGTGACTTCTGGCCTTTCTCACCCATCCAGAGGATGACGCGGTAGTCATTCCAGGGGCGGAGATTTTGAGCCTGAAGCGAGCCACAGATGAAAAGGCAGGTGAGGAGGAGTCGCATGATCGAAATCAAACGTGATCATCGAGCGCTGCTTGCGCAGTCTTTACTCCCACTGGCTGCCTTTGCTGCCCACATAGGCCATGCTGAGGCCGATGATCACGTGAGCGAGCAGGACAAAGCCTGCGAGTTCGGGCGTGACGAGGCTGGTCTCGGTGACCTTTTTCACGGCATCGTAAAAGGCGGTATCGCTCATGCTGCGGAGACTACCTGACCATGACCAGAACGCTGCGATGAAGGGATTCACCGCGCCTTCGATCCAGTCTGGCAGGCTAAGTACAGCACCGGAAAGCGGGAGCTGGAAGCCGACGAGGTAGATGCTCAGGATCGTGGCCTTTTCCGGTGTGCGGCACATGGCGCTGATACCGAGACAGACGCTGGTCATGGCGGCGGAGACGAGCACGAGAAGGCCGAGTTGAGTGATCAAATCTCCGGGCAGACCGCCAGTGATCATGTCCACAAAGATGCCCATCCAGATGCTCTGCGCTAAAACGAAAACGCCGAGGAAAAGCACCTTGCTAATGACATAAGCCATCGTGCTGAGGCCACCGAGTTTCTCGCGCTCCAGGATGAGCCGCTCACCGGCGATTTCACGCGCGGCATTGTTGCTGGCCATGAGGGTGACGAGCACGACCTGCAGCATGATGAGGCCGCTGACGAGTCCACCAGCATTGAGCTGATCCACGAGATGCTCGGACTTTTGCTGAATCTCGAAAAGCATGTCGCTGTCCTGGCGCTGACTGAGCTGCTTGAGTGGCTTGATGCCATCGAGAGCAAAGATGACGACGAGCAGCGGGAAGCCGAAAAGCATGGCGAGATGCAGCCAGACCTGGCCGGAATCACGGCGGAAGATGGTCCATCGGCGTTGCAGCAGGGTGAAGACTTGGCTCATCAGGCTGGGAAGCTCTTCGGGAGCCACGACTTCGTGCTCGTGATCGTCTTCCTTTGGCTGCGGCGGTGCGTTTTCGATCAGCATCTTTTCATAATGCTCGCGCTTCTTCTGCCAGGATTCATGCCAGCCTTGGGCCTCACGCTGAGTAAGTCGGAGATAGACCTCTTCAGGATGCTCGACGGTGAAGTAGTGCGTGAGCATCTTCGGCGGGCCGTGATAAACGAGGCGGCCCTGATACATGACGAGCACGCTGTCGAAGGCCTCCAAGCTGGCGAGACTGTGGGTGACGTTGACGACGAGGCGGCGCGGATTCTCGCGGGAGAGCACGCGCAGCAGCTCGGTGATTTCACCCTCGGATTTTGGATCGAGCCCGCTGGTGACTTCATCGCAGAGCAGCAGGCAGGGATTCGTGACAAGCTCCAGCGCCAAACCGAGGCGGCGCTTTTGACCGCCGGAGAGCACTTTGATGCGGCGATCCGCCAAGTCGGTGAGGCCGGTGAGTTCGAGGATCTTGTCCAGCTTCGGCTCGAAGTCATCGGTGCCAGGGAGCTGCGTGCGCAGCGCCATGCTGTTGGCGATGCATTCTTCCACGGTCAGCAGATCATGCGCCACACTGAACTGCGGCACATAGCCGAGTTCGCCAGGATGTAGGTCCTCTTCTTCTTTGAGATCACGCCCTTCCCACTTCAGCTCGCCATCGGTCTGCTCGGTGATTCCGGCGATGACTTTCAGCAGCGTGGTTTTGCCACAGCCTGATGGTCCCACGATGGCCATGAGATGACCCTGCGGCACGCTGAAGGCCACCTCACGGAGGAGGTGCAGGCTTTCCTGTTCCGATCCCGGCGGGGCATCAATTTCCAGTCCGATGTTGCGTGCTTCGAGCATGGCCGATCATAGGCCAGAAGCTCGAAGCAGAGGCAAGCAAGATCGTTCGTGACTCAGTCTGCCTCCAGAGTCACGCGAGCAGAGTGGATCAGGGAGGTGGCGCTGGCGGATTCGGGGATGAGGTAGTGGCCGTGGCCGCTGCGGTCAGATCCCGCATCGTAGTCGATGAGGATGCCGGCGAAGGGCACAGTCGCGGCTGGGGTGCCTTCCTTGAAGCTGCCGGTGAAGATGCCGGTCTTCGAGTCGATCTTCAGGGTGGTTGATTTCACAGGTGCTGCCACTGAAACGGTGTTGGGTTTAGTGAGAGTGAAGGCTTGGGTGAAGGAATCGATCAGTGACTCGGTGAAGCTGAGTTGCAGGTTCGCAGGCGTGGTGGATGGGGCGAAGCCAAGGTAAAGGTGGAGGTCGTTGGGTACATATTTGCCGCCGGTGAGGGTGAGGTCATGCACGGGGAATCCATCTTTGTAGCTGCGGTCGGTGCTGGCGAGTGGCTGGTTGAGTTTATACCAATCGAGGGCAGGTGTGTTGTCACCGATGAGGTCGTATTTGTTGGGCGTGGCGGCTGGGTTGATGAAGGTCTCGCCCTGAAGGCTGCCGGTGTTTTTGTACAGCATGGCGTGCAGCGGGATGCTGCGATCATCGGCGATGAAGGTGCTGAAGGTGAAGCTGCTGCCGTCCGCCGCTTTGCCGGTCCATGCAGCGACGCCGCTCTTGCTGATGGCGACCTGAGCATAGCCATCGCCATGCGGGAAGCTGGCGTTTGTGGGCAGGACGGTGGTTTCGATGGCGGCGTTGTAGAGACCTTGTTCGGCTAACGGGACGAGGTTCGTGGTCGTCCATGGGTTGCGTTGTGCGGCGAAGTGGGCCTCCTGATTCACGCCGCTGGGCTCGTAGCTGATGGCTCCATGGAAAACCGGGTCCACGGTGACGAGGCTTTCATCCGTTGGGTTGTAGGCCACGGCGACGGGGTGATCGAGTTTGCCGACGGTATCCAAGAAATCACTGACGGTGCCGAGTGTGCCATTGGGGTTGAGTTGCACGAGCAGGGTGTCGGTCACGATGAGTGTGCCGTCTCCCAGCGTGGTGATGCCGCGTGGATCGATCAAGCGCGCATTGGCAAAGAGACCATCCGCGATGCCGCCCGCACCGGGTGATCCGGCATAGGTCGTGGTGGCTCCGGCGAGCGTAACTTTGCGGATGACGACGTTGGCGGAGTCGGTGACGAAGAGCGCTTTGAGCACGGGCTCATAGACAATGCCGCGTGGAGTGTTGAAGAGGGCACCTGTGCCACTGCCGTCCTTGTGCCCGGACTGGTCTGCTTTGCCTGCGAGTGTGGTGACGACACCAGCGGGGGTGATTTTGCGGATGGTGTGATTGCCACGATCGGCGACATAAAGATTGCCTGCTGGATCAAAGCAGAGCGCACATGGCAGGTTGAAGCGTGCGGCAGCTCCGGTGCCGTTCACGTTGCCGACCTGGCCCGCCGTGCCTGCAAAGGTGGTGACGACTCCCGCCGGGGTGATTTTGCGGATGGTCGAGTTGAGGGTGTCGGCGACGAAGAGATTGCCCGCGATGTCGAGCGCCAGACCTTCAGGCCCGGCGAAACTGGCAGCTGTGCCGGTGCCGTCGTTCGAGCCTGAATTGGTATTGCCTGCGAAGGTGGACACGGTGCCTCCATCGCCATCGACAAAGCGGATGACGTGATCACCGCTGTCGGAGATGTAACCGGAACCATTGGCGAGAAGAGCGAGGCCGCTGGGGTGGTTGAAGCGCGCCTCCTCCATCGTGCCATCGACGAGGCCGGGCTCAGCGGGATCTCCGAGATCCTGCGTGCCTGTTAGCATCTCAAAGCGCGGATCGCTGATGTCGCCCGAGAGGAGGTCATCGTCCGGAGATATGCCGCCGGTGAGCCGGAGATCGCCGAGGGTTGCAGGGGCGCGTTTGACGATGAGGTCAAAGGTTGGGTTGTTGCCGAGAGAGACATCGATCGAGCCGACGACGCTGTGCTTTTGCCCGGCGAGGGTGACATCACCCGAGACGACACCAGTGCTGGCGACGGTGATCTTCACATGACCGCCCATGCCAAAGTTCGTGTGACCAGAGCGCTCGACGATGCCATTGAATGTACCGACGACACCGGGCACGAGCGGCTCGATGGTGAGATAGAAATCCTCTGCCACGCTGGTGCCAAAGGCGTTGGTGGCTTTGAAGCTGATCTTGTCCCCGAGGATGTTCTTGCTCGGCGTGGTGGGTTTGCCCGTGAGGCGGCCGGTCTTAGTATCGAATTTCAACCCCGCAGGCAGGGTGGTGGCGGAGAAGCTGGTGGGGAAGTTCGTGGCGGTGATGGTGATGTCGATGGGCTCGCTGACGGAAACGGACTCTGCCGGGATGGCATCCACATCCGGCACGGCATCGACGACGCTGACGACGGTGTCGCCATGGCTGAGGGTGGCGTCAATGCCGGGGGTGTCGAGGTCATCGAGAGTGACGAGGCAGGTGTAGGTGCCAGTGTCCCCGGTGCGGATTTTGGTGATGCTCAGATTCCCGGTGGTGGAGCTGTTGCTGACGACTGTGGTGCCACCGGAGACGGGCATGGAATCACCCACGCGGCTCCAGGTGTAGCTGATGCTGACGCGCGGAGAGGTCGGTTTAGCGACGGTACTTTTCAGGCTGAGTGTGCTGCCGACTTTCAGGATCTGCGTGCCCTGATTCGGCGTCACGAGTCCGAGGTAAGCCGTCTGTGATGGCACTTCGGCACCGACGGGATTGTCGGCGATCACACTGTAAGCACCTGCATCCGCCGCCTTCGTGATGGCGATGCCGTAACTGCTGGAGACGGCATTGGCGATGAAGGCTGTGCCCTTCTTCCATTTGTAGGTGATGACGGGATCGCCAGTGACAGTTGGCGTGAAATTTACCGGCTGTCCGAGAAGCACGAGCTGGCTCTGCGGCTGGACGGTGAAGACAGGCCCCTGCGGCACATGGCCTGTGCCGGTGAGTGAGATGTCGAAGGGGTTTTCATCGCCATCGTTGCTGGCGATGCGCATGGTCGCGGTGCGTGTGCCGCTTCCGGTGGGATTGAAGCTGAGCGTGAAGCCTGTCGCATCATTTGGAACGACGGTGGTGGAACCTGGAGCTGTGGCGCTGAAGTCGCTCGCGTGGGTGCCCACGAAACTCACGGAAAGCCCGGTCAGATCGGAGGTGCCAGTGTTGCGTATGATGATGGGCTTCGATCCGGTTGTTCCGGTATTCACACTGCCAAAGTCCAGCGATGAGATGCCATCGGTCAAAGGCGTGTTCAGCGGTGACTCGACGCCGATCTCAGAAGCCGAGGTGCCTGTGCCGGTGAGGATGATGTCGAAGGGGTTTTCATTGCTGTCATTGCTGGCGATGCGGAGGATCGTCGATTTGGCCCCGGCACTCTGGGGGAAGAAGCTGAGGTTAAACGTGATCTGCTGCCCGGCAGCCACGCTGGAGGCCAGGGTGTTGAATTGGAAGTGTGCGGTATCACCGCTGAAGAAGGAAAGGCTGATGCCGGTGAGAGCTGCGCTGCCCGCGTTGCGGATGGTGATGACTCGGGTGGAAAGTCCGCCCGTGTTCAGGCTGCCAAAGGCGATCGTCGATACGTTGTCCGTCAGCTCGACGCTGTCATCCAGCACCTCGATCTCCGGCGCGATGATGCCGCTGCCGCTCAGGTTGATGTTAAAAGGATTCTCATCCGAATCATCGCTGACGATCTGGAGTCGGGCAGTTCGTGTGCCACCTGCGGAGGGTGTGAAAGTGACGACAAAGGTGTCGCTTCCGCCCTGGGCAATGCTGGGGTCTGGCTGCGTGGTGACGACGAACTCGCTACTGTTGGCTCCGTCGATCGTGACATCCAAGGCGCCGAGTGTGGCGTTGCCGACATTACGGATCGTGAAGGTGCGGGCGATGCCTGCGCCGACGGAGCCAGTGCCAAAGTCGTAGGTGGTTTCGTGGCTTTGGACATTGGTTGCGACGGAGGTGTCCACCTCGATCTCCGGCTGGATCAGGCCTTCGCCCGTGAGCTGGACTTCAAAGCTGGCTTCATCGCTATCGTTGCTCACGATGGTGAGCGTTGCCACACGGGCACCGCTGTCGCTGGGGGTGAAGGTGATGAGCAGGCCATCGCTGCTACCAGGTCCGAAACTGGTAAGAGTGAGCGGTGTGGTGATGACGAAGTCGCTGGCATCTGCACCACTGATGCTGGCACTCACTCCGGTGAGGGAGTTTGAAAGGCTGATGTTGCGCACGGCGACGGCGTGCTTGTTGGTTTGCCCCACGAGCAGCGAACCGAGATCCAGCGTGCCGACATTATCGGTCAGTGGCTGACCAATCGGTGACTCCACTGAGATTTCCGCATTCGTGGGTCCCGCAGGCGTGCCAGTCACGATGGATTGGATCGGGCCAAAGGATGGCTCGGTGGGGCCGCCGTTCGTGTTGGCACGGAGACGGAAAAAGTAGGTCGTTTTGGCCGGCAAACCGGGCAGCACCACTTCACAAAGATTGCCGGTAAGGCCGGTGCCGGGCGTGGCGGAGGCGGTGATGGTATTTCCCAAATTGGTGGTCGGTCCCCACTCGAACTCACAGAGGATCGAGTTGCCATTCGGGTTCACAAAACCACGCAGCGTGGTATTGCCCGTGACCGATGAATACTGGGAGTAGGTCTGTGATACCAGCGTGCTGTAAGGCTGCGCGATGGCGGCTGGCCCCGTGCCGACGCGGTAGATCATGCCACCACCTGCGGGTTCGAGATCTTCATTGGTGCCGCCGTTTTGAGTGACGCCGTAAACGCTTCCGTCGGTGTGTTCATAAAGGCTGCCCGCAGGTGTCAGTGCCGCTGGCACGGAGGTCCCGACGACGCTCTCCATCAGGCTGTGTATTTTGGTGACGGCATTGGTGGTCGTGTTGATCTCGTAGATCACTGCCCGATAGCTGGCGTAGTTGTTGTAGGGTGGCGACATGCCTGTCAGGTCCTTGGTGCCCTCCGTCCCCAGAAAGCGGATGTCTCCCGCCGCTGTTTTATAAAGGGTGCCGACCGTCACGCTTTTGAGCGGAGGTGTGATCTCTTCATTCGTGAAGACCGCAGTCAGGACAGAGGTGTTGGGATTGAATTTGAAGACCCTGAGTGGGTTCGTCCCGTAGATGTTGTCGGCGGCATCTATCACCAGATCACCTGCGTGATTGCTAGACCCATTGGCAAAAGAGTGCGCAACGGTCAGAGTGCCGTTGGCGATGGCGATTTTGAACAAGGTGCCGCTGGAGTTTGCGCCCCCGAGCTGAGTGGTGCCCCAGACGAAGCCATTGCTGTCCTCCACCAGACCACAGGCGAGCTGATAACCATTGGCCGGTGTGCTTGAAGCAAAGGTGTGCACAACAGACACCGCATTCGTGGCTGGATTGATTTTAAAAACGCTGCCGTAGCTGGCGCTGGAGCCGCTGCTGGTGGTGCCCCAGATGAAGCCGTCACTCATGGCGACCAGCGCACCTTTGGGGCGGTAGCCACCACCTGAGCTGAATGACTGCACCGTCGTGAAGGTGCTCGTTGCCGGATCATACTTGAAGATCGTTCCAAAGTTGGAGGTGCCGCCCTCTTCGGTTGTGCCCCAGACCACGTCATCGGCATCGACATGCACTTTGCCATTGGGTTTTGAGCCCAAAGCCGTGCCGGTAGTGCCGGTGAAGCTCTTCACCACCTCAGTCTGGCCCGTGCTCGGATCATAGCGGTAGAGCGTGCCTAGATTGTTCGCGCCACCGGCGGAGGTGGTGCCCCAGAGCCAGGGGCTGGTAGCATTGCCTGAGAGGCCGGCCAGCGGAGTGCGACCGAGGTAGGAGACTCCACCTGGAGCCTGATCCACCACCTTCGTGAAGCTGCCGTCACTTATCTTGATCTTGTAAACAGTCCAGGTAGAGGCACCGCCGCCGACGCTGGCGATGCCCCAGAGATAGCCCTGGCCGTCGTTGGTCAGGCCATTCTGGGGATTGCTCACCGTCGCATTGGCTCCGGTCAGTGTGCTGAACTGAAGCACCGTGGTCAGTACACCCGTGCTGGCAGCGATCTTGAAGACCGCGCCCTCACCAGAGGTAGCTCCGGCACTGGTCACACCCCAGAGATTGCCCGCTCCATCATTCACGAGAGGGCCGACCGGAGTCGAACCTTTGTTGCTGGTGCCATTGTTACTGAATTCGATCACGCTGGTGGCCGCGCCGGTGTTCATGTCCACTTTAAAGACGGTGCCGTTGCCCACGCTGTCGCCGCCATAGGGAGTCACCCCCCAGAGAAAGCCATTGCCATCAGGCACCAAGGCTGAAGCAGCACCACTACCCTTGATGGCCCCAGCTGCAACCCCCCGATCACTGAACTCGGTGACGATGGTGAAGGTGCTCGTGGCGATGGTGTATTTGAAAAGATTGCCATGGCCATTGCTGCTGCCCGCGCTCGTGCTGCCCCACAAATTGCCCGCCCCATCATAATAAAGAGCACCCAGCGGCACACGCCCTTTGTTGGGAGCGACCGTGTCGCCAAACGTCAGCTTTCGCTCGAAGACACCCGTCAGCTCGTGGATTCGGTAAAGGATGCCATTCGTCAATGTTCCATTGTTTGTATAACGAGTGACACCCCACAGATAGCCCTGACCATCCGACACCAGCCCGCAGACCGGTGAATTGCCCTCAAAGCCACTGGCAAAATTGTGCATCGTCTGAAACTCCCCTGTTTCCGGGCGGATGCGGAAGATGGTGCCGTAGGTGCCGTTGACGCCACCGGCAGAGGTGGTACCCCAGAGCCAGCCATCTGAACTGAGCACCGGCGTGCTTGTCGGAACGCTGCCGGGCTGGCGGCCCAGAGGCACGGACCCTGCGTTCAGATCTGTGAAGGACAGGTGACCGAACACGCCGCTTTTGGACATTTGAAACAACGTGCCAAAGCCGAAAGCACCACCGCCCGGAGTCGTGCCATAGAAATTCCCATTTGAATGCAAATACAAGGCGGGCCTCACGGGCGCTGTCGCGCCATTTGGGTTCGGCCCCATCTCGAATCCGACCAGCGGCTCGATGGCCGAATCGGCGAAGGCAGTGTGACAGATTAGCGAGGCAACGACAGCGGGGAGAAGAGTGCGCAAAAGCATCGAAGTAAAA